>NZ_JAZDAR010000017.1:0-202718 GCF_036680945.1 Pseudoalteromonas sp. P80D2
CCATCTCCGTTATTTTTAGTTATTAACTTGCAAAACGGGGCGTACCATACATTCTGTCCAAAAACGAGTTTAGCCGGCAGTCTGCTTCTCACTCATACATACCTGTCAGATTTATTAATTCCTTTTAATCAAACCTGACAGATACATTTAAGACTTATTTACCCGTCAAACGCTTTGCAAATGAAATCGCATAAGCTGTTGAGCGTAGTTTAAGTACTTTGTCATCACTTGGCATAAAGCCTTTAGACAACAGGTTTGGGTCATAATTAGTAAGATCGCAGCCTGACTCACCTGTTGATTCTATGGTGAGTTTTCCTAAATTAATTGTTTTGCGATCCGCAGGCCATTGCACTGAAGGGTCAGTTAATGTATCACCCGGCTCAGCTAATTCAGCTTGAAAACGATAATGAACCTTCCCTTTTGCTAAATCTTCTTCAAGTCGCTTAGCCAGAAATGATTTAGGGAAGGTTTTCATTTGCTCTTCTGTTAGCACCTGTTCTGGCTCTTCTGGCACCATGGTCCATCTAAAGGCATGTTTAGCGCCCTTTTCATCAACCATGTAAAAGGTATGCACACCAAAATAACGCGAAGACACATACGATGCTGGCGGGTTATGACTTTGTAGCCAATTAAATTGTCCTAAGGTACTCGGGTTTTGTTCTCTGTATGCTTTTACTTTCGCAAAATCGATTTGACCTGTTTTTTCGTCAGGTACTAAGGTACTTAGCAAACCAAAAAATGCTTCTGGGCTGTTCCCTGCAAATACTGGCGTAGTAAGCCCTGCAATATTATGCACATCACCATTTTCTAGCACAAACTGCACCCCCATTCCGCGTGGAGAACGTGATGTTTCATCAGCATGAGGGTTACCACCACCCATAGAAAAACGAATATTTGCTTTTGACGGTGCGTTAAATAAAGGGCTGATTGAATACTGTTTTGCTGCTTGATTAGGTGTAAATGTGCCAACAGCGCACACCCCTTTGGCGTGACCTTTTCTGATACCGGGCTGCTTACCTGACAGCTTCTCAAATAAATTTATAAAATCTTGCCCATTTACTGGTTGTTCGGCAAAACTTGCTGTTGGTAATACAAGGCACATAGCACAAACTAAAGACTTAATTTTTAGCATTTATCCATCCTTTAAACTTAGTTCCAACAAAAATGACCTGACTAACCTGAAAATCATTTCATCAAAGCTAATAAATATTTTTACCTACAAAAACGCTACAAACATTTAATAAACTTAGAATATTTATTTAACTACCGTTTTTTTAAAAGCTGCTAACTTTAAATTTAGGATCCTAAAAACTGCTGTGGCGCCCAGCATTTTAAAAATAATCCGTGGTATTAATCACGTCTATGGCTAGTCCACTTAATCGTAACTTTTGTGGCTTGGTCAAAAACAACAAGGACCTAATTATGGTGAAACAACATAAAAAAACCACTGCAAACGCTGATGTAGATATGACTCCAATGCTCGATATTGTGTTTATCTTGCTGATATTTTTTATCGTCACAACCTCATTTGTTAAAGAGCGCGCTATTGAAGTCAATCGCCCTTTAGCAAAACCAAGTCTTGAAAACCCTAAAAAACAAGCGCAATTTACTATTACTGAAAACGACAGTATTTACTTTGCAAACCGGCTTATCACACCAGAGCAGATAATCGCTAACCTTGCGTTATTTGCCGCACAGTTTGAAATGACCAATGTGCAAGTAACAGCAAGTGAGCAAAGCAGCCACAAAACCTTGGTCACCTTGCTTGATAAAATAAAACAATATCAAGATGTGCCAATTTCTATAAGCACGTCTCTATAACTTACCTAAAAGGGTCATTTGACCCTTTTTTAATATTAAAAATAAAAAACCGTCACATCTTTGTAAAAAAGCCTCTCTATTATTGTCTGCAACAAATCTGGTCTAGTCCAGATAAATTTAAAAATAAGAGGCTCAACAGATGATTAAACGACGTACACTCAGCACAGCTGTTTTTTTGTGCAGCTACCCATTTTTATCAGCGCATAGCGCTTTTGCCACTGATGCAAAAATTCAAGGCTCTATCACAGATCATAGTAATCGCTTGCCAGGTGCTTTGGTTAAAGTCGTTGGCACAAATCAATCAACAGTGACTGATTATGATGGTAAGTTTGAGCTTGCTAAATTAGATGCAGGTCGCTACCAACTTGAAGTTTCGTATATGGGTTATAGCAGCCAGATTGTGGATGTTGAGATAAGCAACAATGAAGTTAAATTACTGTCTCCTATTGTGATGGATAATTCAGCTAACACCATTGAAGAAGTCGTTGCTGTTGGTCAAATTCAACGTGGTGAAATGGCTGCGGCCAATAGCCAAAAAAATGCTAAAAATATTAAAAATGTTATTTCAGCTGATGGCATCGGTAAGTTGCCAGACCGTAACGCAGCTGAAGCAGTTCAACGCATCTCTGGTGTTTCTATAGAACGCGATCAAGGCGAAGGCCGATTTGTTGCTGTTCGCGGCTTACCTGCGCAGTGGAGCTCTGCAACAATCAATGGCAACCGATTACCAACTGCAGAAGAAGAAACCACCAGCCGCGCCACTGCGTTTGACTTTTTCCCGAGTGAGCTTATTGAATTTGTTGAGGTATCAAAAGCATTAACGCCAGAAATGGAGGGAGATGCTATTGGTGGTAACGTTAACTTTATAACCAAAAAAGCACCTGATGATTTTGTATTTAATGCCAATTTAGCACTCGGTCAAAATGAACTAGCTGATGGAAATAACTACTCTGCCAACTTACTTTATGGCGATCGCATCTTAAATGACAAATTAGGTTTTTTAATTAACGCAACAGCTTGGCAACGGGACTGGGCAACAGATAACTTTGAGCCTCGTAGAGGAAATGATGGTTTAGGAATTTATCGTTTAGAGCTAAGAGATTACACCGGAACTCGTGAAACTTACGGTTTAAATGGTTCTGTTGAATACCAGCTAGAACAAGGCAGTATTAGTGCGAGTGCCATGTACGGCACACTAATCGACGATGAAACGCACTATAAGCATCGTATGCGTTTTGATAAAGACAGAGCAGAGCTACAACATATAAGAAATGAGCTCATAACAGAAATGACTGGCTTTGAGTTTGCTGGTGAGCATTTCTTTGGTTACGACAAAACATTAAATTGGTCTTTATCTAGCTATGAAAACGAATTTAGGTATGGCAACACGCCTAACAGCGAAGATAACAGTTATTTTGTAGTTCGATTTGACCAAAAAAATGTCGGTTACGAAGGCCTTGAAGACAGAGATACAGGCAAAAACTACGCTTATAACACGATTGATGGTGGCTCAGATCCATGGGACCAAATCAGCACTCATCTACCAAGTGGCTTTTCGTTTGATCCAAGCCAAATGGGCTTATCGTGGGTCGAACTATATAAAATTAAGGTGAATGAAAAAGATAAAATTGTTGCCGCTTTAGACTTTGAGTGGCAGCTCAATAGCGACCTTATTGTTAAAGTAGGTGCAAAATATCGCGATAAAGAACGCGTTGCTAGGTTCAGCGATGAATTTTATGCATGGGATACTGAAAACTATGGCGCAGCCCCTACTCTGAGTGATTTTACATTAGCGGACCAACCGGGCCGAAGTGACTATTTAAGCGAGCTTTCTTACGATTATCAAAGTCAGTTTTCGCAAGTTGCAAGTACTGATGACTTAGCAAATTTTTGGAATAACAATAAAGGCAAGTTTGTCCTTGATAAGAGTGAATCTGCTTTAATCGAAAATGGTGGAGCGCTTGGCAGAAACTTTGATGTTAATGAACAACATGCATCTTTATATGGTATGGCAACATATACCATTAACGCTAATTGGGAAATGCTAACAGGTCTTCGTTTAACTCAAACAGACACCGAAGTTGACGGTTATATTTACCTTGCAGATGAAGATAAAGTCGAAAGCGTTAAAGCAAACAATGACTACTTGTCTGTGTTACCTGCATTGCATTTAACCTACCACCCTAACAGCCAAACCAATTATCGACTCGCATTAACTCGCTCTTTTGCTCGTCCTGACTTTGGCTCATTAACTCCAGGGGCGACTTACTTAGAAGCAGACAACGAATTAACTTCTGGTAACCCAAATTTAGAGCCGACTTATTCAAATAATGTCGACTTAATGGCTGAATACTTCTTTGACCGCTTAGGGTTAGTTTCTCTGGGGGTATTTTATAAAGATATTACCGATCCTATTTTTCAAAGTAGCTCTATAGGAGAGTTCGGCAATAACACTGGGGTTAATATTATTCGCCCTGAAAATGGCGATAGCGCATGGCTTGCAGGCCTCGAGGTGGCGTTTAATCGTGATTTAGGTTTTATTACACCTGAACTAGATAACTTTGGCATCATGGCTAATGCGACCTTCATGGATTCAGAAATGACGATTCCTGGTCGCGCAGACAAAGTCTCAATTCCTCGCCAAGCAGATAGTCTCTACAACTTTACGGTGTATTACGATAACACACATTTTGCAGCTCGATTAGCCGTTAACTTCAAAGGTGAATACATTGAAGAGCATGGCAGCAGCAAACAATTTGACAGCTATTATGGCGACAATACAAGCGTTGATTTTACGACGTCATATCAGCTTAACGAAAACGCATTAGTCTACCTCGAACTGAATAACTTAACCAACGAGCCTCTTAAATACTACCTAGGCGATGAAAGCCGTCCTCTACAAGTAGAGTACTACGGTGTACGCGGCATGGTTGGCTTTAATTATCAGTTCTAATCAGTCTTTGAGTTGTATGCGGGGCCATTGCCCCGCAAAGGATACCTAATGTTTTCACACCCTAATTGGCTTAAACGTGCCCAAGGAACCGGTTTTGTGTTATTTGCAGCCAGTGCTGCATTTCTCACTTACTTTTCTATGTACGCATTTCGTAAGCCATTCACTGCAAATAGTTACACTGAATTCGACGATCCGAGTTGGCAGGTAAGCTTTAAAATTGCACTGATTTTGGCGCAAGTTTTTGGCTATTTATGCGCTAAATTTATTGGCATAAAAGTTATTTCAGAGATGCAGCATCAGCAACGAGGTTTAACAATTATTGGCCTTATTGCCGCTGCAGAAATATCGCTGGTGTTATTTGCTATCACTCCGATTGGGTTAAATGTTATTTGGCTATTTTTTAATGGCCTCTCACTAGGCATGATTTGGGGACTTGTTTTTAGCTTTCTTGAAGGAAGAAAAACCAGTGAAATTCTAGGCGCAATTTTGAGTGTCACATTTATATTGGCATCAGGCCTTGTTCGCAGTGTAGGCAAATGGCTTATTGATACACTAAATGTACCTGAGCTATGGATGCCTGCAGCGACAGGTGCGCTATTTTTCCCGCTGCTATTGTTTAGTGTTAAATGCTTAACCCTCATTCCAGAACCAACAGCAGAGGACGAACAAGCAAGACAAAAACGCTTACCTATGGATGGCAAAGCACGTTGGCAATTTTTTAAACAATATTGGTTTGGTATTAGCTGCCTCATTTTAAGCTTTATGCTGTTTACTGGTTTCCGTGATTTCCGTGACAATTTTGCAGCTGAAATTTGGCAAGCTCTTGGCCATGGTGAAGAACCTGCCATTTTCGCCTACGCGGGGATCAGAATGTCATTTATTGTCCTTATCGCATTAGGTGCGATGGTTTTGGTAAAAAACAACAAAACCGCATTTTATGTCAATCACGGCTTTATTTTATTCGGTGCCGCTTTGTTATTATCGAGTACCTTTGCTTTTGAAGCTAACTTGATATCCGCAAAAGCGTGGATGGTATTACTTGGTTCAGGTCTCTATATCAGTTACATCCCGTATAACTGTTTTCTATTTGACCGAATGATTTCAGCCGTTGGCTCCGTCGCTAATGCTGGTTTTTTAATCTATCTTGCTGATTCTGCTGGCTATCTTGGCTCTGTCAGTATCTTACTGTACAGAACGTTTGCTATGCCTGAGCTCAGTTGGCTTAACTTCTTTATTAATGCTTGTTACTTAGTTGGCATTGTAGCCGCCGCTTTAGTTTCATGTTCACTGTGTTATTTCACAGTACGTTTATCCCCTATTCGAACTCATCACTCAAAACAGGTTGTTACCTGAAACAATTAAAAGAGAATCTTATGAAAAACATAGAAGCTATCATTTTAGATTGGGCTGGAACTGTCGTGGATTATGGCTCAGTTGCCCCTACCACCATTTTTGTTGAAGCATTTAAACAAGCTTATGACTTTGAGATTTCACTTGCAGAAGCGCGTATTCCAATGGGTATGGGAAAATGGGATCACATTGCCACACTTGGAAAATTGGAGTCAGTTGCTTCACGCTGGCACTCACAGTTTGGCCGAGCAATGTCAGACTCAGATATTGATCACATCTATCAAACTTTCATGCCATTGCAAAAGGCAAAAGTAGCAGACAGAGCAATGCCTATTCCTGGTGCGCTTGAAGTGATCAATCGCTTAAAACAGCAAAACATCAAAGTAGGCAGTTGTTCGGGCTATCCTCGCCAAGTTATGGAAGTGTTAGTCAGTGCCGCTGCAGACTATGGCTATCAACCAGATCATTGGGTAGCAAGTGACGACCTTAAAGCCGGTTCTCGCCCTGGCCCTTGGATGGCTCTTGAAAATGTAAATGCTTTAGGCATTAAAAAAGTCGCTAACTGTATCAAAATTGATGATTCTGCCCCCGGCATCGAAGAAGGTTTGAATGCCGGCATGTGGACAATTGGCCTCGCATTAAGCGGTAATGCTGTCGGCTTAACAGAACAAGAGTGGCAAGCTTGTAGTGCTGAACAAAAGCAGCAACTGACACGTCAAGCTTACCAAAGCTTGTACTCTGCAGGTGCGCATTTCGTGGTTGACTCGCTGGCTGATATTGAAACTGTTTTAATGCAGATTGATGCCAAACTAAGCCGAGGGGAGCGCCCATAATGCAGTTTCAACCTTTTTGGTTTGATAACGCAATGCAAGAGGAAGCCAATGCGCTTCCTCTTGCATTACCTACGAAGCACCATTGCGATGTATGTATCATAGGTGGTGGCTTTACGGGTCTTTGGACTGCTATCAAACTCAAGCAGCAACAAGCTAATTTAAAAGTTACCATCATTGAAAAAGGCTTTTGCGGGCAAGGCGCATCAGGGAGAAATGGCGGTGCAATGTTAACTTGGTCAACTAAGCTGCCCAGTTTAAGTAAGTTAGTTGGTCTCGAAAAGGCACTGTTTTTAGTCAAAGAGTCTGAGTCA
Source organism: Pseudoalteromonas sp. P80D2 (assembly GCF_036680945.1). Taxonomy (NCBI): domain Bacteria; kingdom Pseudomonadati; phylum Pseudomonadota; class Gammaproteobacteria; order Alteromonadales; family Pseudoalteromonadaceae; genus Pseudoalteromonas; species Pseudoalteromonas sp. P80D2. The sequence continues at coordinate 7,269 of NZ_JAZDAR010000017.1, forward strand.
GCGGTTCATCAAATTGCAGAGTTTGTTCGTCAGCACGGTATCGACTGCGATTGTCGAATTGATGGCTGTTATTACACCGCCTCAAATGAAGCACAAAAGCACTTGTTAACCCCCGCAATAAAAATGCTTGAGGATAATAATCTTAATGCGTGGCAACACTGTGATACTCAAACACTCATCAATACAGGGTCAGCCGCCAATATTAGCGGTCATTATTCACCTCATGGTGGTAGTATTCAGCCGGCAAAATTAGTTCGTGGTTTAAAACAGGTCGCTGAAAGTTTAGGCGTTAAAATTATTGAACAGTGCCAGTACAAAGCACATAGCGGACAGTCCCCTCTAAATGTTGAAACAAACCAAGGTAATATTTGTGCTAATCATCTTGTATTTGCCGTTAATGCGTGGCTCCCTACCCTAAAACCGCAGTTTCAACGCAATATCGTGCTGGTTTCAAGCGATATGGCAATTACTAAACCGATGCCTGAAACCCTTGCGCATTTAAGTCTCAATCATGGCGCTGCAATAATAGACTCCCGTATTTTTGTAAACTATTACCGCACCACTACTGATGGTCGATTAATGCTAGGCAAAGGCGGAAATTATTTTAGCTTCGCAAACAGAATGAGTGATAAATTTGAGCAACCGAGTCGCTATCAAACGCTATTAAATAACTCTTTATCACACTTTTTCCCTAACCATAATTTTGAAATTGATCGAACTTGGACAGGCCCTTCTGACCGAAGTGTCACTGGCTTCCCGTTTTTTGGACATTTGAATAATCAAGCAAACGTTATCTACGCCGGGGGTTATTCTGGTAATGGCGTCGTACAGTCTTTTTTAGGGGCTAATATTCTGTGTGCTTTAATCTTAAAAAATGCACCTGTTTGGCAACACTGTGGCCTTGTAAATCAAGCATTAGACAACTTTGTAGTTGAGCCCTTTCGAACTGTCGGCGCTTACCTAATTCGTAATGCAATTCGTCGTAAAGAACGAGCAGAAGACAATAACACGCATGTAAATCAAATAGATACGTATCTTGCCAGCTTCATAGGCAGCGCAGGAAAAGTTGATATGAAATCGTAGAGCTTTTTTAAGATGACCATTACACACCAACCAACAATTACACAGATCCGTTATTTATTTGAGCAGTTTGGTTACCAACACTATGACGAAATTTGTACTCAGTATTCTCATGCAGCCCAGTGCGCTGGGCTTGCATTGCAGCAAAAATTAAGCGCTGATACTGTCGTTGCTGCATTTTTACATGATATTGGGCATTTAATCGCACAGCAGCAAAATCTCACGATGACCAAGCAAGGATATGTGAATCACTGCGAGCTTGGCGCAATTTTTTTAAAAGAAAATAACTTTAATGCTGCTGTCGTTGCCATGGTTTCTCAACATGTTCAAGCTAAACGCTATTTAGTCGCAAAGAATGCTGGTTATGAGCAAACACTTTCGCCTGCCAGTACACTCACCTTGCAACAACAAGGTGGCCCTTTGTCGTTACAACAAGCTAATCAATTTGCAGCCCAGCCATATTTTGAAGAAATTTTACAATTAAGAGAACTTGACGACTGTGCAAAAGATCCAAATATGCATATTGAACCACTTTCTTTTTGGCTAGATTACTTAGATAACTATTTAATTTCATAATCAAACGTTATAAATCCTTTTATTATCAGTTAAGCTAAAGCTGTATTTAGCAAAAAGGCACGGTATGCTTTTATATCAACAAATCAGAAATTACATACATCAATTACTAAGCGAAGGGACTCTGAACACGGGTGACAAGCTCCCTTCTGAGCGTTTGTTACAAGAACAATTTAACTCGACCCGTATTACAGTCCGTGAGGCACTACTTCGTTTAGAAGCTGAAGGATTGATCTATAGCCAAACGCGCCGTGGTTGGTTTGTAACGCCAACAAAACTTAAGTGGAACCCTGCCACTAAAGTAAACTTTTATGAACTGGCAAAACAACAAGGCTTTGTTGCTGATACCCAAGTGATTAGCCATCAAGAAATTAGCAATCATGATTTAAAAGCAGAATTTTCTGCATCAACTTTGCACCATTTGCAACGTGCCCGCAGCCTTGATGAGCGCTTAGTGATGTTTGAAGATATTTTTTGTGATGCTGCGCGTTTTGATGGCCTTGCTGAGCACAACCTAAATGGCTCGATAACACAAATAATGGCAAATCAATACGCAACAAATGTAGTCAATGAGCAGTGCGCAATTAGTGTGACTGTCCTTCCTGACGATGTAGCACAGGTATTGCAAAAAAATAGTGGTACTCCCTGTTTAAAAGTTATTCGTAAACGCTTTGATGAACTAGGAAGTTTAGTGGATTACAATATTGAGTATTGGTTGCATAATGCCATTGAAATGACTGTCGAAGGTCACTAAGGCAATAAATGAAAAAAGGCTTTGTTAAACAAAGCCTTTACACGGGTGAACATTCTTTATAACCAATATCTGCTGTTTGATATTGCTTTAATTAAACGTGTAATATCGTTTTCGAACACATGACCAATATTGCCAATTCTAAAGCAATCAGCATCTGACACCTTACCTGGGTAAATCACAAACCCTTGGTTTTTAAGCAACAAATAAAACTCTTTAAAGTCATACCCATTTGCTGTTGGAGAATAAAATGAGGTGATAATCGGTGAATGTAAGCTCTCATCTAAGAGTGTTTCAAAACCTAAATCTCTCATCGCAGTCACTAAGAGTTGCTGATTGTTTTTATAACGCTTATGACGTGCTGCAATACCACCCTCTTGTTCTAATTCAATAAGAGCTTGATGAAATGCGCGTACAACATGTGTAGGAGATGTGAAACGCCATTTACCTTGGTTGTTCTCCATACACTGCCACTGTGCATGTAAATCAAGTGACAACGAACGTGCAACACCCTGAGAGTCTTCAATTAAGTCACGTTTGCAAATAACAAAACCAAAACCTGGAACACCTTGAATACACTTATTAGATGAGCTTATCATTACATCAATGTGCCAATCTGCTAAGTCAAACGGTACGCCACCAAAGCTGCTCATAGCGTCTAAAATATACACTTTGTTATGGCGTAATAATAGTTCGCCAACTTGCTTTGCTGGGTTTAGCATGCCAGTCGTCGTTTCGCAGTGCACCATTGCAACATGACTAATTTTTTCATCGCTCAAGAGTGTTTTTTCAATGTCGTCGCAGTTTGGTAGCTGAGTTTCAGTGTAATTTAAAACACAATGGTCAATGCCTAAATACTGGGCAATTTCTGCCATCCGTTTACCATACGCGCCATTGTTTATTATCAATAACTTATGCTCATTTGCGACTAAACTACCTAAAGCACTTTCTACACTCGCAGTGCCACTGCCCTGCATTAATGTGCACGTATAGTCATTGCTTTTAGTGGCTAAAGTTACAAGTTTGCTACGAATAGCCTGTACAACACCTAAGTTATAATCGTCATCCCATGTACACCAATCCTTTAACATCGCTTGTTTTACAGTATCCGATGTTGTTAATGGGCCAGGAGTTAACAGTAAGTATTCATTCATTTTTAATATCGCCTAAATCTGGTCTAGTCCAGATATTATTAGGGATTTATGTTGATAAAAAAAGTGAAGTTTTTATGACTGCACTAAAAAAGGGCCTAACGGCCCTTTGCAAGTTAAATAATAAAGGAATCTAAAGGGAGTTTAGAACTTGTACTCTGCACCTACGTAGTAGTACGCACCGTTAAAACCAAATGGTGCTGAACGACGTGAGTAAGTGAATACACCAGGGCTTGAAACAATTGTGTTGCCGCTAGCATCAACAATCGTACCCGAGCGTGAATTACCAATGGTGTTCTTATCTGGGTAAACATCAAATAAGTTATTTGCACCAATGTTAAATGACAGGTTTTCGTTAAAGAAGTAGTTAACTTTAACATCAGTTAAGATTTCAGCACCGTATGTTTGACGGCCACCATCTTCAACTGTGTATTCGCCGTAACGGTTTAGAGATAGGTTTACAGTCCAATCTTCTAAACGGTAAAGCGCACTTAAGTTAATGCGGTCTTCTGGTTGCCATTCTTCAATAATTGATGTTTCTTGGGCAGAAAACACATCTTCTACCGGAATAGTCTCAAGGCCACTGCCTGATGGCGTAAATAAATCAACTACATCTGTTTTAGTGAAGTTAGCAGCAAAGGTGAAATCTAGCGTACCGCCAAGACCTTCTGTGTTCCATGTGGCAACTAAATCAACACCTTCTGTTTCTGTGTCTGCACCATTTAAGAAGAACTGACCCGCACCTGCGCCTGAGCTTTCAAGTGCAGCATCTAGCGTATCTGATAAACCTTTACCTAAACGGTTAGAAATAACGATACGGTCGTCGATATCAATCGAGTAGTAATCAATGGTTAAATTGATATTGTCGGTTACGTTATACACAATACCTAAACTACGGTTTTGTGATTTCTCTTCTTTTAGCTTAGGAATACCAATTGATTGCGCTAAAGTACTGTCGTTTCTGAACGTACCTACTTGCTCAGCCACTAAGCTGCCGTCATCGCCTACAACAAACTGAGTACTTACGTTATTAAAGTAAAGTTGTTGCATAGAAGGTGCTCTAAAACCTGTGCTTAATGCACCACGTAGAGACACATCTTCAGTGACAGACCAGTTACCCGCTAACTTAAAGTTAACTGTGTCACCAAAACCTTTGTAGTTATCGTAACGTACCGCACCTGAAATAATTACATCATCGATAACATAGGTTTCTGCATCCATATAGAATGAGATCACATCGCGCGACTCATCAACTGATGATGCCGGATCTGAACCACCAAAACCTTGCGTGCCGCTTGCAGCGTCAACACTACCAACCCCGCCATTCAAGCCAGAATAGATGCTCACACCATCAACTGTATCGTAATCACGGTATGCGTATTCGGTACCTTCAAGAATACGGAACTCATCAGTACGAAGCTCAGCACCTAGTGCTAATGAGAAGTTGTCGTAATCTTTGGTGTAATCAAGGTTTAGAGTTTGCAGTGATAATTCAAGGCCATATGCATATGCTGAACGCGGAATAGTGGCACGAATTTCATCAGCCGTTAAACCTTGGTCATAGCGAAGGTAGTTAGCGTAAGAGCCATTGATAGTGTCACTAGTTGTGTAATCAATGCTGTTTTCACCGTAGGTGTACGATAAATCAATGCTTGAGTCATTATCGAACGATTTTTTATAACCAAAGTTATAAGACACGTCATCAATTACAGTATTAATTTTTGGTAAGAAACCCATAGGAATGGTTGCATCACCATCTTGTAATACAGGGTTACCATTAGCATTTGCGTTGTGACGGAAAAACGCAGCTGATTCATTTTCACGATTTGAATAAGTGATAAAGCCATATAGCTCACCACCAGCAAGCTCATAGCCAGTATTAACGGTTAGAGCAAATTGCTGTGAATCTGCATCACCAATTCTAAACGTATCACGAGGTGCCGTTAACTCACGAGGGTCGCCTGCTAATAGCGTACCATCATCAAGTTCAGTACAGCCGTAAAATTGACATGAGCCATGAAGGCCAGCACGGTTTGTAGGCGCACGGTCACGGTAGTTGATTGTGGTATTTAAATAACCTTCGTCACCTAAAGCAAAACCTTTGTTGAAATCAACAGTCACAGTTTCGCCATCGCCTTCTGAATACTCACCGTAATTAATCGCTGCTTTACCGCCCTCTTCAGCGTCTTTTAATACGATATTAATAACACCTGCAATGGCATCTGAACCATATTGCGCAGCAGCACCATCACGTAATACTTCAATACGTTTGATTGCAGCAGCAGGAATAGCATTCATGTCGGTACCCGCCGTACCACGACCTACTGACGTATTAATGTGAATAAGGCTCGCTTGGTGGCGGCGTTTACCATTGATAAGAACTAAGGTTTGATCTGGCCCTAAGCCACGTAATGTTGCAGGGCGAAGTGCATCAGTACCATCACTGATAGACGAGCTTGAAAAGTTAAAAGACGGTGCAATAGCCTGAAGCATACGGCCTACTTCTGTTTGACCTGTATTCTCGAGTGCTTCGGCACTTAAAATATCAACCGGAACCGGTAAATCTTCAACCGAGCGTCCTGCTACACGGCTACCGACAACGGCAATTTTTTCGATGTTTTGTTCTGCTGATTGATCTTCTGCTAACGCTTGCGTATTGGCGGCAAGCAGTAATGGCACGACTGCAGCGCTGACCCCTGATACTTTGATCATGTTATTATCTATCCTATCTACTTGTTTGAGTTTTATACTCAGCAAGCCTTGTTGATCAACAACCGCATCGAGCTCAGTGCCTTCTAGCATCGCATTCAGTGCATCAAGTTTGGTGTAAAAGCCAAACACAGATTGCGCTTGATATTGCTTTGCTAATTCGAAAGAAAAAATGACTGTTTGTTCGGTTTGCTTTGCAAATTCGATTAACGCCAAATCAGCTCGTTGCGCTTTGATGTCAAATTGCAGCATCTGTTTTTCAGCCGCTATTGCTACTTGGCCTGCTGTGAGGCCATAAATAACAAAAGAGGCAGGTAACAACGGCAATTGCTTACTGCGCAATTTAAACAAACAAGTGAGGAAGAAAAATCCGCTATGTAAATTTAACTTTTTTTTAATTAATTTTTTGTGACGAGAAGGTGGCGCACAATTAACATCATTACATTGGCGTATTCTCATAGACAGAACTAACCTTTTGCAGCGATAGTTAAGCTAACACGATGTTCACCTAAACGTTGATGTTCTACACCTAAGTTGGCCTGTAAAGAATCAAGCAAACCTTTAATGTCGCCAGTTTTAAACACACCAGCCACTTTTAATGAGGCAAGCTCTGGATCATTTAATTCAAAACGTGTGGCAGTATAACGGCTTACTTCTTGTAGAGCTTCGCCTAAAGACTCGCCATTAAAAATCAGCATTTCTTGTTGCCATGCTAAATCACGTTGTACGTCATCAACCGATAACTGTTTAATTGGCTCTGTTTTACTTTGTTTTATTAGTGCTTTCTCACCAGATACAACAACATTAGCGCGAAGCGCTTTAATATCTGCACTGTTATCTGAGGCATCTTTTAAACGATTAAAGTCGCTAGCATCAACCAGAGTACTCGGATCAGCAATCATCACCTTGCCCTCAGTCACCACTAGCTCTAAGTCTGAAGCGGTATTTCGCTGAACATTAAACACTGTACCAAGTGCAGTAAATGATTTATCACCAGCAATAACCGTAAACGGACGGCTCGGATCTTTGGCAACATTGAAGCGCCCTTCACCGCGGCTCAAAATCAACTGCCGGCGATCGCCTGAGTAGGCAACTTCGAGTTTAGTATTGGTATTAAGCTGAACAATAGTGCTGTCTGGTAGCACAAATTCAGCTTGCTCACCCACTTTGGTGCGGTAAATTTTGCTAAATTTGGCGTAATCGTTTTCTTCACTTTGCCAATAGCTTGAATAAATAAGCATGATAGAACCAAGCAGCATCGCTACTAAAAAGCTGGCAGCGGTTGCCATACCAAACACTGCAGGTTGTTTTTGCGGTGCTTTATAAGGAAATAAGCTACTTAACTCGTTAAGTACACTCATTTCATCCCATAAGGTCGCAAGTTCAAATAATGCCTCTTGATGAGCCGCACTTTGGTGAGCCCACAAATGTAATTGGCTTACTTCATCTTTAGATAGGCCACGATCAATTGCACTGATCCATTGACTCGCCTGCTCTTGAATCATGTCTTTTGATGAAAATGGATGAACATTACTCATTTGTTCACCTCTTTTGCAGTGAACTCTGTGGTTGGGGTAAATGCCTGTGGTTGTACGTCGTGTGATTTCATTGCTCGGTGAACATGTAATAAGCCTTTGGCTATATGTTTTTCAACAGTACTTTCGCTAAGACTCATTTTAGCTGCAATTTCCTTTTGGCTTAAGCCATAGACTTTTTTTAAGATAAAACATTTTTTAACCTGAGGGCTTAATTCGTTAGTCACTCGGCAAAAAAACAAAAAACGCTCTTTAGAAGTCACTTCATCTTCAAGTGCCATTGAACGCATGTGATGCTCAACCTGCTGTTGTTCATCTAACGATTCTTTGTATTTATTGTCCCATTTAGCGATATGATTAAGCGCCAAATGCTTAGCCGTTTTCAGCATGTAACTGTGAGTATATTCGATATTTTGCTTAAGATCAGCTTCATAACTTTTTATAAACGTCTCTTGCACAATATCTTCTACATCATCAGGGCTGACGATACGTGATACAAAGCGCCTAAGCTTGCTCGATATCTCGGTAAAAGCGGTGATAACCCCAGTTTGATCTGTCATCCTTAACTCACCTTTATTATATTTTTATTGCTTTAGGGTACGAGATTTCAGTTTAATTACAAGCCATTTGTTAAGTTTTTGTACCTTAGGTAAACAAAGATTTCATAAACTCATAAAAAACCTCTGTTTTGCGCGTCACTAGGCTGTTTTGTGGTTTTAAAAACCACACTGGTGCGTCAGCATCTACGAGGCTATTAGGGAGTATTTCGATTAACCGTCCTTCGGCTAAATCATCTTTAATTGCAATATAAGATTTAATCGCTATGCCATGGCCTGCAATCGCCGCCTGTGTCATGTTATCTGAGTTAGATACAGTAAAACGCGTTCTCGCATTATAATTAACTATTTGCCCGCCTTCGTTAAACTTAAGCTGTCGCTGCCATGGCAAACACACCCAGTAATGGTCTTTAAGATCAACCACCGACTTAGGTTGCCCATATTTTTCAATATAACTCGGTGCTGCGCACAAAATACGAGAGTTACTAACAAGCTTACGAGAAAGCAGGTTTGAATCTGCCAACTGACCTACTCGAATAGCCACATCTTGGGCATCATCAACAATATTCACAAATTGATCTGTAATCATAAAATCGAGTTTTAAGTCGGGAAATTGCTGTTCAAAATGGCCAAGCTCAGGCATCACAAATTTTGAAAAGACCCAAGGCGGCATAGTAACTCGCAAAAGCCCTGTCACTGCTGAGCCCCGAGCGCCAATTTGATGCTCAGCATCATATAAAGCTTCTAAAATGGCACCAGCTCGTTGATAGAACAGCTCTCCTGCTGGAGATAAGCGTATTCGCCGACTATCACGAAACAACAATACTGTACTTAACGCTTTTTCTAACTTACTTAATCGATGACTAACCGTCGCAGGTGAAAGGCCCTGAGCTTTAGCAGCGGCAACCACACCTTGGTTTTCAACTATGGCAATAAAGGTTTCTAAATCACATAAACTGTACATGGCTTTGATTCAATATTTTCGAATTTAGATTTCAGTTTTTCATTGTATATATAAAAATTTAAAACTCTATACTTACTACAAATTGTAAAAAATGATTGGAGTATGTATGTCTTTAAAAACCCAAATCGACGCATTTGAAGTGCAAAAGAAAGCCAATGTCCCAGCTGATATCTTAAATTTGATGGATGTCACGACTGAAAAACTGATTGCAGAGCAATTAAGTAAACATGCTTTAAAAGTTGGTGATAAGTTTCCAGCATTTGAATTACCCGACAGCAAGGGCAAACAAATCAGCTCATCAGAATTGCTAGCGAAAGGCCCGCTTGTGCTGAGTTTTTACCGTGGTGGCTGGTGCCCGTATTGTAACTTAGAGCTTCGCGCACTTAACAATATGCAACAAGCGTTTGCTGATCAAAATGCACAGTTAATTGCTGTTTCGCCGCAGTTACCTGATGAATCACTGTCTACCCAACAGCAAAACGAGCTGGCTTATACGGTGCTTTCTGATGTGTCTAACTCTTTGGCTAAAAAGTGTGGCTTGGTATTCACCTTAGATGAACGCTTGATCCCTGTTTACCATCAACTTGGTTTAGATATTCCAAAAGCCAATGGTGACGAAAGCTACGAATTACCACTACCAGCAACCTATGTTATTGATAGCAAAGGGGTGATTCAATTTGCATTTGCTCATGAAGATTACACTCTAAGAGCAGAGCCTTTAGATGTTCTTAACGCTGTTAAGGCACTAAACCATGTTTAAAAAAGCATTTTTTAGTCTAGTTTTATTGGTAACCCTAACTTACTCAGGAGGCACAATGGCAGAGTCTCAACACCAAGCAAAACCAAAAGTAATTGTGTTTGATGTCAACGAAACCTTGCTTGATCTTGAACAAATGCAAGGCTCGGTCGCTAAAGCGCTTGATGGCAATACCCAGCTATTACCGCTTTGGTTTTCGACCATGCTGCATCATTCCTTAGTGAGTACGGTGTCTAATGATTATCATGACTTTGCTGACATCGGCGTTGCTGCACTGATGATGGTGGCAAGTAATAATCAAATTTCCTTAACTAAAGAGCAAGCAAAGCAAGCGATTGTGCCACCGCTTTTATCTTTACCTGCCCATACTGATGTTAAACCAGCGTTGGCGCAATTAAAGCAAGATTATAAACTGGTCAGCTTCACAAATTCGTCAAATAACGGTGTAAAAGCGCAGTTTCAACATGCTGGCTTAACAGATTACTTTACTCACCGTTACAGTGTTGAAGATATTAAAGTGTATAAACCCGATCTGCGCGCTTACAAGTGGTTGCTTGAACAATTAAATGTAGCGCCACACGAAGCTTTAATGGTTGCTGCGCACGGCTGGGATGTTGCAGGCGCTAAACAAGCGGGTATGCAAACAGCGTTTATCGCAAGGCCCGGTAAAGCGCTTTACCCATTGGCAAAGCAACCAGACTACATTGTTAAAAACCTAGAAGAGTTAGCCTTATTACTGGCTCAAAAGTAAGAAGCGATTTAAACCGTTATATCAACGCAAAGCGAAAATGTTTTGCGTTTTTTTGCGCCTAACAAAAAAGTAAACTACAGGGTGTACCTTTCTCTTTTTTGGGTATAAACTAAACGCTAAATGAATATGCATAGTGACGTCTTTCATGCTAATAGACTATTTTTTATGCATACCTACTTAACAATTGGACTGTGGAGTAAACATGCGTCTGCCTTTCGCACCTGCCAAATTATCATTATCTGCGTTGTTATTAGTTTCTGCTCCTTTGCTACTGCAAGGTTGTTCTGAAGCGCCACAGCAACAACAGGGTCAAATGCACCCCGCTGCTGTCGCGACTATGACAATGGAAACACACGATGCCCCTTTCACTATTGAGCTGCCAGCGACGTTGTCTGGTTCAAAAGAGGTTGAAGTTCGTGCCCGTGTCACCGGTATTCTTGAATCACGCAACTTTGAAGAAGGTCAGCGTGTAGAGCAAGGCCAATCACTGTTTACAATTGACCTAGAACCTTATCAACTTGCGGTTGATCGTGCGCAAGCAGCACTTGATGGTGCAAAAGCAGCGCTTGTTCAAGCTGATCGTGACGTTAAACGATTAGCTAAACTACGTGCCGAAAAGTCTGTTTCACAACGTGATTACGATAACGCAAGCTCAGCCAATGATATTGCTAAAACTGATTTAGCCGCTGCAAAAGTTGCCTTAAAAGAAGCGCAACTAAACCTTGAATATGCGCAAGTAAAAGCCCCTGTAGCAGGTGTAATGGGACGTGAGTTTGTTTCTGAAGGAACCTATGTTTCTGGACCAGATTTATTACTGACTCAAATGACTCAGTTCGACCCTATTCGTATTCGCTTTGGCTTATCTGAGCGCGAACAACTACAAATGCGTCAAGATGTTAAAAATGGCTCACTGACTTTACCTGAGCAAGGCCACTGGAAAACACAAATTAAACTTCAAGACGGCTCTTTATACGGACAAACCGGTGAAGTTAACTTCTCTGATGTGCGTATTAATCCAAACACAGGTACCAGTGAGTTTCAGGCAATTATTCCTAACCCTGATTTTCAACTTCGCCCGGGCCAATTCGTGCGCGTTGAGTTAAGTGGTGCAGTACGCAAAAACGCTTTCATCGTTCCGCAACGTGCAGTACTTGATAACGGCACTGGTAAGTTTGTTTATGTAGTAAGTAAAAACGAGCAAGGTATGGATGTCGCTTTACCTGCCCCTGTTACTGTAGGTGAATGGATCAAAAAACCAGAAAACGAGCAATACCAAAACTTTTGGTTAATTCGCAGTGGTTTAAAAGAAGGCGACCAAGTTATTGTTGATGGCATGGCACGTATTTTCTTCCCGGGTATGCCAGTCAATGTTGGCCAACCTGCCGCTAACCCAAGCCACGCAGAATAAGCACAGGGAGTCTTATGTTTTCTCGTTACTTTATAGACAGACCCATTTTTGCGTTTGTTATATCTATTGTTATTGTGCTTGCCGGCCTCGCTGCGATGCGCAGCTTACCTGTGGCGCAATATCCTGAAATAGCCCCACCGGTTGTACAAGTAACCGCAGCCTACCCGGGTGCATCTGCCGATGTGCTTGAGCAAACGGTTGCGACACCGATTGAAAATGCCATTACCGGTGTTGAAGGCATGATGTATATGTCTTCAACGTCAACCAGTGCAGGTTCAACCACCATCGAAGTTACTTTTGAAATTGGCACTGATGTTGACCAAGCAGCTGTAAACGTAAACAACCGTGTTAAACAGGTTGAAGCCCGTTTACCTGAAGAAACACGCCGCCAAGGTGTGGTGGTTCAAAAAGGTTCTTCTAGCTTTTTACAAGTTCATGCCTTTTACTCACCAGATGGAACACGTTCGAGTTTATGGACATCAAACTATGTCACTATGAACGTACTTGACCGTGTTAAACGCATTCCTGGCACTACCAGTGTACAAATTTTTGGTGCCAAAGATTACGCAATGCGTATTTGGTTGCGCCCTGATGTGATGAGCCAATTAGGTGTCACTGTTGAAGAAATTGCAGGAGCAATTCGCGTACAAAACTCGCAATACGCGGCAGGTAAAATTGGTGCGACGCCTACGACACAATCTCCTCAAGAGCTGGTTTACAGTGTAACTGCACAAGGGCGTTTGTCTGAGCCTGAGCAATTTGAAAATATCATTATTCGTTCAAACACAGACGGCAGTAGCTTACGCTTAAAAGACGTAGCCCGCGTTGAGCTCGGCTCAAAAGACTATAACTTCAAAGGAACGATTAACGGTAAAGAAGCGGTACTGTTAGGTATCTTCTTGCAACCAGGAGCAAACGCTCTTGATGTAGCTGAAGAAGTAAACAGTGTTATTGAAGAAATGAAAAGCCAGTTCCCTACCGGCCTTGCTCATTTAACGTCATACGACACAACCCGCTTTGTTGAAGTATCAATCCGTGAAGTTGTAAAAACACTACTTGAAGCCATGGTATTGGTATTCTTAGTGGTGTATTTATTCTTACAAAACTGGCGCGCAACGCTTATTCCAACCCTTGCAGTGCCAGTATCACTACTGGGCACATTTGCCGGCATGTATATGCTGGGTTACTCAATTAACTCACTCACCTTATTCGGTATGGTGCTGTCGATTGGTATTGTTGTTGATGATGCCATCGTGGTACTTGAAAACGTTGAGCGTATCATGCACGAAGAAGGCCTAGGTGCCAGAGACGCCGCTGTTAAAGCGATGGGCGAAGTAAGCGGCCCTGTAGTAGCCATTGTTTTAGTACTTTGTTCAGTGTTTGTGCCAATTGCGTTTTTAGGTGGCTTAACCGGTGAGCTATTCCGCCAGTTCGCTATTACTATTTCGATTGCTGTAAGTTTATCGGGTGTCGTTGCATTAACCATGACACCTGCGCTTTGTGTACTTATTTTAAAGCAAGAACACAAGCAAACTGCCCGCTTCTTCTTATGGTTTAACGACATGTTTACCAAGATCACCGGCCGTTATGTCGGTGCTGTTGGCTTTATGGTGCGCCGCGGTCTGTTAGGTCTTATCTTAATGACAGGTATGATTGCAGCAACAATAGGCCTTTGGCAAAACACCCCAGGTTCACTTGTGCCAGATGAAGACCAAGGTTATTACATCTCAGCAATCTTCTTACCTGACGGTTCATCGCTTGAGCGCACTGAGCAAGTCACGCAGCAAGTTGTTGAGGCCGTGCAATCAAACCCAGCGAACGAAAACGTTGTGGCGTTTACCGGTTTTGACTTTATTGGTGGCGGCTACAAAAACAGCGCTGCAACTTTATTCGTGACGCAAAAGCATTGGGATGAGCGTGAAGTTGATACCAAGGCGCTGGTGCAAGAGCTCTTCATGAAAACAGCAGGTATTAAAGAGGCGCTCGTTCTTGCCTTTAATCCTCCGGCTATTTTTGGTTTAGGTAACACAGGTGGTTTTGAGTTTTATATTCAAAATAAAGGTGATAGCGACCCAGACAAACTTCAACATGCAATGCAGTTGATGACAGCTGAAGCACAAAAGAGCCCTATTATCAGTGGCCTGCAAACACTTTGGCGCCCTGATGCACCTCAGCTACGTGTTGATGTTGACCGTGAACAAGCACGTGCCATGGGTGTCGAAATTGATGATGCGTTCACTGCTCTTGCAGGTAACTTAGGGACTTATTACGTTAACGACTTCAATAAATTTGGTCGCGCATGGCAAGTACTAATGTCTGCAGACGCTGAATTTAGAATGAAGCCTGATGACATTGGCCGTATCTATGTTAAAAACAACCAAGGTACTATGGTGCCGCTTTCAGCCTTTACCACTATCGAGTATAGCCGTGGCCCAGAAAACCTAAATCGTTATAACAACTTACCTGCTGTTAAACTGATGGGTAATGCAGCGCCGGGTTACAGCTCAGGTCAAGCTATTGCTGAAGTTGAACGTATTGCACAAGCAGTATTACCACCTAATATGACCTACGAGTGGACAGGCTCTGCATTCCAAGAGAAACGCAGTTCAGGCACCACAGGAATTGCCTTAGGCCTTGCTGTGATCATGGTATTTTTGATTCTAGCAGCGCTATATGAGCGTTGGTCACTACCACTGTCTGTGATGCTTGCCCTGCCATTTGGTACCTTTGGTGCGCTTATAGCGGTTTGGGTTGTTGGCATGACAAACGATGTGTACTTCCAAATTGGTCTGGTAACACTACTTGGTCTTGCCAGTAAGAACGCGATTCTTATTGTTGAATACGCCTTGATGAAACATCAACAAGGCTGGAGCGCAAGTACGGCTGCACTTGAGGCTGCACGTTTACGTTTTCGACCAATCATTATGACTTCGCTTGCATTCATTTTAGGCGTAGTGCCTTTAGTACTTAGCTCTGGCGCAGGTGCGGGTGCCCGTCATAGTGTTGGTACCGGTGTAATGGGCGGTATGATGGCCGCGACATTCCTTGCTGTATTCTTTGTGCCGCTGTTCTTTTATTGGTTAACGGCGCGTAAGTTAACTGAAAAACGTTCAAGACAAGAGCTTGCTGATGAGATAGCAGAACATCATCAACAAGAACATGTCAAAACCCAAGAGGGTAACCTGTAAAAAATGAAGGGCAAACAATGAGTTTGCCCTTTTTTTTGATTATTTGATTACTAGCAATTTACTGCTTCGAACGCTAGTATTAAGGAAAGATGTGTGGAGTACAGCATGAATAATCAAAAATTAGCCGAATTTGAACAGTATTTTCAAATCAACGAGAGCAACCGTGTCAATTTATATGCGGTTGAACCAAGTGCTGTGCCAAAAACCAATGCTGAACTTGAAGCGGATATCCCTGCCCTATTTAAACTTGCCAACGAAGTAAACGAACTTGAACAAACAAGCTTACGACCACTGCGTAACCTAGGTGATGTTGCACAAGAACTGGCGGCCTTTTTACAGGCGCAGTCTCGTAAAATTGATTTAATCATGAGCCACATCTTAGCCTCAGAGCAGCCTGACGATAACGCAAACTATTGCGATAGTTATGGCGGTGGTGGTGTAAAACTTACCTCAGCTGATGTGTATGAATTAGGGCAAACATTTCGTACTAAGTTGTTCTTGCAGCACGAAGCATCTGCCATTTATTGCTATACCGAATTAGTGGCTATTGAAAAATGTGATGATGATAAATACCAATACACATTATTGTTTACTGCCATTCGCGATGCTGACCAAGATTTAGTCGTAAGAGCAGCCCTGCACGCACAAACACGCCAACTTAAAAAACGTCAGCAAGAAAACAATCAGCAAGACAGTTAAAAATCACGCTTTATCGCGCACAAAAAGCTGACATCTATGGCTAAAATGCTAAACTAGCCCCACCTTAGTTTGTTTAATACCTTCATGAAATTTAGACTTTTACCTGAATGGGCTGAGCAAGATGCCGTTATGCTCACTTGGCCTCATCAAGACACAGATTGGGCAGCAAATTTAACCGCTGTTGAGCCTGTGTATGTAGCACTTTGCCAAGCAATAAGCCAACAACAAGATGTTGTGATTGTAGCTCATGATAATGCTCTCAAAGCACATATCGCAGCTTTACTTGCAAATGCAGATGTCGATGCTAATCGCATTCACTTTGTGGTGACACCGTGTAACGATACTTGGGCACGTGACCATGGCCCATTGACCTGTGCAAATATTGATGACGCAACTCAATTAAAAGTAATGGATTTTATTTTTAATGGTTGGGGCAATAAGTTTGCAAGTGATCTTGATAATCAAATTAATCAAGTACTTGTAAATCAAGTCGCGAGCCCTAAAAATGGTTATCAGCAAAGTGATCTGGTTCTTGAAGGCGGTGGCGTCGAGATCAATGAACACGGCGTGCTACTTACAACCAGCGAGTGCTTATTAAACCCAAATCGTAACCCAGAACTCACAAAGGCAGATATAGAACAAACGCTGGTCGAGCAACTGGGTGCTACGTCGTTTCTTTGGGTTGATCACGGTTACCTTGCAGGTGATGATACCGACAGCCATATTGATACGCTGGTACGTTTTGCCCCGAACAATACGCTTGTTTATGTTAAGTGCGACGATAAAGATGATGAGCACTTTGCAGCCCTTGATGCAATGGAAAAGCAACTGCAATCATTTAAAACAGCAGAGGGTGAAAACTACACGCTGATTGCCTTACCTTGGCCAAAAGCTGTGTTCGATGAAGATGGTGACAGATTACCTGCCACATACGCTAATTATTTAATTATCAATAAAACCGTTTTAGTGCCAATTTATGGTGACGAAAACGACCAACTGGCGCTTGGTCAGGTTGCCAAAGCATACCCAGATCACACTGTTGTGGGTATTAATTGTGTGCCAATTATTCACCAATTTGGCAGCTTACACTGTATTACAATGCAATTACCGCGCGGCTTTTTAGCAGGAACAAACAATGACTAAACCAACGCATTTAAAGGTTGCTCTTGTTCAGCAATCAAACACCGATAATGCTCAAGACAATATGGCAAAATCAATTGCTGGTATTCGTGATGCAGCAAGCCAAGGCGCTAAGCTTATTGTTCTTCAAGAGCTACACCGTAGCTTGTATTTTTGTCAAACCGAAGATGTAGACGTTTTTGATTTAGCAGAAACAATCCCGGGTCCAAGCACAGACACCTTAGGTGCACTTGCCAAAGAACTTAATGTGGTGATCGTGTCATCATTATTCGAAAAGCGCGCTACAGGACTTTATCACAATACCGCTGTGGTACTTGAAACTGACGGCAGCATTGCCGGTAAATACCGTAAAATGCATATTCCTGATGATCCAGGTTTTTACGAGAAGTTTTATTTCACACCGGGTGATTTAGGTTTTGAGCCTATTCAAACCTCTGTTGGTAAACTAGGCGTGTTAGTTTGTTGGGATCAATGGTTCCCAGAGGCTGCACGCTTAATGGCAATGGCCGGTGCTGAAATTTTAATTTACCCAACAGCCATTGGTTGGGACCCGCGTGATGAAAAAGACGAGCAAACACGTCAAAAAGACGCCTGGGTTATTTCGCAACGCGCTCATGCAGTTGCCAACGGCGTACCTGTGATCAGCTGTAACCGTGTTGGTCACGAAAGTGATCCAAGTGGTCAAAGTGAAGGTATTCAGTTCTGGGGGAACTCGTTTATCGCGGGCCCTCAAGGTGAAATCTTAGCCGAAGCGAACAACAGCGATGAGCAATTACTAGTTGTTGAATTAGACCAAGCGCGTAGTGAAAACATACGTCGAATTTGGCCTTACCTTCGTGATCGTCGCATCGATCACTATCAGGACTTAACCAAGATTTATCGAGACTAAGCAGTAAAAACAGTTTAAAGGAGTAGTAAATGGCGTTTGCGCAATGGGCAGCATTGCCTTGGGTAAAATCTGAAAAAGATAAGATTCAATGGGGACAACTGACCGGTAGCGGGCTTAGCATCGCCATCGCAGAAGGTGTAAAGCAACACAACGAGCTGGTTGTGATTGTCACCCCAGATACGCCAAGCGCCCTTCGCCTTGAAACTGAACTCGAATTTCTGTTGCCTGAAAACCCAGTCATGGTCTTCCCTGACTGGGAAACACTCCCTTATGATCATTTTTCGCCCCATCAAGATATTATTTCGGCGCGCTTAGCCACGTTGAATACCTTAAAAAAAGAACAGCAAAGCGTATTAATCGTGCCAGTGTCGACCTTGATGCTGCGTACTGCTCCTGCTTCGTTTATTTATGGTTCAACCCTTAACTTTAAAGTGGGCGATACCCTAGATACCCACACATTGCGTGAAAACTTAGAACAAGCGGGCTATTTACATGTACAACAAGTGATGGAGCATGGTGAATACGCTATCCGCGGCTCTATCGTTGACTTATACCCTATGGGTAGCCCTCACCCATTTCGTTTAGACTTTTTTGATGATGAGCTCGACAGCATTCGCTTATTTGATGTTGAAAGCCAGCGCTCAGATGAAAAGGTCGACAAAATTGAGTTACTGCCTGCTCACGAATTCCCAACCAACGACTCAGACATTGAGCGTTTTCGTATCAACTACCGTGAACAATTTGGCGCAAGCTCTGAGCAAGACTCAATTTATATGCAGGTGACTAAAGGAACCTGGCCTGCCGGTATCGAATATTACATGCCACTGTTTTTTGATGAATTGGCAACTATCTTCGATTACTTACCAAGCAATACAACCTTTATGCATTTTGGCGATATTGAGCATGCTGCTGATCAGTTTTGGCATGATGTGAATGTACGCTATGAAAACCGCCGTGTTGATCCGCTCAGACCTTTACTTGAACCTGTTAAACTGTATCAAAGCGTTAATGAGCTATTTGGTGAATTTGGTAAATACGCGCGCATTCGTTTATCGCAAGCAAAATTAGGCACCAAAGCGGGTCACACCAACCTTGCTAGTAAAGAGCTGCCAAATGTTCGTATTGATCATAAGTTACATGAACCGTACCAAGGTTTAATTGACTATGTTGCCAGTGAGAAAAAACAAAAAGGCCGCGTGCTGCTCTCGGTTGAATCGGATGGCCGCCGCGAATCATTACTCACCTTATTAAAGCCAAGTGGTTTAAAGCTTAAAGAATTTGAATCGTTTAGTGATTTTACCAATAGTTCGAGTGATGTTGGCCTAATAGTTTCGCCACTTGAGCAAAGTGTGGTGCTAGACGGTAAGCCGCGTTTAACTATTATCACAGAGCAAGAATTATTAGGCATTAAGGTCTCGCAACGTCGACGCCGTAAACATAAATACGAAGCCAGCCAAGATGCGCTTATTCGTAACCTTGCTGAGCTACGTGAAGGTCAACCAATTGTTCACCTCGATCACGGTGTAGGCCGCTATCAAGGCCTTGAAACCATTGATGCAGCCGGTGTAATCACTGAATTTGTTACGATAATCTACGCTAACGAGGCAAAACTATACGTGCCCGTTTCTGCGTTACATATGCTGAGCCGCTATTCAGGTGGCGAAGAGGCCTCTGCCCCGCTCCACAAATTAGGCTCCGATGCGTGGGAAAAAGCCAAGAAACGTGCCGCTGAAAAAGTTCGTGATGTTGCTGCTGAGCTTTTAGATATTTACGCTAAACGCCAAGCAAAGCCTGGCAATAAATTTAAGCTTGATGGCAGTGCTTATCGTCAGTTTAGCGACAGCTTCCCATTTGAAGAAACTGACGATCAACGCAACGCCATTGAATCTGTGCTCGGTGATATGCAAAGTAAGCAAGCGATGGACCGTTTAGTATGTGGTGACGTTGGCTTTGGTAAAACCGAAGTGGCAATGCGCGCTGCCTTTGTGGCCGTGAATGATAACAAGCAAGTTGCGGTACTGGTACCAACCACACTACTTGCACAGCAACATTATGAAAACTTTAAAGACCGCTTTGCCGATTTACCAATCGAGGTTGGCGTTTTGTCGCGCTTTAACTCAACCAAAGAGCAAAAAGACACCCTAGATAAAATGGCTGAGGGTAAATTAGATATCGTGATTGGTACTCACAAGCTTATTCAACAAGATATTCAATTTAAAGATTTGGGCTTATTGATTGTTGACGAAGAGCACCGTTTTGGGGTGCGCCAAAAAGAAAAAATCAAAGCATTACGTGCCGATGTCGATATTTTAACGCTCACTGCGACCCCTATCCCACGTACATTAAACATGGCAATGAGTGGCATGCGTGACTTATCAATCATAGCCACACCGCCTGCGAAACGTTTAGCAGTTAAAACCTTTGTTAGACAAAGAGATGCAGAACTAATTCGCGAAGCAATTCTGCGTGAGATTAAACGCGGAGGTCAGGTGTATTTCTTACATAATAATGTTGAAACCATAGACCGAGTTGCAGAAGAAATCAGTGAATGGGTACCTGAAGCCAGCGTAACAACCGCACATGGTCAAATGCGAGAACGCGAGCTTGAACAAATCATGAGTGATTTTTATCACCAAAAATATAACGTGATTGTGTGTACCACTATTATCGAAACCGGTATCGATGTACCCACTGCCAACACCATTATTATGGATAGAGCAGATAAGCTCGGTCTGGCACAACTACATCAGTTACGTGGTCGTGTTGGTCGTAGCCATCACCAAGCGTATGCCTACCTTCTGACTGGTAACCCTAAATCACTTAGTAAAGATGCGGTTAAACGCCTTGAAGCGATTGAATCACTGGAAGACTTGGGTGCAGGTTTTGCGCTCGCAACTCATGATTTAGAAATTCGTGGTGCCGGTGAGCTGCTTGGTGACGACCAATCAGGTCAAATGCAAACCATTGGTTTTAGTTTGTATATGGAAATGCTTGAGCAAGCGGTTAACTCCCTCAAAGAAGGTAAAGAGCCAACCCTTGAGAACCTACTCGGTCAACAAACTGAAGTGGACTTAAAGCTGCCTGCGTTATTACCTGATGATTATATTCATGATGTAAACGTACGTTTAGGTATCTATAAACGCATTGCAAGCTGTGCTAACCTCAATGATATGGACGAGTTACAGGTAGAGCTGATTGACCGTTTTGGTCTACTGCCTGACGCCACGAAAAACTTATTCAGTTTGCAGCAATTAAAACTGCAAGCAAGTAATATTGGCATTAAGAAGATTGAAGCAAACCCGAAAGGCGGTTATTTTGAGTTTAGCCAGCATACAAAGGTTAACCCTAGCTTCATTATAGGTTTGATACAAAGTGCACCGCAGGTGTATAAAATGGATGGCGCAAATAAACTGCGCTTTGCAATTAGCGAAGCCAACGCTCGCGAACGCTTAAAAATGGTCACTGCAATGATTGCAGATTTCGAAAAAAAGGTTAGCCATTAATGTTGTTTAGAAATAGTTTACTACTGCTTTGTTGCTTATTTACAAGCTCGTCATTTGCAACACGTTGGTTCGAAATAGAAGTTCTTATTTATAAACAGCGCCCAGCCCCCTACTTACAGGAAGATTTCAGCCTAAAACACGATGAAATAAGGGCTAAGCGTAGCAAAGATCTATTATCTCCTGCATACACAGCACAAGCGAAGCAAGCGTGTATTGAAGGTGATAGCCGCTTTCGCAGTGATTCTTTCACAGATTCTTTAGTCAATAGCAATCCTCACTCAAACGTGTGTGATGACAGTGTTGATTTTTTAGCTAGCTATAGTCAACTGCCTGTGACCCCCGTTGTTGAAACCCGTGAAGACACTGACGACATTTATTTAATGGCGCCAGAACAATTACAGTTTGTTGAGCAAAAAAATCAGCTTGATAGAAAAGGCTTAACCCCTATTTTACACACGGGCTGGCGCTTTCCTGAAATGAGTGAAAAAAGAGCACCTAGCATCCGCCTCTTTGCCGGCGATCACTTAGCAAAACACGCAAGTCCAGTAGAAGAAAACAACGATTTTATTAGTTTAGTCGGCCCTACTGAGCGCTACATTCCCGATCTGGTGAAAAATGTGCCTGAGTGGGAATTAGACGGTTTAATGAAGATTTATGTTCGTCACTACCTATTTATAAACGCAGATTTTGATATTAGTCAGCGCTTAGAAACAGGTGATTACGAAAAAGCTCGTTTTTCACAATTTAAACGTGTGATTAGTAACGAGATACATTATTTTGATCACCCACGTATGGGGATGATCGTGCAAATAAGACGCTACAACCATTAATGGATACAATTATGAAAAAATATATGGCAATTGCAGCAGCGGCTGCGGTACTTACTTTAGCAGGTTGCTCAAAAGTAAATTTAGAGAACTACGAAAAAATTGAAATTGGCATGGATAAAACTGAGGTTGAAGCTATTTTAGGTTCAGCGGATAAGTGTGAAGAAAAGACACTGCACACTAACTGTATCTGGGGTAACAAAGATAAAAACATCGAAATTACGCTAGTATCAGACAAAGTGTCGCTTTACAGCAAAACAGGTTTAGACGCTAAATAAACCGAAATGGGTGGCCAAGGCCACCCTTTCATCTTTCATCTTTCATCTTTCATCTTTCATCTTTCAGAATGTCAGTTTGTGAGTAAATACGCTCAATATTAACAATTTTGCTGCGATTTAACGTAATCTTGTAGCGCTGATACAAAGTTTCATCTTCGCTTTGTGTAAACACTAATACTACATTTAACTGATAACGCCTCTCTACGGCTTTCTTAGAGATTTTATTGCTATCTAGATGATAGAGCTTACCTTCACCCCGCTTTAAATAACGAGCAAACGGTGCCAAGCTAAATTGCATGGTTTGTTGCAAGGTATCGTAGCCAGGTAAAAACTCTTTAGCGTTAACTTGTGTTTCGCTTGCAAAATGCAGCCACTGAGCAGCCTGTTTATTTTGATGGCGGCGCTTTGAAAAAATTCTTCTTACCGCTTTAGGCAGGCGTTTAAAACTGGTGTATTCAAGCCAAATGTATTGGCTGGCAATTTTGTCTTTGGTTATGCTGTTTTTAAATTGAAAGCGCCATTTAGGTCGCCCTCGTACGATAGCTCGCCAAATCACCCGTGTTATGTCTTCTTTAAATATTTCACGAAGACCATAAATAACACCCAAGATCAAAATCAACGTCGCTGTTACTTCGGTAAAGTTTGAACGAGCATTTAACACAACCAACATCACAAAGGCCATGATCACAGCGGTCACCGTGCCCTTTACCATACGTTTTAAATAACTGTTTAAGTGACGCGTGCTACGTGTAAGCACCACTCCATGCTCAATCAAACGTTGTAATAGGCGCATTTTGTTGGTGATACGGTTGGCATCTTCAAGTGTCGATTGCGAGTTATATTCTTGCTCTTCACGGTAACTGTTTTCATTTTTGCAAAACTCTAATAGCTCACTGCGCTCTTTTGCAAAATCACTACTGCGCGGCCCTTCATCAAGTAGTTTTAAAAATGACTGCTCTACATGCCAGCTTAAGTAGTTATCAGCGTTTTTATAAAATGGCAGTAGCTTTTCGTCATCTGGGGTGTAGCGTCTTAGTTTTTTTAACAAACCTTTGGTTTGCTCGCACAACTCAATGGCTGCAGGGTAAAACTCTTCAGCTTCTTGGTGCTTTAGGGTGTCTTTAATATCGGCATTCAGCGCGAGTCGAACTTGATAGCAATATAGGTTTAAGTTTTGACGATAATCTTGCTGTTCACCTTTGTTTTTACTAACAAAGCGGCTTCTCACTAAGGGTAAGTGAATGTTGTTAGCGTTATACGCAAGGTGCGATTTAAAGTTATTATTAAAGAATGATTCTTCGCTCAGTGTTTGTGGGTTAACACTCATTTCATTCGGAATGGAGAAATACAGGTCGAGTCGTTGCTCTGTGCGTGGTTTAAGCTCAGGCTCAATAATAAAAGATAAGTTTTCGTCTTGTTTAAGCAATATCACCTCGCTTGTTAAAAGTACCTCTATAGTTTACGCGTTGATAGGCTTTCAGACAATAAAAAAGGCCCAGTAAAAACTGGGCCTTAGTAATCATTTCAAACTAGATTAGAACTTGATGTTCATACCAGCGAAGAAACGACGACCTAGTACATCGTATGTGTACGGGTCAGTGTTTGAGTCATTGTTACCTGAGTAGTAAGGTGCTTGCTTATCGAATAAGTTGTTAACACCTGCAGAGAATGACACTGTGTCGTTCAGGATGTATGAACCGCTGATGTCGTGGTATACAACAGTACCAACGCTTGGTACTAGACACTCGCTGTCGTCAGCAAGACATGCGTAGCTGTCTAGGCCGTCGATCATACGTGCTTGGTATTGTGCATCCCAGTTGTCGCCAGACGCGTTAAGAGTGAAGTTAGACTTAACTTTCGCGTAGCTACCGATACCTGAAGTTACAAGACCTGTGTAATCGATTGTGCTTGTGCCTGAATCAACGATGTACTCATCAAGGATTGTTACATCAAGACCTGTGCGCCAGTTAAGACCTGCAGCTTCAAATGCATACTTGAAGTTTACGTCGTAACCTTTAGTAGATTCATTACCAATGTTTTGTAATTGGTTGTTGAAGCTAATGCGACCAGTGCTTTGGTTGAAGTTGATTGCAGAAGACTGACATAAAGCAGTATCTTGGTTCTTGTATGCGCCAGTAGAAGCATCAAGACAGTTTTCAACGATGTACTGGTTGTTTACGCTTGAAATTGAGTTTTCAATTTCGATTTCGTAGTAGTCAACAGTCATTGAGAAACCGTCGAACCACTCTGGAGCGTATACGAAACCAGCAGTTACTGTATCAGCAAGCTCTGGCGTTAATTGGTCGTTACCACCAACAGTTACTTCAGCTTGGTCTTGTGCACCAGGGAAGTTAACTTGTTCGAATGAAGGTGATTTACCTTGGTAAAGCTCAGATACTGTAGGAGCACGGAATGCAGTTGAACGAACAGCACGTAGCATTAGTTCGTCGTTTACACGCCAAGTTAGACCTAGTTTCCAAGTCTCATCTGAACCAAATGTGCTGTAATCGAATGCACGAACAGCAGCGCTTAAGTCAACCATTTGAGCAAATGGTGCGTCAGCTAGAAGTGGAACAGCGAATTCAACGTAAGCTTCGTTTACGTCAAAACGACCACCAGTTGGTTCAACACGTGGGTCATTTGCAAGACCTTGTGAAGTTAGTGAATCTGGAACGTACCATGCTTTTTCTTCACGACGCTCGATACCAGCAGCGAAACCAACGTAACCTGCAGGAAGTTCCATTACTTCACCGTTAAGGCCAGCAGAAAGAACTAATAATTGGCTACCACCTGAGTTGTTTTCAGTGTAGTTGTACTGTGCAAGGTTGCTACCTGACCAATCAGCTTGGTTAAGTGGGTTGAAAGTACCCTCTTCGATTGCGTCTTGGATTGAACCCATGTTAAGTAGGTTAGTTGCACGGTCAACTGAGTCGTTACGACCGAATACTACTGAAGTATCCCAGCCCCAACCGTTGTCGAATGCACCGTCAAGACCGATTACTGCACGTACAGTATCAACAACTTGCTCATAACCACGAGGACCAACATCAGTCATACGACGACCGTAAGAGATGTCTTCACCGTCAGCTACACCGTGAGAAAGAAGTGAGTCACCCATAGTTGCTGCATCGTAAGTGAAGTCAAACCATACTGGCTGTGGAGCCATTTGTTGAGTTGACCAACGCTTAGAGTAAGTGAACTCAGAAACTAAACGCGTTTCATCAGTTACGTCAAAATGGCCAATACCTGTTAGGTTTAAACGACGCATTGGCGTGTAAAGGTAGCTTGTTGCTGAGTAGTTGTAAGCATCACCAGCTGAAGTGAAATCGTGCCACTCGCCGTCTGCTTGACCTTGTAAGCTTGCATTTTCAGCCCAAACGTGACCGAAAGGCGTGTAAGAAGAACCACCACAGTAGAAGCTACCGTTTTCGTAATCTTCTTCGATTGGACAATCAGAGAAATCACGGTCTGCTTGAGAAGCATCACCACGGTCTGTGTATTGTAAACCAATTACAACGTTACCACGGTCAAAGCTTGAACCCATTGTGATATCGAAAGACGTTTCGTCTGCATCGCCTTCACCAGTGATAGCACCGTTAAGGTTCATGTCTAGACCTTCGAAGTCGTCTTTTAAGATGATGTTAACAACACCAGCTACCGCGTCAGTACCATATACAGCAGATGCGCCGTCTTTTAGTACTTCAACTTGCTTGATCATTGATACTGGGATTGTGTTTAAGTCAACAGTAGATGCTGCGCCAGTACCAGAGTTGATCATACGACGACCATTTACTAGTACTAGAGTACGTTGTGCGCCTAAACCACGTAGGTCAACACGTGCGTTACCGCCTGAACCGTTGTTAACAGCAGGGTTAGTCATCGCACCGCTTGCTGCAGTCATTTTTTGTAGAACGCCATCGATGCTTGATGCACCCATTGCTTTGATGTCATCTGCACCAATTAAAGTTACAGGACTAGACGTCTCCATATCGGTACGCTTAATGCGAGAACCTGTAACTTGAATTTTTTCAATAGACTCTGCTGCATCATCAGCAGCTAAAACTTGCATGCTTGAGAACATTGGGATTGCTGAAACAACAGCTAAACCAAGAATTGATTTTTTCATGTGAAAACCCTACTTGTTGGAAATTTACCTTTAGTTAGGTAGCGCTCGTTATTATTAGAATCACGAGTCAGCGGAGGGCAACTTAGGCTCAGTTAACTGAACGAAAACTGAATGACAGGTTAAAGAAAAAACAACCCCGAAATGGCGTATCCATTTTGGGTAATAAGGTTTCACGATGTATCAATGTTAACAGAAAAAAACACCTTTATATCAGCAAGGTAACATTATTAAGTAGCAAAAAAAACACGATTGAAATCAATTGCACGCACTTTGTAATCAAGTGTAACTAAAGCCCAATTAGTGCTACAAATGAAATTTTTACAAGTTGATCACACAACGTTATAAAAACCGTAAAAGCTTGGTAAGACTGCTAACCATAGTTATTCACTTAAATTAACTAAATAGACAAAGTTAGCCCGTTAAACAGTGTATTAGAGGAAGAATTTTTGTTTTTGTTCCGTCAATTTGTAATACCGTATAAAGATACGGCTAATAAAGAACATTAAAGTAGAAAAAGATGACGTAGGGATGACGACAATCACAGCTTTTAAATAATCAAAAGCTGTGATCAACAATAATAATGGAAGATGTTATCGAGTTTGCAGTGAATCGAAATAATAAAGCAAAGTTTGTGGTTGATTGTCACCAGTAGTATAAGTGAGCATCATTTTCCAGGTCATTACAGGCTCAGAGCATGCGCCAACCATAGTATCAGCAACCCAAACTTGCCCTTTCTGATTAAACTGTAGTGGAATAAAACCCATATACATAGTGACACCTTCAAGTTTAGCAGAGAGGTTTTTAGCATCTTTCGGCAGCTTTAGGTTGATTGCAAAAGGCAACTCAGGGCTGACAGCTGGGTTGCTCAGCCAAACTTCTGCATTATTAGGGTAATAACAATGACTATTGTTCTCACAACTTGTACTTGTGCTCCCCTCTTCTATACTTTGGCTATCACATGCAGCTAAAAATACACTGAAAAGGAAAACGGGTAAAAAACTAGTTCGCACTCTATTTGCCTGTATAAAATAAAAGCGGATACTAGTGAGCTACCCGCGAAAAGACAACCATGCTAGATGGAATAAGCTAATAAAAATACAATCTCTGACAAAAAATAACCAACAAAGCGCTAAAATTTGATTGATGTCATAATTTTATGCAATTGACCTATCTTTTTAAGGTCAAAAATTTTATCATTTCCATCGCAAAAATAAGGGTTTCTCGAGTTTGTTTTCTGAAGCTAGCACCGCTAAGTTGGCTTTAGGTAACACGCTTGTGAAGTAATAGTAGGCCCCACTTTGAATAAAAGTGGGTAATTCATTTCTAAAACGCATTTATTGCAGCGGAAGCCAGAAAATGAGCCAAACAGTAGCATCACAAACTGAGTACAATTATAAAGTTGTACGCCAATTCGCTATTATGACAGTGATTTGGGGCATCGTTGGCATGAGTGTTGGGGTTCTGATTGCTGCCCAATTAGCTTGGCCAGCACTTAACTTTGATACACCATGGTTAACTTACTCTCGACTACGTCCGTTACACACGAACGCAGTAATTTTCGCATTTGGTACAAGTGCACTTTTTGCGACGTCTTATTACGTCGTACAACGTACATGTCAAACGCGCCTTTTCTCAGATAAACTAGCAGCCTTCACCTTCTGGGGTTGGCAACTTGTTATCGTACTAGCAGCGATTACCTTACCACTAGGTATCACAAGCTCAAAAGAATACGCAGAACTTGAATGGCCAATCGATATTCTTATCGCCGTTGTTTGGGTAACTTACGCAGTTGTATTCTTTGGTACGTTAATCAAGCGTAAAGTATCGCACATCTATGTTGCGAACTGGTTCTACGCTGGTTTCATCATTACTGTTGCCGTTTTACACATTGTAAACAGCATGGCAATTCCTGTTTCACTAACTAAATCGTACTCTATCTACGCAGGTGCTGTAGATGCAATGGTTCAGTGGTGGTACGGTCACAACGCTGTTGGTTTCTTATTAACTGCTGGTTTCTTAGGTATGATGTACTACTTCGTACCAAAACAAGCAGGTCGCCCTGTTTATTCTTACCGTTTATCGGTAGTTCACTTCTGGGCTCTTGTTTCTTTATACATCTGGGCAGGTCCTCACCACCTACACTACACTGCGCTTCCAGACTGGACGCAAAGCTTAGGTATGGTTATGTCAGTTATCCTATTCGTTCCATCTTGGGGTGGTATGATCAACGGTATCATGACGTTATCAGGTGCATGGCATAAACTACGTACTGACCCAGTACTTCGTTTCTTAGTTGTTTCTCTATCTTTCTACGGTATGTCTACGTTCGAAGGCCCAATGATGGCTATTAAGTCAGTTAACGCGCTTTCTCACTACACTGACTGGACTGTAGGTCACGTACACTCAGGTGCACTAGGTTGGGTTGCAATGATTTCTATCGGTGCTATCTATCACCTAATCCCTGCACTATTCTCACAAGGCCGTATGTACAGTGTTAAACTAGTTAACACGCACTTCTGGTTACACACTGTTGGTGTTGTTCTATACATCGTAGCAATGTGGATCTCAGGTGTAATGCAAGGTCTAATGTGGCGTGCAGTAAACTCAGACGGTACGTTAATGTACAGCTTTGTACAGTCATTAGAAGCTTCGTATCCGTTCTATATCATGCGTTTCCTAGGCGGTGTATTCATCGTAACAGGTATGCTAATTATGGCTTACAACGTTTATCGTACTATTGCAGCGAAGAAAGATTCGCTTCAATTAGACGCTGACGCACAATTGGCATAATGGAGTAGCACGATGAGCAATAATAATTCACAAAACAAACACGAAATAGTCGAAAAGAACGTTGGCCTAATGGCTATCTTGACTGTCTTTGCAATCAGCTTTGGTGCGTTAGTTGAGATTACTCCACTAATGTTCCAAGACGATACGACTAAACCTGTTGATGGCTTACGCCCTCTTACAGCGTTAGAAATGGAAGGTCGTGATATCTACGTGCGTGAAGGTTGTTACAACTGTCACTCACAAATGATTCGTCCTTTCCGTGACGAGGTTGAGCGTTACGGTCACTACTCTGTAGCTGGTGAATCAGTATGGGATCACCCATTCCAATGGGGTTCTAAGCGTACTGGTCCTGACCTAGCTCGTGTTGGTGAGCGTTACTCAGACGATTGGCACCATGCTCACTTAATGGACCCACGTGCTGTGGTTCCTGAGTCAAACATGCCAGCGTTCCCTTGGTTAGACGAAAACAGAGTCGATACGACCCATACACTTAAAAAGCTTCAAGTATTCCGTGATAGCTTCGGAATCGACAAAGCAAGCGACCGTTACGATGGTAAAGGTTACGGTAGTGACGAAGAGCTAAAAGCTGACATTGCGAAAATCGAAGCCATGAACAATGGTGAAGGCGCAACTGAAATGCAAGCTCTAATCGCTTACTTACAACAGCTTGGCACACACTTGAAGTAATTATTATGGATTACGGAACATACAGAGGCATTTTGACTCTGGTAATTTTAGTACTGTTTATTGTGATTGTTGTATGGGCATACAGCAAGCGTAGCAAAAGCCGATTTGATAACGCTGCTAATGCCATATTTGAAGATGAAAAAAAACACAACAACACAATCTCTAACGAGGAAAAGGAGTCTGAGAAATGACTAGCTTTTGGAGTATATGGGTTATCGTATTAACCCTAGCGTGTCTTGCTATCATCTTCGGCCTACTTCTGTGGAACTTAAAAAACTACACAGGTGTTAAAGAAGGCGAAAGCTGTGGTCACGAGTTTGACGGCATTGAAGAACTAAACAACCCACTACCAAAATGGTGGACTTACATGTTCTTCGCGACATTCATTTGGTCTGTATACTACCTAGCTGCTTACCCAGGTTTAGGTAACTGGGAAGGTTTAGGTAAATGGACAAGTTCTAACCAAGGTATTACTTCTTTAGCTGAGTCTAAAGAAGCGACTGAACAAGCATTAGCTAACGGTGAGAACGTTCAATTAGACCAAGAATTTATCGCTGCTGATGAGCGTTTTGGCCCAATCTTTGAGTCATTCGCAAAACAAGATATTGAAACACTAGTTAAAGATGAAAAAGCGCTTGAGATTGGTCAACGTTTATTCTCACAAAACTGTGCACAATGTCATGGTTCAGATGCACGTGGTGGTCAAGGCTTCCCTAACCTAACGGATAACGATTGGTTATACGGCGGTACACCAGACAAGATCAAAGAAACACTTCTTTACGGTCGTGTTGCTGCGATGCCACCTTGGGGTGATGCACTTGGCGAGCAAGGCATTAAAGAAATGACTGCTCACGTACTTAGCCTTTCAGGCCGTACTGTTAACCAAAAAGACGCTGCTGCAGGTGCTGCTAAGTTTGCAATGTGTGCTGCGTGTCACGGTGCTGACGGTAAAGGTTCAGTTGCACACAATTTACCATTTGGTGCACCTAACCTAACAGATAACATCTGGTTATACGGTGGTTCTAAACGTGCTGTTGAAGAAACACTAATCAATGGCCGCGCCGGTGTAATGCCAGCATGGAAAGACATTTTAGGTGAAGATAAAGTTCACTTATTAACAGCGTACGTGTACAGCTTATCGCAAGATAAATAACCACGCGGTTAATAAAATGTATAAACAATTAATCTTTTAATTCAATAGATTAATTAAGATCAAAAAAGCCTCCATCTGGAGGCTTTTTTTTAGTCTTTTGCTTTTAAATCCGATAAAATGCGTACAACGTTTTTAAAGGTATAAGTACTATGAAACCCACTCCTTGGTATAAAAACTTTTGGCCATGGTTTTTAATCTCTTTTCCTCTTGCAGCCATCATCGGCTGTGCTGGTCTTATTTATATGGCGATTGGCAACGGCCCAGATATGGTTGTTGATGATTACTATAAAAAAGGCAAAGCAATTAACCTTGAACTCAGCAAATTTAATAAAGCAAAAGCACTTTATTTACATGGCGATTTAAATGTTGCAGGCGACAAAGTAACTTTCACTTTCACCAAGGGTGATGCAAGTAATGTTCATTCTTTAAAAATGTCATTTTATCATCGCACCATTAAAGCCAATGACTTTGATGTAAGCCTAATGAAAAACGCCCATGGCGATTTTACCGCCCTACTCGACACCCATGTTGACGGTGCATACACAGTGTTTATTGAACCAATCGATAACAGTTGGAAACTTAAAGAAGATGTAATTCTACCAACTGAAAAAACGATTTCGATTAGCCCTGAATATAAGTAGTAAACTCTAATGTCCGATAATTGCTTTCATTGTCTTGAAAGTGTGCCAAAAGGCTTTAATGCGACTGTCGAAATAGACGGTAAGGCACAACCTATGTGTTGTATTGGTTGCCAAACGGTTGCTGAGAATATCGTCGCCCAAGGCATGACCGATTACTATAAATTTAGAACTGTACGCTCTGGTAAAGTTGAACAACTTGTTCCAGAGCAACTCGAGTTGATTAAAAGTTACGATAACGAAGATATTCAAGACGAGTTTATTTCAGCCACTAATGATTTATCAGAAGTGCTATTAACGGTTGAAGGCATCACCTGTGCTGCCTGTGCTTGGTTAATCGAAAAACAACTACTTAACTTAAAAGCAATCAAACGTGTTGATGTAAATACTTCGACTAACCGTGCCATGATCCAATGGGATAAATCGGTTACACCGCTTAGCCAAATTATTACCTCACTACATGAAATCGGCTATAAAGCCTATCCGTTTCAGGCAGACCTTGAAGCAAGCCAAAAACAACAAGCCGCAAAAGCCTACATTCGCCGTTTAGGGGTTGCCGGTCTGATGACCATGCAAGTAATGATGTTTGCTTTTGCCATGTATTTTGGCATGTTCTCTGGCATGGAAGAGAACTTCGAGCAGTATTTTCGATGGATAAGCCTAGTGCTTGCTTCTCCAGTTATTCTTTATAGTGCCCTGCCATTCTTAACCAATGCCATTAATGGTTTAAAAGCCAAACAACTGAATATGGATTTACCCGTCTCATTAGCTATTTTTGGTGCTTATGGGGCAAGCTGTTATGCCACATTAATGTCGGTTGGCGAAGTTTATTTTGAATCTATCTGTATGTTTACCTTCTTATTATTATTAGGTAAATATTTAGAATTTAGAGCTCGTTTAAAAGCCAGTGAATTTACCGCTAACTTGCAAAAGTTACTGCCGCTTACAGCTCGTATTATTGATGAAAATAATCAAGAATCGATAATTGCCGCTAAAAAACTAAAACTGGGTGATGTTGTATTAATCAAAGCAGGCGAGACAATTCCTGCTGATGGTATTGTTACCAAAGGTCAAACAACCGTTGATGAAGCCATGATGACTGGCGAGCATCAACCCGTTAATAAGTTTGTCAGCCATCAAGTTTACGCAGGAACGATTAACCATGATGGTGTGATCAGTATTGAGATCAACAAAATCGGTCAAAATACCCTGCTTAATCAAATTATTAAGTTACAACACACAGCGTTAACCAAGCGCCCGCGTTTAGTTGAGATAACAGATAAAGTAGCGCAGTGGTTTGTTGCCTGTTTATTAGTGTTTGCCTCAATAACAGCAATTGGTTGGTATCAAATAGACCCCGATCATGCCTTTTGGGTTACTATTTCTGTACTTGTTGCAACCTGCCCTTGTGCGCTTAGTTTAGCAATTCCAACCGCTCTCACGTGCGCTGTAGCCAGCCTTACGAAGCGTGGAATTTTAATTAAACAAGCCCATGTGTTAGAAACGCTACCACAATTAACAGATATCGCTTTTGATAAAACAGGTACTTTAACGCAAGGTCGCTTTACCATTGAACGCGTTGAACTTGTTAACACCCAATACAGTGAAGCTGATGCATTACGCTTAGCAGCGCAACTTGAAAGTTTCTCTGAGCACCCTATTGCTAATGCATTCGCTGGTTTCAACGACACAGTGAACCCTATTGAAAATGTGACTATCGAACCGGGTAAAGGCATTACCGCTTTACTCAATGATCAGCACCTTGCGATAGGTAAAAGCGGTTGGTTTGATACCGAAAAAGCAGATGCGCAAGCAACCTTATATATCGATAAACAAGTCGTTGCGCGCTTTTACTTAGCCGACAGCCTACGTAATAACGCAGAAAAATTGATTACTACACTGCACTTGCAACAAATTAAGTGCCATATGTTAACGGGCGATGCCTCTAACAGTGGTGAGCGAATTGCAAAACAGCTTAATTTAGATACCGTGCATGCTGCATGTAGCCCTCGCGACAAACAAACCCATGTTGAAGCACTTGCAAGTAAAGGTGCCATTGTTGCTATGGTCGGTGATGGCGTGAATGACAGCCCTGTATTTGCCAGTGCCCATTTATCTATTGCGATGGAAACCGGCGCTGATATTTCCAAAAATAGTGCCGATGTGGTATTACTCAATAGTGATCTAACGGCCATAGAGCATTTGCTTACTGTCTCGAAAAAGACTCGCCGTATTGTTAAGCAAAACTTGGCATTATCACTTATTTACAATGGTTCGATTTTACCATTGGCAGCTCTTGGGCTTGTTGCTCCTTGGATGGCTGTAATTGGTATGTCTGCAAGCTCCATTTTGGTTATTACCAACTCATTAAGGTTATTAAAACTATGAGTATCATCTACATGCTTATCCCAATTGCCATTTTATTTGTGCTGATTGCTATTGGGGTGTTCTTTTGGGCTGTAAAAAGCGAACAATTTTCTGATTTAAACAAACAGGGCCACAGTATCCTGTTCGAAGACGATAAAGAGCAGCACAACAAAAGTAATGATTGAACCGCTGTTTATTAGTGCATTTGTAATGGGGTTGTTAGGCAGTGGTCATTGCCTAGCTATGTGTGGTGGCATTGCCAGTAGTTTACAACTTGCCGCCAACAAAAACCGTGCTGTGAGCTTTTCGATTGCTTATAACCTAGGCCGCGCACTAAGTTACATGCTTGCCGGTGCTCTTGTTGCAGGAATTAGTAGTCGCTTTGCAGCGCAAAATACTTCTATATCGATAGCGTTGTCGTTTTTGAGTGGTATTTTTATGCTCCTTGTTGGGGTTTACATTATGCGTTTAGCGGCAACTCTTCAGTGGCTAGAAAAACTTGGCAAAACCCTAGTATGGCAGCATTTAGCTAAACTTAATCGTTATTTATTACCAGTCGATACTACCCCTAAAGCCCTACTCTATGGCGCTTTATGGGGCTGGTTGCCCTGTGGATTAGTTTATTCAGCGCTAACCTGGGCACTGACTAGCCCATCAGCATCACATGGTGCAGGTGTGATGTTATTTTTCGCGTTAGGCACCTTTCCTGCGATGATAAGCGTAGGACTCGTCAGCCAGAAAATAAACACTATTTTCAACCATGTTTGGACTAGGGTTATTCTAGGAAGCGTAATAATATGGTACGGTATATACTTATTAATTATAGCAACCGATAAGCTAATTCATTAATCTTACGGGTTGTTAACTTATTTGAATGGATTTGATGTATGGACTTCTCACAAAACAAGTCAAAAGGCTTATGCACAATTAGCTGTAATAATTGCAGTATCAGCCAGCTATGTTTGCCATTTTCATTAAACGGTCAAGAAATGGATCGTCTCGATGAAATCATCGAACGTAAGAAACCACTGCATAAAGGTGATTATTTATTTGAGTCTGGCGAAAGCTTAAATGCCATTTATGCGGTACGCTCTGGCTCGTTTAAGTCTTATACTTTGTCAGAACAAGGTGATGAACAAATTACTGGTTTTCATCTAGCTGGTGATTT
The DNA here is from genome assembly GCF_036680945.1 of Pseudoalteromonas sp. P80D2. Classification (NCBI taxonomy): domain Bacteria; kingdom Pseudomonadati; phylum Pseudomonadota; class Gammaproteobacteria; order Alteromonadales; family Pseudoalteromonadaceae; genus Pseudoalteromonas; species Pseudoalteromonas sp. P80D2. The sequence goes on from NZ_JAZDAR010000017.1 coordinate 42,958, forward strand.
GGTTGGTTTCGATGCTATTAACAAAATGGCTCATCAAAGCTTCTCACAAGCCCTTGAAACTTCAATGGTATGTGAAATTCCATTCGATACTCTAGACGAATTAGCGGGTAAACTACCTAAGCTACGCCAACAAATTATGCGTTTAATGAGTAATGAAATTAACTATGACCAAGAAATGTTATTGTTACTCAATAAGAAGTCAGCTGAAGAGCGTCTAGCCAGTTTTATTTATAATCTTGCAGAGCGTTTTGGTGAACGTGGTTTCTCACGTAAAGAATTCCGTTTAACCATGACACGTGGTGAAATCGGTAATTATTTAGGCCTTACTGTTGAAACAATTAGCCGCCTTTTAAGCCGCTTCCAAAAAGCTGGTTTTATTAAGGTTGAAGGTAAATTTATCACCATTTTGGACCAGCAAGCGCTTGCAGCAACAGCAGCGATTAAATGTAAATAGAGTTTGATTTAACGCAACTTTATATGGTTTGCCCCTTTAACTGTTCTAAATTTAGGTTACACTCAAAGTACTACTTTTTGCGGAACAGTTAAGGAGCAGCACATGGACGCAATTAAACGAATTTTAGCAGTTATAGACCCAACCAAAGAGCAGCAGCATAGTTTAAGCCGCTCAATTGATCTAGCCAAAAAATCTGGCGCGACCATTACCGCTTTCCTCAGTATCTACGACTTCTCTTATGAAATGACCACAATGCTTTCTGCTGATGAGCGTGAAGCAATGCGCGAAGCCGTAATAAAAGACCGCCAAGAATGGTTAAATGAACAAATTGCCCTTTACCCAGAGCTTACCATTGATAGCTGTGTGGTTTGGCATAACCGCCCTTACGAAGCCATAATCAATACCGTGATCAACGATGGTTTTGACCTTGTTGTCAAAGGCACTCATCAACACGATACACTTAAGTCTGTTATTTTCACGCCAACTGACTGGCACCTCATTCGTAAGTGCCCTGCTCCAGTTTTACTTGTTAAAGAGAAAGAGTGGCCGGCAAAAGGCAATATTTTAGCTGCTGTGAACGCAGTGAGTGAGAATGAACAACACCTTGAACTTAATAAGCGTATTATCAATGACGCTCGTTTCATTTGTGACTTGGCCAACGCAACGCTTAACTTAGTTAATGCCTACCCAGCAACTCCAGTTAATATCGCTATTGAAATCCCTGAATTCAACCCAGGTGTTTATAACGAATCAGTTAAAAAACATCACTTTGAATCAACGCTTTCATTAGCTGAAGGGTTTGATATTGATAAAGCTCATTGCCACATTGAAGAAGGCTTACCAGAAGATGTTATTCCTGATGTGGCTTCACGCCTCAACAGCGAATTAGTAGTGATAGGTACAGTTGGACGTACTGGCTTAAGTGCAGCGCTTGTCGGTAACACAGCAGAGCATGTTATTGATAGCCTTGACTGCGATGTTTTAGCACTAAAACCAGACGGCTATGTGAGCCCACTTGCTAAATAACCTTTTAAATATGCATTAAAAAAGCCCCAGTTTGGGGCTTTTTTCTTTTTATATATTTGTTACATCAATAAATAATGATTCATCAATGTTTGTTGATGAGACCACCGCCTCGCTAAAGTCATAGCTTTCACGATTGCCTTCTCTATCAAGTGGTAAATTTTCAAAATCAAATAAGTTTCTGTCTGCAAGCTGGCTTGGGCTAACATTTTGTAAAGACTTAAAGATACTCTCAACACGACCTGGAGTTTTCTTATCCCACTCTGTAAGCATCGCTTTGATTGATTGACGCTGCAGGTTTTCTTGTGAGCCACATAAATTACAAGGAATAATTGGGAAGTCTTTGTGCTCAGCGTATTTAATTAAGTCTTTTTCACGGCAATATGACAACGGACGGATTACCACGTTACGTTCATCATCAGAGCGCAATTTTGGTGGCATCGCTTTTAGTCGTGAACCATGGAACATATTTAAGAACATTGTCTCAACGATATCATCCATGTGATGACCAAGTGCTAGTTTGGTTGCACCAATTTTTTCTGCAAATGAATAAAGTGTGCCGCGACGAAGTCGTGAACAAAGACCACAGGTTGTTTTGCCCTCTGGTACTTTTTCTTTTACTACTGAGTAAGTATCTTTATCAACGATGTAATACGGAATATTTAGCGTTTCAAAGTAATCAGGCAAAATGTGCTCAGGAAAACCAGGTTGCTTCTGATCAAGGTTTACTGCAATTACTTCAAATTTAATCGGCGCTGCTTTTTGTAAATTAAGCAAAATATCTAGCATTGCAAAAGAATCTTTACCACCACTGATACATGCCATAACAACATCACCGTCTTCAATCATATTGTAATCAGTAATTGCGTTACCAACATGCCTTCTTAGACGCTTTTGAAGTTTATTAAATTCAAGAGTTTCTTTTCTAGTATCAGTTTGATTCATTTGCTCTGCTCATACAGGCTTTTGTAAGCCATGTTTCATAGTAAAAAGTTCGGCGTGGATTATACGGACTTTTTGAGCCAGTTGAAATGATTAGCATGGGATAATTAAAGCGCTTCACTCGTAGAGATACCACGTAAAGCACAGCGCTTTGGGAATAGACTCAAAAGTTTATGAATTTATAGGCTGAATGCTCTAATTTTCTGACCTCTGTAAACTAACTGCTGATTTATTTTACTGTGCATTTGTAACGAGAAGCTGTACAAGCAAGGTCAGGCCAATCATCTCTGCCCCAACAGTATTTATCATTTCTAAGAGGTTTTAGATGCCAAACTACTGGCTTGCCCTTTTTATCTAAGCGAGTTTCATTTTCAAGCTGCACACGGATTAAATTTTTCTCTGCTGAGAGAATATTATAAACGAAGGTTTTTCTCGCTTCAGACGCGGAAATATAGCCCTGCTCATCATAAGAGATTTCTAATGTTTTATTTTTAAACGTTATGGTATGAAAATTAGCTTCACAAACTCGGCTATTTGTAGACTGCCATGAGCCTTGCAACTTAGTTTGCATTTCTTGGTTGATAGGTGAATGACTGCTACAAGCTGAACATAGCAGTAAAATAACAAAAATAGGCGCTGAAGTTTTCATTAAGATGCTTTTAAGTCCCTGAAAAAGTAAGGTTTAGCATATCGAGAATCGTAAAAATGTCCAGCTATACGCTTAATAAAAAACAAAGGGCACATGAGCCCTGTGCCCTTTGTTAACGTTAAGCGCTTTTAGTTTTAGCTTTTTTATTCTTTGCCATTCGTTTAGCACGTTTTATTGCCGACTTTTTCGACGCATTTTTCTGCGCTATTTTTAACACTTTGGCCTCTTTTAATTGCTTTTTAGCTGCTTTCAAGCGCTTTTTAGCATTTTCGGCTAGGTTCTCTGCTTCACTGGCACACTCTACAGCTGCTTGTGCTTTTAGTGCTGCATCTTTTGCGATTTCAGAGGTTCTAGCCACTTCTTTTTTACTCTTTTCGAGAATTTTTTCGAGCTTAGCAAGACGCTTCTCAAATACTGACTGTGAATTTTGCATAGTATTTTCCTTTACTTACGTGCAGACATGCGGGTAGGTTCGGTGACAATAAGCGGGTCGAGACGATTCACAATTTCGTGATCTTTTTCTGGATAATCCAAACAGCTTAAGAAATGACGCATACAGTTGATACGCCCGCGCTTTTTATCATCAGAGCGAATTTGTGTCCAAGGTGCATCCTTAGTATGGGTATGAAACATCATGGCATCTTTGGCATCACTGTAATCATGCCATTTAGCCAGTGATGCCATATCAACTGGGCTTAGCTTCCATTGTTTGAGCGGGTCATTTTGGCGCGATTTAAAGCGTCTAAATTGCTCTTCTCTGCTGACCGAAAACCAATATTTAAATAGCTTAATACCGCTATTCACCAACATACGTTCAAGTTGAGGTGTTTGACGCATAAACTCTAAATATTCGTGATCATCACAAAACCCCATTACCTTCTCAACACCGGCTCGGTTATACCAAGAACGGTCAAATAATATAATTTCACCCTTTGTAGGTAGGTGGTTAATGTAACGCTGAAAGTACCATTGATCACGCTCTCTTGCAGATGGTTTTTCTAAAGCCACTACGTGCGCCCCACGAGGGTTTAAATGCTCCATAAAGCGCTTAATAGTGCCACCTTTACCCGCCGCATCTCGACCTTCAAATAAAATCACAATTTGCTGGTTGGTCTCTTTTACCCAGCCTTGCATTTTTAAAAGCTCGATTTGCAGTTCGTGTTTATGGCGCTCGTATTCAACTACGTCCATTTTGCGTTTATATGGGTATTTACCGTCAGCATTCCACTTTAAGCTTGGGTTTTTAACATTTAGATCAAAAACCACATCCTGCTTCGCATTGGCTTCGGCTAATTTCAGTTGTTTAACTGATACAGGTTCGACATTGACTGTCTGCATAACGACTCCTTTTAAACTATAACTACCTATATTGAGATCTTTATAGTTTTACTTTAAGCCAGTTATTGCTAAGTAACTTGATCTAAATCTATATTTTCAATTCTTGAAAAATCATTTAAAAATAGAAGGTTAGCACTTAATAATTAAGTGAAAATAAGGATGCTAAAATAAAATTAAACCTTTTATCTATAGCAAGAAACAATCAGTAAAGACTCATATCTTCATACTGTTTTCAGATCTAAAAACACGCTAATTCTTAAATGCACAGCAATACAAATAGTTAGAAAAGATATGAATTAAAGGGAATAATGTAGATAAAATAAACAGTCAAAGTAACTGCTCTGCTTACGATGAATTTCAGATTTTGATGCTAAACCAAAATACCGAGGCAACTCTTTAAAAAAAGAGACATAAGAACTATCTGCTTCACAACGAAAAAAGGACCTAATAAGGTCCCTTTTGTCGATGTTTAAACGCTTTTACCAATATATGGTCGCTATTTAACAATCCACGGTGTGGCACTGATAAGCTCAGCATGACTGCTAAGCACTGTGTTATCGTCTTGCCAGTCGTCTGTTACTTTTATTGAACAACGCTGCTCTTTACAGCTAACGTCATTTGCCGAAATAGCATCTTGGCCGTTAAATTTAAGTACAACACCTTGTTGTTCAGGCAGTAAAAACCACATTAATTTGCTAACAAAAAAGCCTGACAAATCAGATAAAAGCTCGTCAAATTCTTCATTTAACGTATATAAGTTCGCTTTACTGAGTTCAAAATCAGCCAGATCCGTTGCTTCAATTTGTAACTTTAACTGGCATTCATGTTTTGGATTTTCTGGTTGAACAACTATTACGGCTTTATCAGTATCTAGTTGCTTATCGAATGGTAAAAGTAGTTGAGCCTTATCTGTATAAGTTAGGTCAAACTCTTGTTTTTCTGTAATTATTTTACCTGATTTAATTGTGCATACTTCGTTGCTAGCAATATCAGACAAATAAAAGTTAACTTGAGCGTATTGAAACTCGCCTTTATTAACAACTTTCAAACGATCGTAAAAGCCATCATAGGCAACAACAAATTCTGTTGCAGCGGCCTTTGAAGCAACTGCACCTAGCGCAACCGCGATGGTTGCTGCTTTTAACCATGGAAGGAGTTTATTCATCAAAGTAAGCTCTGTTTTGATTTATCATTTTATTCAATTCTTCAATGTACGCTTCACGTCGTTCAGAGTAAGACAGTAAACCTTGTGTTAGCTTAGTTGCATCAATTGGCTTTTGCTGGCGACGTAAATCAGCACGAATTGATCTTAAATCTTTATACGCCGCATGGGTATTAATATTTTTAAAATAAGAGTTTACAGCAGCACGTACCGATTGAAATGCAGCCACTTCGTGAGCTGCTTCGTTGGCACGGCGACGAGGAACCATGCCACAGCCTTTTTTATAACACCACTGGCCGAAAAAGTTTAAGCCAATACGTGCAAAGCGTGACGTACCCCATGCTGACTCATTAGCTGCTTGCATAAGCGCAAGCTCTTTAGGAATAATATCAACACGACGAAGTGCCTGGGTAAGCGATAAAGTATCTATGGTGGTAGGCAACTTGTAGCTATTCAGTATTTTTTTAATATCTGATTGCTGTTTGCTACTTAGTGGCTCATTGTACTCCAGCATCATGCGCGCGATTTCTAAAGTCGCACGCTGCTGTAGAATCTTTTTATTTTCGGCCTCAACATGAGGGCGAATAAAATCAAAAAATGCATGTTTCTTTTCTTTCACATCAGTAAAAGCTGCAAAATCTGGCAGTTTCACATTATGTAATGGCTTTTCTTTTTTGATTACGCGCTGGGTCCCTTTTGGCGTTGTCTGCGATTGTTCAGACCCACTTTCTACTACTTCTTTATCTACAAATGGCGATAACAACGCCCATGCAAAAAAAGCAGCAAGTAAAGCTCGAAAAACGTAATTAAGCATGTATTCTCTCATATAAACTACTACTCATGTGCGGTAACGTCACGCACACACAAAGGCGAAGTATACCAAAACCGTCTATTTTTGGCGAATTTGCCCTAAGGAAATTACCTAAACCTTTACCAAAATAGCGTGATTTAGCGCCAATTTACTCGCAATTTTCAAGCGCTTGCGTATACTGAAAAGCAAGCAAACGAGAAAAAGGTAGGTTATTTTTATGTGCCAATCTTGGCAAGCTCGCATTATTGATCAGCAAAAATATCGTCCAAACGATAACCGCTCAGCTTGGCAAGTTGACCGCTCTCGAATCATCCACGCCGCAGCCTTTAGGAGGTTGCAGGCTAAAACCCAAATTATGGGTATTGGCTTAAATGATTTTTATAGAACCCGTCTGACCCATTCTTTAGAAGTTGCTCAAATTGGCAGTGGTTTATTACGTCATCTAAAAAAGCAGCACCCTGAATTTACGAATTTTCCGAGCGGTAGCCTACTCGAGACCCTATGTCTTGCTCATGATATTGGCCACCCTCCTTTTGGTCATGGTGGTGAAATAGCATTAAATTACATGATGCGCGAGCATGGTGGCTTTGAAGGTAACGCCCAAACATTAAGAATTGTGTCTAAGCTTGAGCCCTATTCTAATGGCTATGGCATGAACTTAACCAGACGCACCTTATTAGGCTTTATTAAATATCCAGCCTTTATTGATGATTTGTGGCACAGCATTCCACCTTTGAGTGAGCAACGTAGTTTTATTAAAGCTGACCATTGGCGACCAGCCAAAGGCTTATATAAAGACGATAAAGATGTTTTCGATTGGATCATTGAGCCACTGTCGAATAACGATAAAGCGCTGCTGAGTAGTCATTATAAGGTTGATGAGTTTAGAGCTAAAACCCATTACAAATCGATAGACTCAGCAATTATGGAATTAGCCGACGATATTGCTTATGCCGTTCACGATTTAGAAGATGCCATAGCTACAGAGGTTTTAACGCTGGCTGATTGGCAAAACCACGCCCTTGTACAATTACAAGAGCTCGATTCAGCGTGGCTAACTACCCATTTAAGCTCGATAACCGCCAGACTCTTTTCTCATCACGAGTATGAGCGTAAAGACGCTATTGGTGAGTTGGTTAACACCTTTATTATTAACGCTCAGTTAGTTGTACAAAACGCAGATTTCGAATCAGAAATACTGCAATACACAGTAAGCCTACCGGATGAATTTGCCGAAATTCTTAACGTGCTAAAACATTTTGTTTTTAAACGTTTAATTCGCGAGCCAAAGATGCAGCAAGTTGAATTTAAAGGGCAAAACCTGCTGATTGAGCTATTTAGTGCTTTTGCCAGCGACCCAATGCGCTTATTACCGGAAACAACCCAAGAAATGTGGCTAAATGCGCATCAGCAAGGTGATAATGCAATGCGCATAATATGTGACTACTTATCTGGGATGAGTGATGAATATGCTTATAAAACCTATCAGCGCTTGTTTTTGCCATCTGCTTAAGTAATTTTTGAACAGTAGTTAAAATTGTTCTAAAATCGAACAGGTTATAGTAATAACAATCTCACCCCTTGAATGCATTTTATTTAACATGGATTGAAATAATGCTCAAAAAATACCTGCTTATTATTGCTGCTGTAGCAAGCTCATTTGCTTGCTATGGTGCAGAATCACTTCCTGATCCGCTTCTTGAAGAACGCGGCATAATCATAAAAGATGCCACTCATTTCGATTGGGTACGGCTGAATTCGGGCGAATGGCTCAAAGGCGAGCTGGTCTCCATGTACGATAAAGAAATCGAGTTCGACAGTGATGTGCTCGACACCTTGATTATTGATCGCGAAGATGTCTACATGATTATCTCAGATCGTCACCATACCGTTCGCTTTAACGATGGTAATGAGCTAAGCGGCACATTAAATATCTCTGGTGGTTATGTAAAAGTTGGCGAACAAGAAGCTAAATACCGTTATCGCGATTTGGTCTCTATTGCTCCTTCAGTTGAAAGCGAACTCAGTGCATGGACAGTGAAAATATCTCTAGGTGCCGATATATCAAAAGGTAATACTGACCAAACAGAGTATTCGGCTCGTGCAGATATCAAGCGCCGTACGGCGTCTAGCCGTTTCCTCGCTGAGTTTTTAGGTTATCGCACCACCAGCGATGAGCAAGTCACTAAAAACAACATTCGCGCTAACGGTACCTTCGACTGGTTTCAGACCCAAAAAATGTATTACCGCCCTATCTTCTTTGAGTACTACCGTGATCCGTTTCAAAATATCGCTAACAAGTACACAGTGGGTGCCGGTGTTGGTTACTATGTAATGGATACCGATAAAACAGAATGGGATTTTTCAACAGGCCCTGCTTATCAAAAAACTGAGTTTGATACTGTCGCTACGGGTGAAGAAAAATCAAATTCATCTTGGTCATATTTTGTCGGCACTAATTACGAGCTAGAGGTCACCAAGAAAATTGATTTTACCTTTAATTATCGCTACCTAACTGCAAACAGTGATGCAGGTGGTGACTCTCAATATGCGATGGCTGCGTTTGAGTTTGAGATCACTGATGATATTGATTTTGATATGTCATTAGTATGGGACTATTTAGCTGACCCGATTGCCGATGAAAACGGTGTAGTACCAGAAAAAGAAGATTACAAAATGATTTTCGCGCTGGGTATCGATTTATAAACATCTCAATCAATCGATATAAAAACGCCGAGCTTAGCTCGGCGTTTTCATTTTAGTTAATAAATATCTTATAGCGATTTAACACCCATGTTATATAGGGTAAAGCCATAAATATCAGCGTATTGATCAATGATCTTACTTGTTGGTGTTCCTGCACCATGACCTGCATTTGTTTCAATGCGAATAAGATACGGATTTTGTTTCGCACCTTTTTCTTGTAGCTCGGCTGCAAACTTAAATGAATGCGCAGGCACAACACGGTCATCATGATCCCCTGTTGTTACTAAGGTTGCTGGGTAGCTAACACCCTCTTTTACATTGTGAACTGGTGAATAGCCTTTTAAGTACTCGAACATTTCTTTACTTTGTTCACTCGTACCGTAGTCATACGCCCAACCAGCACCCGCTGTAAAAGTGTGGTAACGCAGCATATCTAAAACACCTACAGCAGGAAGCGCAACTTTAAATAGCTCAGGGCGCTGTGTCATAACCGCACCTACTAATAAGCCACCATTTGAGCCACCACGTACCGCTAGGTAATCAGGTGAGCTGTATTGTTTTTCGTTTAAGTACTCAGCCGCAGCAATAAAGTCATCAAATACATTTTGTTTCTTAAGCTGTGTACCATTTACATGCCATTCTTTACCGTATTCGCCACCACCACGAATATTAGCAACAGCATATACACCACCGTGCTCAAGCCATGCCGCAATTGTAGGGCTGTAGCTTGGTGTTAGGCTCACGTTAAAGCCACCATAACCATATAAAATAGTCGGATTTTTACCGTTAAGTTCGGTGCCCTTTTTGTACGAAATTATCATCGGAACTTTGGTGCCATCTTTTGATGTATAGAACACTTGTTCAGAGATATATTCTTCGCTATTAAATTTAGCGCCCGACTTGCGGTACACATCAGACTTACCTGATTCAACATCAAACGAATAGGTATTGCCTGGTGTAGTGTAATTAGTAAATGAGTAATACAGCGTTTGTGCATCGTGCTTACCGCTAAAGCCATATGCAGTACCCACACCTGGCAGGCTGATATCACGCACCAATTTGCCTGATTTATCGTATTGTTTTACTTGTGAAATCGCATCAACCATATACTTAGCAAAGAAGTAGTCACCACCTTTTGAAAGGCTAAGCACATTGTCAGTTTCTGGGATTAAATCTTGCCAATTTTCAGGGCTTGGATCAGCTGCATCAACAGTTACAACACGTTTATTTGGCGCGTTTAAGTTAGTCACTAAATACAGTTTCGAGCCGTCATTATCAATAATTGAGGTATCTGAGTCAGTGTTATCTAAAATAGTCACTAGCTCGCTGTCAGGCTTAGTTAAATCTTTGATAAACAGTTTATTACCTGAAGTTGAAGTACTTGCAGCAATTATTAAATAACGATTATCACGGGTTACATCAGCACCAATATAACGATGTTTCTGAGCCTCTGTGCCACCATAAACTAATTGGTCATCTGCTTGTGCCGTGCCTAACTTATGGTAGTAAACTTTATGTTGATCTGTTTTTGCAGACAGCTCACTACCCTTTGGCTTATCGTAGCTCGAATAATAGAATCCTTCGTTGCCAAGCCAAGAAATACCGCTGAATTTTACATCGACTAATGCTTCTTCAATTGGTTGTTTAGTCGCTGTATCAATAATGATAATTTTACGCCAGTCACTGCCGCCTTCAGAGATTTGATAGGCCGCTAGCGTGCCGTCCTCTGTGAATGTTAAGCCCGACATTGAGGTTGTGCCGTCGCTACTGAAAGTATTTGGATCTAAGAACACCTCAGCTTCTGAGTCACCTTTTTTACGATAAACTACATACTGATTTTGCAGACCATCGTTTTTATAAAAGTAGGTGTAGTCACCCTCTTTAAATGGCGCTGTGACTTTTTCGTAGTTCATCAACTTTTCAAGCGTAGTTTTTAGCTCATCGCGATACGGAATATTTTTTAGATAAGAAAAGGTAACGTCATTTTCGGCTTTAACCCACTGGGCTGTTTCGTCGCTCATATCGTCTTCTAACCAACGATACGGATCGGCTACTTTCTCACCGAAGTATTCATCAACAACATTGCCTTTTTTAGTTTCTGGATAATTCACAGCAGCTTTAACCTCTGCAGTTTTTACTGTTTGTTCTGTTTTTGTTGGGGTAGATTCACCGCAGCCCGCCAATGCAACAACAATTGCACATGCTAGTGTTTTCTTGATCATAATAAATTTACTTTTAGTTATTGTTAATAAAATGAAAGTAAAATTAAAGCACTAGAATGTCTAGTAATTTGCGGTTAAACACAGGAAGTGCTGTAAACCAATGTAAAAACAAAAAAAGCCACGTAGTAACGTGGCTCTTCAAAGCATGTATTTGCTCAGCGATTATACTTTTGTTAACCAGCCATGAGTATCTGCTGATTTGCCCCATTGAATATCGTTCAATGCTTGGCGTAATTTAGCAACTTTCTCACCTGGTTCACCCGACCCCACTTTAAACTCTTGGTCGTTATGAATAAGTGTGCCAACCGAGGTCAGTACCGCAGCGGTACCTGATAACGCAGCTTCAGTACCTGGTTTAGCGGCTCTTTCTAGTAACTCAGACACAGTAAAGTTACGCTCAGATACTGTCATACCTAAATCTTTCGCAATCGTTAAAATACTATTACGCGTCACACCGTGTAGGAATGTGCTATCAAGTGCTTTTGTGATGATTTCATCACCATCAATTAGAATGAAGTTTGCAGCACCCGTTTCTTGTACATCACCACCAGGGCAGAATAAAATTTGGTCTGCTTGATGCTCTGAGCGAGCTTCTAAGATTGGACCTAATGCACTTGCATAGTTACCACCACTTTTAACCATACCCATGTGTGGTGCACAGCGCATGCCGTCTTCTTCAAGTAATACACGTAATGCTGTAGCACCGCCTGAGAAATAATCACCTACTGGCGAAAGCAATACGTAAAGCAAGGAACTCATTGACGGCGCAGCCGCTTTACCAATTGCCGCTTCTGTACCAATGTGAGTTGGGCGAATATACATTGAACCCGGCGGTGTTGGTGTTTCGTCTGCGTACTCTTTTACAATGTCTTTGATCATTTGCTCAAGCATGCTTTCGTCAAAGTCAGGTAAGTTTAGTAACTTAGAGCTTTGTTTCATACGAGCAATGTTAGCATCCATACGAAAGATATAGACCGAGCCATCTTCGTGACGAAATGCTTTTAATCCTTCAAAACAGGTGCTTGAGTAATGTAATACGTGAGCACCCGCATGTAATTCGATTTTATCAGATGGGACCAGCGCGCTTTCACTCCATGAGTTATCAGCAAAACGTGCTTGGATCATTTGTGGCATAAATACAGTACCAAATGCGGCCATTGTTGTTCTCTCTTGTTTGGACTACTTTTACCCCATTGTATGCTAATCCATCCCCGTTTAACCATAGCAAACTAGTGCCTTTTATCGATTAAAGTGATAATAATCCGACCATTTGGTACAAAAAATGCGCAACCCAAGTTGCGCATTGTTTACTGAGAATCATTCGCTAACAAATGATAATAAATTATCTATAGTTCATTTTTGCTGTGAGTCGATTAAAAAAGCCCGGAAAAAAACGCTTAATAGTCGGTGCTAAACCACTTATTCCTTCACCAATAACGACCTCATCTTTCTCGGCTTCAATGGCTTTGATCATTTTTGCAGCCGCTTTTGCCACATCCATGCCGTTTTCGATTGATTGTTCTGGTTTATTTTGCGGCTTACCTTGGCCATCTAACGAATTATGCGCAATCGCTGTTTTAATTGAACCCGGGCAAATAGTCAGGCAATTCACATTTTTATCGGCTAATTCTGCTCTTAAGCAATCCATAAAGCCAACAACCGCATATTTAGAGCCCGAATAACCAGTTCTGAACTTTGAACCGACTTTACCCGCCACACTGCTAATTGAGACCACCATGCCCATACCTTGGTTAACCATCTGGGGTACGACCGCCTTGGTTAAGGCAATTAAACCAAAGTAGTTTACTTCCATCAGTTGGCGATACACAGTGAATTCATTTTCTAAAAATAAACTGCGCTGCGACACTCCACCGTTATTGATAAGCACATCAATGCGGCCAATTCGCTCAATCACTGCGGGCATATCTTCAAGTAAGGCTTCAGGTTTCGCCAAATCAAGAGCGACCACGTGATGATTGCCACCGAGCCGTTTATTCAGCTTATTGAGCTTATCTTCATTGCGGGCAGACAGTATTAGCGTTGCCCCTTTAGCTGCTAGTTGCTCACAAAGTGCCTCACCAATCCCAGAAGATGCCCCTGTAACCCAAACTGTTTTGCCATTTAATTGCATGTGTGTTCCTTATTATTGTTGTTATGCTTTGTTAGGCCCTGCATGTTGTTCAATATGATCAGCAATATCTTTATAAAAACCAAGCATAATCAAGAACTCTGCTAATACAAATAACGGCCCTATGACCAAACCAATTAAATCATCAACAAAGGCTGGCTTTTTACCTTCAAAATAGTGACCAATAAACTGAAACACCCAACCAACAACGAAACTGCCAATGCTCACAGCTAGCCATAACTCTGTTGAAAGCGACACCACAGGCTCAGCAGCAATGCTTAACAAACTTAAGCAAACAGCCATAATTAACCCCATAGATAAGCTAAGCATTAAGTAATAAAGACAGGTGAGTACAATCACCATGGTTGCTAAAGAGATGACAGCAGGCTCTGAGATAAGCGTGACGCGTTGTAATAAACAAGTAATTGCAAACACAATTAATGGAATGCCAATAAAGTGAGTGTAAATATTGCGTTTAGAACGGTGATAGAGGGCGTAATTTGTCAGTTGTTGTTTTAATGTTTTCATTGTTTTTCCTGCCAAAACTGTGTTCAAAATTCAGATTAGCAGAAAATTCACCAACAAGAATGTCAACTAGCCGACATTTTAAGTTGCTAGCTTAAACTCACACATTAAACCAGCGCATCAATATCTTTGCCTTTTTCAGCTTCTGGTCGCATATCCATGCGTTCGCGACCTTTTTGATACTCTTCATCGAGCATCGCTTGCAGCTCATTCATTTTTTCTTGCAGTGCTTTAGTATCGGCACCTTGTTGTTGCATTTGTTCAGCAAGCTTCTCTATTTGCGCTTTTATTTCATCAATTTTCTCTTTATCAACCCCGAGTCGCTGATAAACCAAAGCTTCTTGTGCCTGCGCTAAAAAAGAGCTGGGCTCAGGCTGCTTTTGTAAAAGTTGTTGTGCTGAAGATGTAGGCGTATGTATGGCTTTCACACCCTCAGTGCGAGCCGTTTGCGACAGCTTAGCTGTAGCCGAAGCGTGATAAGGGTTATATTGATTATGAAATGTAATCGCCACAAGTTGTCTTCCATTTAAGCTTGATTACAACCTTGTAGCAATTTTAGTTCCAAGCTAGCATTGAGATTGCAATTTATCGATATCAATAATCTCAATCGTTTGATATTTAAGATTAATAATTGAATCAGCTTGCAGAGATTGTAAAATTTGGTTAATGGTTTGCCGTGTTAAATAGGTCATATCGGCAAGTTGTTGCTGGGTAAGCGGCAAACAACTTTGGAGTGACGACTGATAAAGCATGCACAACCGCTTACTCACCTTTTGCTTTGCTGTAAGGAGTGCGTGATCTTCTAATGAGTCAAACAGGTTTCGCACTTTGTTGGTAAGCAGCAGACCAAAATCATGCCAATAAGCAGGATGCTCTTGTAATAACTGAGTTAATGCCCGCTCAGGTACGTGTAAAAGTCGTACCGCAGTTTGAGCATACACATCGTGGGTGCGCTTACCACCATCAAACAGAGCAACTTCACCAAACCACATAGCACTGGTTACAAAACTGAGCACGGCTTCTTTGCCTTGGCTATTAACCCCAGAAACTCTAAGCACGCCATTAATAACACAATACAGACCGGTATTTTCATCACCACGCAAAAACAATGCATCACCCGCATTTAAGGTGATTAATTTAGCATTTTTTACTAGCTTGTCCCTAAATAATTGTGTGCGATTTTTAAACCATTTGTCTTGGTTAATTACCGAAAGGTCTTGTTCATTCAAGTGTTTATCCTTTACATTGTTGTAGTGTGCATATATCCAAGCCACCTCAAAATGCAGAATTCAGCGTTTCACAGGTTATTTGGATATCTAAATAATAAAAGGATACGGGATGTTAAACAAACTACTTTCGACCAGCCTACTTCTCAGTGCTATTTCTACACCTGCATTTGCTAGTGATATTAATACTGAACTTAAATCTGCCAATAAAAGCGTCAGCGAAAAAGTCATTAAATGGCGCCGTCATTTACACCAATACCCAGAGCTTAGTAACCGTGAGTTTGAAACAGCCAAATACGTGGCTAAGCATTTACGTTCGTTAGGCCTTGAGGTTCAAACAGGTGTGGCTCATACCGGTGTGGTTGCCAAACTTAAAGGGGGCAAAAAAGGTCCGCTCATTGCGCTACGTGCAGATATGGATGCACTACCTGTAAAAGAGCAAGTAGACTTACCTTTCGCGTCAACTCAAACAACAGAGTACAAAGGCAATACCGTTGGCGTAATGCATGCCTGTGGTCATGATAACCATGTGGCTATTTTAATGGCAGCCGCTGAGTCTTTAGTAAAAATTAAAGACCAACTAGCGGGTGATATTCTGTTTGTCTTCCAACCTGCTGAAGAAGGTGCTCCTGATGGCGAAGAAGGTGGTGCTGAGCTGATGCTTAAAGAAGGCTTATTTAAAGAAAAGCCAGAAGCCGTATTTGGTTTACACGTAACCAGCTCACTTAATACCGGACAAATTGGTTTTCGTGAAGGGCCGCTAATGGCCAGCGCCGACAAATTTACAATCACAGTAAAAGGTCGCCAAACTCACGGCTCACGTCCTTGGAATGGGGTTGACCCAATTGTGGCGTCATCACAAATTATTATGGCAACACAAACCATTGCCTCACGCCAAGTTGATGTAACCAAAGCGCCTTCTGTGGTTTCATTTGGTGCCATTAACGGCGGTGTGCGTAACAACATCATCCCTGATGAAGTTGAAATGGTTGGCACAATCCGTACCTTTGACCAAGAAATGCGTGCTGACATTAAAAAACGTTTAGCTAAAACCGCTGAGATGGTAGCTGAATCAGGTGGCGCAGAAGCCCATGTTCACATTGATCATGGTTACCCAGTAACAGTGAACGATGTTGAATTAACCAAGAAAATGACACCAACTCTTGCTGGTGTGGTTGGCAAAGAAAACCTGATCACAACGCCACTTATCACAGGTGCCGAAGACTTTAGTTACTACGCCTTAGAAACACCAGGCATGTTCTTTTTCTTAGGTGTTACACCAAAAGGTCAAGATGCAGTTACAGCACCTAGTAACCATTCACCACACTTTTTTGCAGACGAAAAAGCTTTACAGCTTGGCGTAAATGCAATGACGCAATTAGTGGTTGATTACCTAAAATAATAAAAATTTTCTTACCGGCGGGTGACATCACTACCCGCCCTATTTTCTTAGCTGTTCAGCATCAATAAAGTTCATTTTGCTAGGGTTAGATTACTATAAACAGGTAAGGAAACCCCATGACATCAGAATACTTTCATTTTTTAAGCATTATCGGTGTAGCGTTTTTTGCTATTTCTGGCACCTTGCTGGGCCATGAAAAAAGTGTCGGTGGTTTTGGTGTGGTGGTTGTTGCCACAGTCACAGCTCTGGGTGGTGGCACACTTCGAGACATATTGCTCAACAAACCAGTATTTTGGATAGCTCAGCCCGATTATTTGTACGCAACTTACATAGCCATATTCGCGTCTATTTTATCTATTCGTCACTTACCCGATTTAAGTAACACCACCATGCTATTAATGGATGCCGTAGGGATGGCTATTTTCAACATTATTGGTATCGAAAAGGCACTGATCGGCGGCGCAGATATGGTTGTAGCCATCACCATGGGTATGACCACAGGTATTTTTGGTGGCCTGATGCGTGATGTGATCTGCCGAGAAGTGCCTTTAGTAATGGGCGAAGAACTTTATTCAACCGCTTGCTTATCTGGCGGATTAACTTACGCGGCTTTATTCACCCTTGAGGTGAGTTATATTTGGTGCATTCTTGGCGCATTTGCTGTGACAGTATGTTTAAGATTAGGCGCCATACACTTTGGCTGGCAACCTAATCTGTTTCGTAAAAGCAGCTTTAAACGCTCTTAGCAAGTCATATAAATACAGCCATCGAGTGGCATGTCAGCGGGGTACTGAGTTTGAATAAACCCCAGCTTTTCATAGGCCGTTTTAGCAAGGGTATTGTGGCTATACACAAACAACGACAAGCTATTGCACTGCAACTGTTGTTTGCCCTGCTCTCCTAGTAAGTTTATCAACACTTTTGCAAGACCTTTGCCACGCTCGCTTGGCGCGATAACTAGCCGCCCTAAATGACAACGCCCTTCGCGTAAATAGTATTGCCCAAACCCTAACATGCGGCCTTCGTCATTAACCAGCACGAAGGAATTCAGCGCATCTAGGTTTAAATCGTTTTTAAAGCTTTGCTTATCAAATGGGTAATTAAAAAATGGCCCAGACCAAATACGCAGTTCGGCCTCTGTGTTAAACCAACCCATTAACTCGTTGAGTTGATCACTCGTTACTTTAACTAGCTTCATGTTTTAACCTATCGTATAAACCTGATGCACGAGTAACAGATTTATTCATTGCCATAAGCAATACATTTTTATCTGCCACCAGCTCAAATGTGGTTTTCGCGCGGGTGATACCCGTGTAAACCAATTGCCTGTTAATGCCCTGATTAGCCTGTTTTATTGGCGGTAAAATCATTGCGGTATAAGCAAATTCAGAGCCTTGCGACTTATGAATTGTCATGGCATACACTTTATCGTGAGCAGGTAAACGTGCGGGCGAAAAGGCGCGAATATTTTCTTGTTCATCAACAAACATGGCTTTTAACTGACCTTGCTCATCATGCATTAAAATACCTATGTCGCCATTAAACAGTTTTAGCTGGTAGTCGTTTTGGCTGATCATAATTGGCATACCGACATAATGCCTTTGATATGGCGAAATTAAACCTTGTTGAGCCAGTGCTTTTTCAATACGTTGATTAAGGCTATTTACACCGTAATCACCCTCTCTGACGGCTGCCAGTAACTGATAATGCGCAAATGCTTTATGCACACTTGCAACACTTGCCCCTTGCTGGATAAGTTGCAAATAATCGTGGTATTGCAACGCCGCTTGTTGCACAAACTGCTCTATCGGTTTACTAATTACGCTGTAATTAAGTTTAAGGTCTTTAAAGCCACCTTGATTAATCGTTTGCTCTACATAGCCCAGTAAGCCTGTGTTATTGGTATTTACAGCTTGTGCTAATTGACCAATGCCGCTGCTGCCATCAAAACGATAACTTTGCTGTAAAAACGCAATACAATCGTTAAGTACAAAATGACTGCTCGCCGCAGGTATCTCGCTCTGATTATTAAAACAAACGCGATTAAGCTGCGCTGCTCTTTCACTGCTGTAAGCAGGCATTTTGCCAAGCTCTAACCCTTGGCATAGGTCGCTAAGAATACTGCCCGTATCAACCGAGGCTAATTGGTCTTTATCACCCAGTAAAATAAGCCTTGCATGGCTCGGTAATGCCTCGATGAGTTTTGCCATAAGTGACAAATCAACCATCGATGCTTCATCAATGATCAGTACATCTAAATGCAGTGGGTTACGCTTGTTATGGCGAAACTTATTGGTATGCGGAATAACGCCCAGTAAACGGTGAATCGTTTGCGCGCTTTCAGGAATAAGTGGCGCGATATTACCAGGGATCATACTAAGCTTTTGCTTTGCCCCTAAAATCGACTCGGTTAAACGAGCTGCCGCTTTACCTGTCGGTGCAACCAGCTTTATTGTTAGCGGTGCACTGGCATACAAGGATTGTAATATTGCTAGTAGCTTAGTTACTGTGGTGGTTTTACCGGTACCCGGGCCACCGGTGATCACACTAAAACCTTTTGTTGCAGCAATCGCACAGGCTACTTTTTGCCAGTTTAATGTTTTAATAGGATCGCTTGGGTTGGGTGTATGTTCACTGCTAGGAAAATACACCTCAAGTAATGCCGTTAATTCGGCTTCATCAAGGGTGAGTTCTTTCGTTGCTAAATGATGTAAACGCGAAGCCAGTGTGGTTTCGTACTCTGCCAATCGGGCAAAGTAAAGTTTATTCGCAAACAATAGCAGTGGTTTGTCGTCCCCGACACACTCAGCATTCATTAGTTTATTAACAGCCTCATTAAGGCCAAATTCCATATCAAACGAGGTTAAAACCTCAGGGGCTGCAATGCTGGCATCAGCTAGGCTTTGCTCTCTTATTTCAAACGGGTTTTGCCAGTTTATATTCACG
This sequence comes from Pseudoalteromonas sp. P80D2, assembly GCF_036680945.1. Taxonomy (NCBI): domain Bacteria; kingdom Pseudomonadati; phylum Pseudomonadota; class Gammaproteobacteria; order Alteromonadales; family Pseudoalteromonadaceae; genus Pseudoalteromonas; species Pseudoalteromonas sp. P80D2. The sequence goes on from NZ_JAZDAR010000017.1 coordinate 62,492, forward strand.
AGCTCTAAACAGCTGTGCTGACTTTGCTGCGCAGCCGCAAGTAATAAAATCAGGTAAAAAACCTCATTGTGCGCTGCATCGTTATTCTCTATCAACGATTGTGAACCGGCTACTGTTTCTGTACCAGTCAATAGCTCTGCAAGTTTCACATCAACTAAGCGAATACGTTTTGCCTCAAGTAAATAACTCAGTAATGGCTGCGTTTTAATCTCTTTGGCAGGCAACACTGAGTTACTCTCAGCATGTTGTGCTGGCTGCTGTGGTTGCTTATTAATTGGCTCGTTTTGCTCATGGTCATCAAAGCCGAATGTCATTTGACTCATAGCATGGCTCCTTGTGCGAATAAGCTATCAAGCTCAGTTATTTGCTGTTTAGTAAGCTGATTAAAGTACACCCCTTGCCCTTCGCTCATACCACGTAAGAAGGTGTAGTAAACACCGCCTAAATGCGTGTCGCTATCGTAATCATGAATACGTTGTTTTAATAAACGGTGCAATGCCACGGTATATATCAAATACTGCAAATGATACTGGTGACTGGTCATGGCTTGTTCTAGTTGCTCATGTTGGTAATCAGCCGCACTGTTACCTAAAAAGTTCGATTTATAATCAAGAATATAATACTTACCCTGCCAGCAAAATATTAAATCTATAAAGCCTTTTAGTAAGCCTTGTACCTCACTAAAATCAAGCTGCCCGGGTAAATTAAAGTGCTTTACCAACACTTGATTAAGCTTATCGCTTGAGAGTGACAACAGCGGTAAGTTAAATTCCATTTCGACCAAACAGGTATCAGGCTCAAGTACTGATAAACTAAGCCCTTTATCGTTTAATGGGCAATTCAGTGCAGCAAGGATCCACTGCTCGGTCATTTCCTGCCAACTATCGTCAATATGGTATTTTTCGAATAACGTTTTGATCACTTTATCTAGTGCGTGGTCGTCTTGCTCACTCGCTGGACGCTTTAACGCATAAGGGTCGGTAAAGTCTAATTGCTCAAATATTTCATGCAAACAACTACCTGGCTTTGCCCCTTTAGGGAAGCTGTACGGTGTTAAAGCATTGGCATTTTGGGCTAAAAACTCATCCTTTTCGTGATCTTCATCACTGCGACCAAGCTCAATATGATCAGTATGCTTTTTCAGCGTTAAGCTACTAAAGCTGGTTGAGCGCCAATCACGCTGAATGTCTGCTTTAACAGTATTAACTTGATAGGCTTGCTCACTGTCAGCGCCAGCAAATGTTAACTTTTCAAGCTCATCCGCTTCGCTAAACGCCTCATAGTACATGTGTGCAGAGCCTTCACAAAATGTTTGTAACAATGCGCGCCATTCATCGCCCGATTTAATCTCTAACCCTGCAAATAATACGTGGCCAATGCTGGTACTTTGAATACCAGGGCGAGCGCTACGACCTTGGGCAATGTTATACATACCCACAGAACAAAAATGCACGGCACGTGTCAATGCCACATAAAGTAAACGTAAATCTTCAGCTAAGCGCTCTTGCTCTGCTTTTTGCATTGCGTCGTCACTTTTAGCAAGGTCATAAATAAGCTTACCGTCTTTATGGTAAAGGGCTTCTTTGCTTTCACGGTAGCCACAGGCAAACGGCATGAATACAATCGGGTACTCTAAGCCTTTTGAGGCGTGCATAGTGACAATTTTCACCAAGTTAGCATCGCTTTCTAGGCGTACTTGCACCGCTTCACCATCTTGTTGACTGACTTTTTGTGCAAACCAACGCAGTAATCTGTGGGTGCCCTCAAGCTCAATTTGCTTTTGCTGCAAGATTTCCCCTAAATGACGGAAATCGGTGAGCCAGCGTTCAACGTTGTAGCCTAAGCCTTGCCAACGCGCTGCGAGCTGATTATGGCTTAATAAACGCTCGAGCATCGCCATAGCGCCTTGTTTATGCCAAATGTGGGCAAGTTGAGCAAAAAAGTTTAGATGTTCTTGCCATGCACTTTCATTTTCGTGAAGCTCATAAATACGGTTGTAGCTTAAACAAAACAATGGCCCAGCAAGCACACCACGCAGTAATGATTCATCATACTGTCCATGCAATGCCGTTAAAAAGTTCAGTAAATGATGACTAAGCTCTTGGTTAAACACACTGTCACGGGACAAATACACGCTGGCAATGGCGGCTTCTGCTAGTGCGTTTTTCATCAACTGTGCTTCGTTGCGGTCACGCACTAACACACAGATATCAGCGGCGGTGAGAGGCTTTCCTGCAATGGTTGCAGCGCCTGCATTAGCTTGCTTGAGTAGCTCAGTAATTTTTTTCGTATACTGCAAAGCCAGTGCCTGTTGAGCCACCCCTTTGCTGGTTGGCTTGTTGTTGGCTTCGGCGTACTCATCAACAAAAACCGAAAATTCAAACGCACTGGGCATTTCACCGTTTATTAAAAACGCTTTGTCTTGCTGTTTTCCTTTGGCATTGACCTTTTGAAATGGAATCGCATCGTTGTAAATAAAGCTATTAGCATTTTTAGCAAATAAGCGGTTTACGCTATCAACAACCCCTTCACTTGAGCGGTAGTTGGTATCTAGGGTGTATTGCTTGTCATCTGAAACGGCTTGTTTTGCGCCAATATAAGTAAAAATATCTGCACCACGGAAGCCATAAATAGCCTGTTTTGGATCACCTATCATGGCAAGCGTGGTGTTTTTAATGCCATAAATGCGGCTAAAAATGCCATATTGAACTGGGTCGGTATCTTGGAATTCGTCAATCATGGCAACCGGAAACAAAGCGGCAATTTTTTCACTTAATGCTTGGCCTTGCTCACTTAAAAGCGCCTGATGCAAGTTACTCAGTAAATCATCTGGAGTAATAACGCCTTGCTCTTGCTTGCGTTTAGCTAATGCATTTGCCACCCATTTAGCTGCGTATTGAACTATCGCAATATTCAATCCGTTATTGATAAGGCTACTGAGTTTAGCCATTTCATCAAACTGAGCCAGCATTTCGTGACTGAGTAAGCTACCGTTTTTCTTATAATTTGCAGGGTCGCTTAAATTCTCTGTGCTCCACACTTCAAACGAGTATTTATTGGTACCAAATACAAAAAACAACTCGTCATTGCTTAAGTATTCTTCAAGCGCTGCAAGGCTGTTTTTTCGCCCTGGGGTTTTTGAACCACTTAAATCTGATGCTTTTACAGCATTAATAAACTCACTCTCACGGCACGCCGTTTTAAATGCCGGTACTTTTGCCACAAAGTTGTCGCGCGCTTGCCATATATCGTCAAGGTCGTACTCAGGGGTAATTGTTGCCCCTTGTTTATTGAGTAAACTCACTACCTGTGAATACAGTGACGCCGGCACTGGGAAAATATCGGTAATTGCTTGCGTGCGCTCTTTTGATTGTGGGTAAACAAAGGCACGCCAAAAGTCATTAAGGGTTTCTTGAATAAGCTCACGCTCATCTAAAATAAACTCTAAGTTAAACGCCACCCCTGACTCAAAAGCATGTTGTTTCAGCATTCGCTGACAAAAGCCATGAATGGTGAATATAGCGGCTTCATCCATCGACTTTGCTGCAGCGTCTAGCAAATCAAATGCGGCGTGTTTGTCAGTTACCTCGTTAATTACTTGTTCAATCAGCTCATCATCTGGCTTTTTACCAAGCAGTGCATCTCTGGTATTGATTATACGCGCCCGTACACGGTCTTTAATTTCTTGAGTTGCAGCCTCAGTAAAGGTCACCACCAGTATTTGCTCAACACTCAGCGGCGTATTTAATTGTTCATCTTCAACGGTCGCTTTTTGTAAGCCCAACAAATACCGCAAATACAAACCTGTGATGGTGTAGGTTTTACCTGTACCGGCACTGGCTTCAATAAGGCTTTGCCCACACAGCGCCATACTCATTGGATTAAGCGTTTGCATGATCTGCCTCCTGTGCTAATTCAACAATTGGCGATAACAGCAGCTCGCTCCATTTTATAAACTCTTCTTCACAGTCTTTAAGGCTTTTTATGGTTAAGCGAATGTATGGGTTTTCACCTTCACCTATGCCTATGTATTGCGGCGTGAATTTATTGTTTGCTTTGACCATGTCTTTATCTGTTTTTATGTACTCGTAACCACTGACCGGAAAAAACGCCACTGGGCGAGTTAAAAGCGTTTCATAAAGCAAAAACCAATCATTTAAATAGCTGCGGGCATCGTCTTCTGACAAGGGGGAAAAACTAATTTGCTTGTCTAAACCAAGAATAAGGGTTTCAACAGGTTGCCCCATTATTTGCGCCGCTAAATGATGCACAAAGCCGCGAATAACATCTTTTGCTTTAATGCTGGCGGTGCGATAAAACACCTGTTTTTGACCATAAATATGATTTAACCAACCTTCTAAAGTGGTGTTGGCTATTTTAATATTTACTTCAACGGGTAATGCTTCATCACCTTGAATATGCGCTTTTACTTGCCCAGCAAGCGCATCAACTCGGTGCTGCATACTTTCAAATACAAGATCGCCAACATGGGCTTGGGGTAATTCACCGCGCTGCATTATTTGCGCTTTGTTAAGCGGTAGCTCTTGAATGCTAGCTTCGAGAATTTCGTCAAGGTAAAAGTAGCGGCGTAATGCATCTAAACTAAATGGCTCTTCATCTTTAGCGATATCGTTAAATTGCGGTAGGCGTAAACCCAAACTTTGCTGATAAAAGCTCTCGTGCGGCTGGCAAATACTGCGAATAAACTGAGTTAACTCAACACTACTTTCTGGCTGAACACTAAGCGCTTGCTGTGGCTCAGGGTTAACAGCTTGAGTTGGCATCCACACAGGGTTATAGCTGTGTAATTGTGTGGCTAACGGTTTGTTTGCTTTTTGCTCGTCATCAGTTTGGCTTTTATTACCTTCTTTGTTAGTGGTCAGATAATAAGCCGAGTTAAATGGCTGTAAGTGCTGATAATTAATCAGCGCCTCTGGTAGCTTTAAGTGAGTGTCTTGATCAGCAAACTCAAAGCTACGGGCTATGTATTCCAAAAGCTCGCTCACTAAAGTTGAGGGCATTCTTGGTTGGTTATCAAAACAAGAACGGCCAATATAACTGATGTATAAATTCTCACGGGCACTTAAAATCGCTTCTAAAAACAGGTAACGGTCATCAAGTTTGCGAGAGCGGTCGCCTTTTTGGCGTTTTGAGAAAGGCACTAAGTCAAAACCGATTGGCTGAACGGTACGCGGGTAATCTGCATCATTTAAACCTAGCATGCACACCACTTTAAATGGCACTGCACGCATTGGCATCAGCGTACAAAAGTTAACTTGCCCCACTAAAAAGCGCTGTCCTACGCCTTTTTCTTGAATACCTTGTTTTACAAGGTAACTAACAATGCGCTGCGAAACAGCTTGTTGGTAATCGCCATTGTCATAATGCTTAATCAGTGTATCGAGCACTTTTTGCAGCACTAATAAATCCCAGCTTTGTTCGCCTTCATCGCTGTACACATCGTTTAATAATTCTTTTAGAATTTCTGCTTTTTCGTTAAGTGGTGCATCAGCTTGCAGCTTGGCTTTATAACGGGCCAGTACATCAATAAATTCAATGAGTTTATTTAAGGTATTTAATGCCATGCCCTCAACTTCATCGGCACTGTAAATCCCCGAAAACGGCAATTGTTCATCACGTTGTGCAACGCCAAGTAACAAGCGGTTTAGGCCATGTTGCCAAGTGTTTAAATCTATTGCGGGTAAGCCAAAACTGTCTTTGTGGGCGGCATCTAAGCCCCATTTAACGCCAACACGTTCAAGCCAAAAACCAATTTGCTCATATTCATGGGCTTCGAGGTTAAACTTCTCGGCAATTTGTGTGACTTGCAGTAAATCAAGAATGTCAGATACACCGAAGCGTGAGTATGGTAAGTCAGCTAAACTAGCAAACGAACTAAGCACAGGTTTTTCTTGCTCTATGGCTAAATCGGCTAACGCATAAGGGATAAAGCGTCGTCCTTCTGCACCACCAAACACCGCCTCAATATACGGGCTGTATGTGCCAACATCCGGCATCATTACAATAATATCTTTTGGTGTTAGCGCTTTATTTTCATTGAATAAATTGAGTAAATAATCATGTAGTCGTTCGACTTCACGAAGTGGCGTGTGACAATCGCTCAGCACAATACTGGTGTCATCAGCCTGAATTGGCAATTTGCCTTCATCATTAATAAACCATTCTTTATCAGGCGTTAGTGATTCACCCTTAAAAGCTAATTGGTAAATTTCAGACTGAATTTGCGATAGCAAGCTTTGATCAAACTCGTTATCGAATCCGTCAAGCCACTGCGCGTCTAGTTGTAGTAACTGCTCAAAATAGTCTCGGCCTAATTTACCCCACGACGATAGTAACGGGTTACCAATAAAAAAGTACTCGTGATCAGGGTTTTTAGCGCTGTCTTCAAGCGCTTGTAACTGCGGGCGTTTGGCATATTTAGCAGCAATTTTGGCTGCTGTTTTTTCATCGAGTGTGTCGCCCCAGTAATGTTCACTTGGGTTAAAGAAAAACAAAAACACCTGCGTTTTTTTCGCAATGGCCTGAAACACTTCAAGCTGGCTACTCGCAATTGCAGAAATACCAAATAAGCTAATACGCTCAGGTAATTGGCTTGCGTCCATTTTTTCAAGGGCTGCAAGGAGTTTGTCTTGCATATTGGCGCGGTGATATTGGCTTTGCCCTAGTTCTTTACTGTGCGCCACCAGCTTACGCCAGAGATCTGGCTGCCATGGCGCAATGCCCACATCAACATCATCAAGTTCATCGATGCCCTGCTCCCAAGTGGCAATCCAATTGGGGCGATACATTAAATATTGGTCATAAACGTCGGCAATTTTCTCGCACAAGGCAAAGGTTTTTTGCCCTTCACTGTCACCATCCAAATAGGTTTTCAGCGGTAAGTACAGCGGCTCATCAATGCAGTTTGGTAAAATAGCAAACAGCTTCCAAGCAAGGTTCGCTTTGTTATACGGTGATTCACTGGGTACATCTGGCAATAATTGTTGGTAAAGCTGCCATATAAAACTCGAAGGTAGCGGAAAATCAACCTGAGCGGCAATCCCTAAGTGTTCACTTAAACCTATTTTTAGCCACTGCGACATACCTGGTGACTGCACAAGCACAATTTCTTTTTTAAAGGGACTCGTTAATGGATTAACTTTAAGAAGAGCGTGAAACCGCGCTTGCAGTGCTTCCATGCGATTTGATTGAATTATATTCAGCACTCTACACTGTCCTTGCTTGAAACTAACTAATTGACACAGTGTAAGATATTTTAATTAGATGGGATAGAGAGAAATACCCGCAAACAAGGCTTATTCCATGTTTGCGGGCATGAGCTGCGGGCATGTGTTAAATATATGCGCAGCTGGCAATATTTACTGGTATGGGCTTATCGTCGATAACGCGAACTCTGTGTGCATTATCTCATCACCCTTGATACCTTTAAGCGCAATACGAATGGTAGGGTCTGCTTTTTGCCAATCGATTGTTAAATCGCCGTAGTTAACCTCATGAGTGTAATCACCCACACGGTGTTTATTAGGGCTAACATCTTTCCACTTTTCTGTAAGCCCCGAGCTGGTCATTTCATATAAAGGATAATCTAGATTTTGTTGATACTTAGACAGCTCACCCCAGTGGGTATCACCACTGACAATAATCACACCATTTACTTTATGCTTTTTAATAAGCGCAAATAAGCGCTCACGATCAGCCGGATAATTAGCCCATGACTCCCAACCTGTAAAATCAGCCAATAGCTGTAAGCTTGAGGCAATGATTTTTATCTTTTCGTCTGACTTAAGCTCTTGTTCGAGCCATTGCCATTGGCTTTCGCCAAGCATAGAGGCGTTTTTATCAGTTGTTGGGCTATAAGGCCCTTGTTTTGCAGGCTTTCGTTCCAGTTGATAGGTTATCGCCGATACGTGATTCAACGGTGCGCGATTAAAACGCAGATCAGGCATGATGACTTTTACTGTTTGCTCACCTTCACCGTACGTGTACGAAGTGTAAATACCATCTTCGCGAGTTCTACGAGCAGAATCCGCAGGCTCTTGCCAAAAGTCGAGCATGATTTTTCGTGATTGCTGTTTTTTTGGGTATTCGCTGCCAGCGTCATTTTCGCCATAATCATGGTCATCCCACATGGCTATTATTGGTGTATTTGCACGTAATGTTTTAAAGCCCGGCTTTTGCCCTAAACGTTGATATTTATCGGCAAGTACCGACATATCTTCGGTATCTCCATAAATGTTATCGCCAAGGAACATAAATAAATCGGCTTGCTCTTTGTTGATAGCATCAAAAATTGGAATAGCTTTGTCTTGATGACCACATGAGCCAAACAAAATTTTACTCGGTGCGGCAATCGCACTCGCACAACTAACCAGCATTAATCCAGATAAGGCGCTTCTAAAAAAACTAAGCGTTAAACTCATTTTAAAATCTCCTTAATCGGCGCGGCCATCTTCGGGTTAACTTGCTGACTGTTGATGCCTAAAACGCTCAACACGGTTGCAGCCACTTGCGCTTGTTTAAGTTCATTTTTGGGCTTTATTAAGCCTTTTGCTTTTATATCTGGGCCAATGGCCGCTAACCAAATATGCTCAGAGCCAACAATGCCGTTTGGAAAACGTTGCTTACCTTGCTCTGAACGTGCCAAAGCACGCTTCGAACTATGATGCTGCCAATCATCTGCATGACTGCCACGGCCATGATCGGTGGTAATGATCATTGTGGTGTTGTCTTTATAGCCCGGTGTTTGTTGAATTGTTTGCCAAAGGTCACGAATAAACGCATCACTTTGTTTAGCCGATTTTAAATAGGCATCGTATTTACCGTTATGGGCAAAGTCATCGGTTTCACCCAAGCTAATAACAAGCAAACGCGGCTGTTTATTTAATAAATATTGTTTGGCAAATCGGTAGGTAAAGCTGTCGAGGCGAACATTGTGCCAAGGACTTGGGATCTCGCTTTGCATTTGGTTTAGCAGAGTCACTTCCTTTGACTTCACAGCATCAAAAGCTTCAAAGCCAGCATTAACATAAACCCCACTGCGCTCACGATTTACAATATAGGGAAACACATCCCAGCTACCAAAAAGCGCGGTTTTATCTTTAAACTCTGGCTGAGTATTTAAACTCTCTAAAATGGTTTTATTGGGGTTAGGCACTTTATCGTTACTATCGATATTTTCATCTACTATACCGGTTAAAATTTCACTGTAACCTGGGTATGAGAAATACCACGGGTTGCTTACCGACATCAATGAGCCTTGCGTTCTATCGCCAATCAAAACGCCTTGTTTTGCCAATGTTTCGCTAAAAAATGGCATTAACGCTTGAGTTCGCTGTGCTTGGTCATCTCGCCAAAAAAGCGCCTTTAGTTCATCTGTATCTGCAACAAAATCAGTGTTATCGATTAGGTTTTTATCTGCACCAGAGAACACTTCTTGCCAGCGAAGCCCATCAAGAGTTACGAGCACAACATTGTCGGCAGCTTTACTGTTTAAGCTTAATAGTGATGCCGCTACAACCGCCGTGGCTAAAATTAATTTTTTCATATTTCACCTGTAAAAAAGCCCATCAACGATGGGCTATTTAAAACTTTAGCTTATTACTTAAAACTGCGCTGTAAGTGTTAAAGCTGCGGTACGTGGTGCACCAATAAAGTAGGTTGAACCATTACCTGTACCACCCGCTAGATATGATTTATCAAACAGGTTATTCACCACAAATGCAAGGTCGATTGATTTAAACACGCCTGCATCAAGACTGGTGTTATAACCAATGTTTAAATCAACCAAGGTGTAACCATCAACCTCGTTACGCGAACGGGTTTGCTCATCAGTCCATGCACCTAAACGCTCACCTGTGTATTTAGCCGATAAACCAAAGCGGAAATCACCGCTGTAGTAGTCTGCCGATACCACAAATAAATCTTGTGCTGAGTCAATCACTTCATCACCCGCTTTAAAGCTGGCTGATGCCTCTTCAAGTAACTCACCCTCGCTGTTGTAAGCACTTGGATCGTTCGATTGATACTCAGAGTTATTGTAGGTATACGATGTGTAAAGATTCCATTTGTCAGTCAGCATATAGGTTGCTGAAAGCTCAACACCCGTTGACTCAATACCACCAACGTTGATGTAAGAACCGTTCGTGCCAATGGTGTAGTCAATACCATCGGTATCACTGCCCGGAGCAATAAAGGTAATACGGTTATCAAATTCGATGCTGTAAGCGGTTGCCGTTAAACGTAAACGGTCATCACTGTAACGTACACCTAGGTCGATGTTTTCAGCTGTTTCAGGTTCAATTTCGGTCAGTGTTGATGAATCTCGTTCAAGTACACCATCTTTAATTGCTGCAAAGTTTTCGCTGTAGCTGGTAAATAACTCTGTGCTTGCAGATAGCTGATAAAGCACACCACCGCTGAATAGGACGTCTGAATCACTGTCGATTTTATCTGAGTATTCATCTTCAAAATGATTATAACGCTGCAGCTCAACAAGATACTGTTTAGCACCTAAATTAAGTGTGAAGTCGCCTAAACTGATTGAGTCTTGTACGTACCACTTGAATGTATCTGTTTCGAAGGTGTTTTTATACTGTGTCCAATACGGCGTATGGTCAAAGTGATGATAAATACGGGCATCAATAACTTTATGCCAGTCACGTGACTCATCACGGTCTGTTTGCTCAAACCAAAAACCGGCTTCAATATCATGATTGCCAAGGGTTACTTGGTACTCACCGGTCATACCTAAGCGGTCTTTTTTGTAGTGAGTATGACGATACGACATAACCGGAATAGCATCATCTGGGTAACAGGCTGGGTTTAAGCCAGGGCCTGAAGACCATGGCCATTCTAAACTTGCAGTACAACCCGCAGCTGGTGCAAGTGGATTACCGTCGCTATCTGTAAAGCCGTAGCTGCCAGCGTTTTCGCCGCCAATTGTTGTTGGATTGCCATCGCCATCAACCGGTGACGTTAAATAAGGCGGGATCCAATCACCACGACCTGAATTTTTATGATAGTAAGGTGACAAGCTTAAGTTTGAAGTGGCACTTAACGCGTAATCAAACTTTACATACGCAAGGGTATTTTCACGCAGTGTACCCCAGCCCTCAGCAAACATTTGATCAAAATGCGGCACGCCAGTCCAATTCCAAGTTAAACGATCCCAATCAGGGTTTTGTTCAAACTCACTAATGCTGATGCTGTTATAGTTAATTTCGTGAACATCATCATACGAAACACGACCTGTTACAGTTAAGTCACTAAAGTCTGATACAAACTTCGCTTCGATGTGCTGATTGTCTTTACCACCATTGCTGCCATCACCAACCCAGCGGCTAGTGTCTGTTTGCGAATAGCTGATATAGGCTTGCGTGTTATCAAACACAGTGCCGGTTTCGTGCTTCACAAAGTAGCGGCTAGCGTTATGATCGCCCGTTGTGTAAGCAAACGTGGTGCTTTGCTCGGTACTCGGTTGTGCACTCACAAAATTGAAAGTACCGCCTAATGCTTCGAGTGAGGCTGAGGCAATATCAGACGTACCTTGCCCTACTTCAACTGTTGCTAAGTTTTCGCTGTCTAAGTAACGGTTTGCTTTTGCACCGCCACCATAGTTAGAACCACCATTAGGAATACCATCAATCGTCATTCCTAATTGCTGTTGATTACCATCAATACTAAAGCCACGCATAGTAATGGTGGTTGACCAATCGTCACCACCAAACGCATCACCTTCGTTGATGCTGATACCCGGTAGGTTATCAATCACGGCTAACACGCTTGATACTGAACTTTGTTGCTCAAGCATGGCAGGTTCAATAACGTTATTTGCATAACTGGTTGGCTTTGCAACAACGGTAATTTCTTCAATTTCGTTATTCGAGTTTGCATTTGCCGATGTTGCTAAAAGCGTTGCGACTATAAGGCTTAGCTTTGTTTTTTTAGTTACTGTGCTCATTGTTTTTCCAAGGTTACGTATTTAAAAGCGGGCACAGTATGCAGAGCGTGTATGACATTTAGGGTCAAAATTTTTGACACAACAATTAAACAATTAATGCATTTTCATGGCAGATTTAAGACTTAACTGTTTAATAAATAAGAAAGTATTAGAAAAAACGCCCAGTTAAATTAACTGAGCGCTTGTTGGTTGGACAATATTATTAGGTTTGCTTAAATCAGTTCAGCCAGCATTTCGTCGCTGTATGGTGTTAACGCTTCACCATTTTTAACTTTACTGATGTAATCTGGGTTCGCAATGAATGGGCGACCAATCGCAATTAAGTCAAATTGGTTATTATCGATAGCTTGATTAGCTGTCTCAAAGCTATAGCTGCCTACCCCGACTAAGGTACCTTTGTATGCACCGCGCATATATTCAGACGCCGACTTATCACCTAAGCTTGCAAAGCGCATGCTGTCATCAAAAATACCAACATGTAAGTACGCAAGGTTACGTGTTTCAAGGGCTGGTAATAGATAATCAAATACCGCCTTATCACCGTCACTTTCAGTCATATTAAAATACGCGCCTGGCGATAAACGTAATGCAGTTTTATTTGCACCAATTGCTGCCACTACTGCATCAACGACTTCAAGAGCAAAACGCGACATGTTTTCTGGTGTTTGACCGTATTGGTCTTCACGTTGGTTGGCAGCAAAGTGTAAGAATTGATCAATTAAGTAACCATTCGCACCATGAATTTCAACCCCGTCAAAACCCGCTTCAATTGCATTTTCCGCCGCTTTTGCGTAGTCAGCAATCAAACCTTGGATGTCTTCGATGGTTGCCGCTTTTGGAGTAACGTAAGTTAATTCACGCATTCTTGGTACCGAACCTTCAATACCAATTGCTGATGGTGCCAGTACATCACCACCAAAAAAGTGAGGATGAGCAACACGACCTACATGCCAAAGCTGAGCAAACATTTTGCCGCCTTTGGCGTGCACAGCATCGGTCACTTTCTTCCAACCTTGAATTTGTTCACTGGTAAATAAACCCGGCGTATTTGGATAACCTTGGGCATCTGGGCGGATAATCGTTGCTTCACTAATAATTAAGCCCGCATCAGCACGGCGTGCATAATAATCAACCATTGCTTGTGTAGGTACTAGGTTATCGTCGCTCATACAGCGCGTAAGTGGTGCCATTAGTACTCGGTTTTGCAGCTCAATGCTGTCGTTTAATTTAAACGGAGAAAGTAAATCGGTTGTCATGGTTTTATCCTTATCTTGAACATACATTCAAGATAAGGGCGAAACATACACACTTCAAGGTTTATTTTGAATAATCGTTCAAGATTACGTAAACTTCGTTTATATACCGTGAGGAGCTTTAATGAGAACTGCTGAATTTGATACTGAATTTGTACTACGCCAAGCCATGCATGCTTTTATGCAATATGGCTATGCGAAGACCAGTATGCAAAAATTAAAAGAAGTAACTCACCTTCACCCGGGTTCAATTTACGCGGCTTATGGCAACAAAAAAGGCTTGTTTTTAGCCGCTACGGAGCAGTATCAAAAAGATAGAAACCAACAATTTACTGCTCTTTTCAATGACCAACAATCAATTTTATCGACCCTCAAACATTACTTAACTGTGATTGTTGATGAATGTATTGAAGGTGAAGTAGCTAAAGTGTGCTTACTTACAAAGAGTATTTCTGAGGTTGAAGGCAACGACCCTCAGATTTGTACTGTGCTTCGTGGTAACTTAAACGCTTATGAGCATGCCCTCGCTGAACAACTTCAAAAAGCGCTAGATAACAACGAATTTGTAAGTAGCAAGTCAGCGCAACAGTTGGCGCGCTTTTTAGTCATGGGCATATACGGTATTCGTACCTATGCGCTAACAAATCAAGACCCTAAATCTCTGCAACAACTTGCTGACGATCTATTTGCTGCATTAGTAAATTAATTTAGCTATTAACTTTACTTGTCATATTAATTTATCACCTTATGATTAAGGTGTAGCTGTGTATAACTAAAAGAGTGAGCCTGTCATGAATAATGCAACTGCTAAACGTGTTGAAACTGAGTTTGATGCTGTACTCGCCTTAGGCGCTAAGAAACGACTCGCTTATATGTTTGAAACGGTTCAAGAGTTTAAACAAGTGTGGATCCTCAATGATGAACATGGCTGCGTCATGCTCTCAAACGAAGACGACGACTGCGTGCCTGTATGGCCTAGCCGTGAATTTGCCCAAAGCTGGGCAACCGGTGAATGGCAAGACTGCACCCCAAAAGCCATCCCTGTAAAAGACTGGTTAAGTCGCTGGACACCTGGCCTTGAGCAAGATGACTTACTCATCGCTGTATTCCCAACAGACCAAGACGACGGCACAATTTTATTCCCCGATGAGTTTGACTCACAACTGAGAATGCCAAAAAGACGATTTTAAGTACAAGGGAGCTAAGCGCTCCCTTTTTTATGCGATTTGTTGTAACCGAAGTGCCGAAATATCTTTTATCGGTGGCTTGCCAAAAAAGCGTGTGTATTCGCGGCTAAACTGGGATGGACTCTCATAGCCCACTTTTAAAGCCGCAGAGCCTACATCAATTCGCTCATTCAGCATTAATTGCCTTGCCGCTTGCAACCGTAGGTTTTTTACGTATTGCAATGGGCTCATCTTTACCACATCACGAAAATGTAGCCTGAATGTCGACGGACTCATGTGCGCATCACGGGCTAAATCATCAATTGAAAATTGACTCGTGTAGTTTTCTTTTAACCAACATAAGGTCTTGGCTATTTTTTGATGGGCAGAACCAGACATCACAATTTGCCTTAAATAAGGGCTGTGCGGACTATTTAACAAGCGCAATATAATTTCTTTTTTAATAAGTGGCGCAAGGTTAGCTTTTAATTGAGGCTCTTTGTCGAGTTGAATAAGCCTAAGTAAAGCATCAAGCAGGCCATTATCAGTATCAACCACCGACATAGCTTGGTGTTTAGGGAACTTGTCTTGCCCGGCAAAATCCATTTCAGCAACAATATGGCTGATCTCATGGGCATCTAAGCGTAAGTAAATGCCGTAAAATGGCTGCTCTTTACTAGCACGCGTTATTTGTGAAGCTACGGGCACATCGACTGAGGTCACTAATGATTGGCCGTCAGTGTAATCATAACTATGTTCACCCAACACAACTCGCTTTGCACCTTGCAAGCTAATACCCAGCCCTAACTCATACACGCAGGCCATCGGTAATGAAACTTCGCTTCGTCTAAACACCAATAACTCAGGAATTGCTGTTTCAAAATTACCGTCTGAAATCGCTATCGCTTTAACCGCTTCTATTAATGCCTGACGCATTTAGATTACCTCTAAGAAATACTCAATTAAGTGTATCACCGTAATTTGAGGTTAGGACCATTTTGGGTAACAGTTCGTTATTTTAGGCAAAAATTAAATCATTTATGGCAAGCAGAAATCGCCATCATCAACCATAATGTATTTTCAATTTTTCGATTGCATGCTCTTTGCAATCAGCCAAAGCTACAAAACCTCAATACATTCAATATCTAAAATCAAAAGAGAAATTATGAACCATAACAACACGGATTTATTTGTGTTTGTCGCGATCGCTGCTTTGGTCACCGTTCATGACAAGCCTTTGTTAAAACGAGCATGTCAGCACGCATTGAATGATGGCGTTTCAATGCAAGAGTTGTGTGATATTTTACCGCATATTAGTGTGTATTCTGGGGTGCCAAAAGCATTGCTGGCGCTAGAGATTTTAAAGTCCCTTGATGATATTCAAGGTTTAAATACGTTGCTTATCAAGCGCACAGAGCAACAGCTAAAAACCGCACTCACATTTGGTCAGCTGCCGTTTGGCATAGAGCAGCAAAACAACACAGTATTTGAGCTTGCCTCTTTAGGCGCTTTATTTGCCCTAGACGATGCCAGCAGCTTAGTTAGCGAGCAACTTAAACGCTGTGTATTGCTTGGTTATAGTCGTGAACAACTTGAATTATTAGTAATAGAACTTGCCAGAAAGGTCAGTAGCCACATAGCAATGCGCGCTAAATGTAATCTTGAAAAACACTTTGCTAAGGTGGGTTAAGAAAAGCGTATAAGTACTCTATTTTATCCGAGAACTTTGCTGCACATTGAAATTTGGCTAAGTTTTCGGATAGTTTAGAAAACGCCTCTGCTAAGCTTCAACTAAATAAATTATAGAGTATTGAAATCACTTGATTAACCCGCCTTAAGTTATAAAAAATAAAAATACTACTAAGATGAAAAAACTATAAGTTTGTCTATATTTAAGAAGATATTACTTAAATAGTGAATTGTATTAATGAAATCAACGATTTTGATAAAGCTCAACTCTTTTAAAAGTAAAGGGTTCACATTAGTTGAGCTTATGGTAGCAATCTCAATTATAGGGATCTTATCCTTAATCGCCTTGCCTAATTATCAAGGCTATGTAAATGAATCTAAGGCAGCCACCTTATTATATAGAATCCACTCTATTGGCCTTGCTTATCAGGATGTTATTGCAACTTCACCTGACGCATTAGCAAAGCCAAACCAGCTTTCGAGTTCAAGCTTTAGTCAAGCCCCAAGCTATTTACCTGGGCTTGCCAATCAATTTTCAGAAGAGTTTGGTATTCAATTTTCAGCTCAGTTAGTTAATCACTCTGGTTATTTTAATTTTACGGGTCATGAGGCTTTTCCTGTTTTATTTTTAAAAGCAAATAGTCAAAACGGATTGAATGTACTCAATGCCTTGGATCATGTAACTGAATTAAAACATTCTTTTGTGACTCCTAATATGATGATTATTGCATTAGCAACACCTTATGAGACTCACCAAACCAATTTAATACCTTCAGAAACAAATACAAACCCTCCCAAAATAAATCAACCACCAAAACTAACTGATGCAGGGACTAATCAGCAACCTGATGCTAGCAATACAGGTAATACTCAACTTCCTGACGCAAGTAACACAGGTAACACCCAACCTCCAGATAGAAATAGTGGAGATAGCAACACAGGTAGCCAAACGAGTACAAGTACAGAAACTAGTACCAATGGTGATTCAGAATCGGGCAGTCGAAGCAATGCTGGTTCTAACTTGAATTGGCCTCCTGGCTGGGTAAAACATCCAGATCAACATATAGGCCAACAGCATGGGCATCATGATTAAAAAATTAGGAAGATAAAAATGATTTCAACCAATAAACGATGGCAAGAAAGTATCGCGGAAGCGATGGATGAAACGCAAAATAATCAACGAAATAAAAATAGAGCTTCCATTGTATTACCTAGCTGGCTTCCTTATGCCGCATATATTGCTTTTGGATTTTTGTTAGCAAAAACTCTACTAATTGGCCATGAAACCCACCCTGTAAATTACGACAGAGATTATCAAACAGGCAGCTCAGTGGCATTATTAATGATTGCAGAAGATGTTGAACATTACCGCACAACTTACGGAGAACTGCCAGACGATTTACCAAGCCCTATCGCGTCTGTCATGGATGTAACTTATGAAAAAATTACCAATGAACATTTTCGCTTAACCATTCCACATGGTGATTCAACAATCACGTTTGATGCCAAAGACGACAAAATATATATGGAATGAGTATGATAGATAAAAATGAGGTACACAGAAGTAATGCCACTTTTAACTGGCTAAAACGATTTTGCATTGAAAAATCGACTAACAGCAATATTAATATTGAAGAAATGTATAACGGTGAGTCAGCCATTTCAGCATGGAAAAGTGCAGAGGCAATTTTGCAAGTCGACAGCAAAGTGTTAACAGCAATGATTGCAAAAAGTTACCAGTTAGATGTAGCAAAACCTCCTGATGATATATCAGAAGAATTGCTTCATTATGTTTCTCTTAAAGTAGCTAGAGAGTATGGAATTTTTCCTTTAGGCTTTAAAAATGGCTTATTAACAGTAGCTTCCCCTCACCCATTTGATACTGATATGGAATCAATGGTTGAATTTTTAACGACCCTTCATGTTAAATCGGTATTGGCATCACCCGAGCTCATAGCAAAATGGACGGAAATGTTTTATCAGGAGCAAATGCTATCTGAAAATGACATTATTATAAAATCAAACCAACTCAACACACGAACAAAACAAAATGAGCCCGACTCTTCAAACTCAGCCATAGTTAAAATTGTATCCGAAATGCTGTTAGAAGCGTTTATATTCAAAGCCAGTGATATTCACATTGAACCCTTTAATAATGGCGGCATAATTCGTTACAGAATAGATGGTATGTTAAGGGTCATATCAGAATTACCAGCACAAGTTTTTATTCCAATAGTACAAAGAATAAAAGCATTATCTGGCCTTAACTTAGCAAAAAAAATGGTTCCACAAGATGGAAGTGCTAGTTTAGAGCTCAAAGGTCAGGATGTGGATCTACGGGTATCGACACTACCAGTTAAAGGGGGAGAAAAAGTAGTCATCCGTCTACTGATTAAATCTGTTGTAAACAAGTTAGATGATATTGGTTTACAACAGC
Source organism: Pseudoalteromonas sp. P80D2 (assembly GCF_036680945.1). NCBI lineage: Bacteria > Pseudomonadati > Pseudomonadota > Gammaproteobacteria > Alteromonadales > Pseudoalteromonadaceae > Pseudoalteromonas > Pseudoalteromonas sp. P80D2. The sequence goes on from NZ_JAZDAR010000017.1 coordinate 81,017, forward strand.
AAGAGCTCAATACATTTAAAAACTTACTGCAAAGTAGCGAAGGTATCTTTGTAATAACAGGCCCTACTGGGTCAGGAAAGACAAGTACGCTTTATGCTGCTCTAAAAGAATTAAACACTCCGGAAAAATGCCTTGTAACTGTTGAAGACCCAATTGAATATGAGATTGAAGGTATTGCCCAGGTTAATATTAACCCACATCAGAACCTCACCTTCTCCAGCGCCCTCAGAAGCATTTTAAGACAAGACCCCGATGTAATATTAATGGGTGAAGTTCGCGATGAAGAAACGGCAGAAATGACCTTTCGCGCTGCAATAACTGGGCATTTTGTGATGACTACCTTACATACAAGTGATGCAATTACGACTATTTCAAGGTTAATAGGTTTAGGTGTGTCACGTCCTATTATTGCAGACTCTTTAAAAGGTGTTGCAGCGCAGCGATTAATTAGAAAACTATGCCCTAAATGTAACCTAAGTGGCCCGTTGTCCACAGATACCTATGGTAAACGCTTTAAAAGCATCTTTCCTGATATAAATATTATGTCGCCATCGGGTTGCGATGACTGCGATCAGTCCGGTTACAAAGGACGTATTCCTCTGTTCGAAATAATCACTATTGATTATCAACTAGCCGATGCAATTCGTGCTGGAGAAAGTACCAGTAAGTTAAGAGAGATTGCAGCTAAATGCGGTGCGAGATCTTTATATAAAGTAGCCTTAGAAGCACTTTCAAAAGGCCTCACTTCAGTAGAAGAAATAAATAGAGTATTAGGACAGTCTTTTTGGAAAGAGTGTGAAAGAAATAACAGCTTAGATAATTAGACAAGCTAAAATGCGGTTTAAAGTATTTGTAAATGACTAAAGTTAGCTTATAAGATTAGAAATGGCGGTGACGGAGAGATTCGAACTCTCGATACGTTGCCGTATACACACTTTCCAGGCGTGCTCCTTCAGCCACTCGGACACGTCACCTAAGGCGCTTAGAGTAAAGCGCGGCGTTATAGTATGAAAACAACCCTATAGACGCAAGGGCTTTTTAAAATCGTGCAGTTAAGTGATTAGTAATCAAACAAAAAAGGCAAGGTAAACACCTTGCCTTTTGTATAGACGGTTCGTTCTTAACGCTGAAGCGTTGCTGAAAAATCTAACATACGGTTAAGCGACTTTAATGCGCCTTCGCGTAAGTCCATATCAACAAACACTTCTTTACCTTCTGGGTCTGTCAGTGCTTCTTCAATCGCTTTTAAGCCATTCATTGCCATCCACGGGCAATGTGCGCAGCTTTTACATGTTGCGCCTTCACCCGCTGTTGGGGCTTCAAAGAATTCTTTCTCTGGGCATAACTGCTGCATTTTGTAGAAAATGCCTCGGTCAGTCGCTACGATGAACTTTTTGTTGTCCATAGTTTGCGCTGCTTTGATTAGTTGGCTTGTTGAGCCAACCGCATCAGCTAAGGCTACAATCTCCGCAGGAGACTCTGGGTGAACCAATACAGCCGCATCTGGGTGTAAGGCTTTCATATCCTTAAGTGCTTTGGTTTTAAACTCGTCATGAACGATACAGGCGCCATTCCACATTATCATGTCTGCACCTGTGTTCTTTTGAATGTAAGAACCTAAGTGTTTATCTGGACCCCAAATGATTTTTTCGCCTTGCTCATCAAGGTGCTCAACGATCTCTAGGGCACATGAAGAAGTAACAATCCAATCTGCACGCGCTTTAACAGCTGTTGATGTATTTGCATACACTACTACCTTGCGATCAGGGTGCTGATCACAAAACGCTGAGAATTCTTCAATTGGGCAACCTACGTCTAATGAACAAGTTGCAGCAAGTGTTGGCATAACAACTGTTTTATTTGGCGTTAGGATTTTTGCTGTTTCGCCCATAAAGCGAACACCGGCTACCACAATTACATCTGCGTCGTGCTTAGCGCCAAAACGCGCCATTTCTAGCGAGTCAGCAACACAACCGCCTGTTTCTTCAGCTAGAGCTTGAATTTCAGGATCAGTGTAATAATGGGCAACAAGAACCGCGTTCTTGTCTTTTAATAATTGTTTGATACGTGCCTTATACTCAGCTTGCTCGTCTTTTGATAACGGAGCTGGCTTTGGAGGGAAGATATAATCTTCAGGCATAAATTGTTCAGCTAGACTCATTTCTCGACCACTTAGTCCACAGTGCATTCATGGCGCGAATTATACGAGAATCTTAAGCTAAAGAACAGTATTGCTGTGGGCTGTTAAGATAAATAAAGGATAACTTAGAAAGAAAAGATAAATCAGCAATGGTGGGTCATGATGGACTTGAACCATCGACCAATGGATTAAAAGTCCACTGCTCTACCAACTGAGCTAATGACCCGCTCTGAATATTTAGATGCGTAAATCCGCCGATATGAGACCATTCGAAAAATGGTGGGTCATGATGGACTCGAACCATCGACCAATGGATTAAAAGTCCACTGCTCTACCAACTGAGCTAATGACCCGCTCTGATGCTTGTAATAAGCTACGTAAATCCGCCGATATAAGACCATTCAAAGAATGGTGGGTCATGATGGACTCGAACCATCGACCAATGGATTAAAAGTCCACTGCTCTACCAACTGAGCTAATGACCCGCTCTGGATGTTGAATTGCGTAAATCCGCCGATATAAGACCATTCGAAGAATGGTGGGTCATGATGGACTCGAACCATCGACCAATGGATTAAAAGTCCACTGCTCTACCAACTGAGCTAATGACCCGCTCTGATGCTTGTAATAAGCTGCGTAAATCCGCCGATATAAGGCCATTCAAAAAGAATGGTGGGTCATGATGGACTTGAACCATCGACCAATGGATTAAAAGTCCACTGCTCTACCAACTGAGCTAATGACCCGCTCTGATGCTTGTAAAAAGCTGCGTAAATCCGCCGATATAGAACCATTCAAAAGAATGGTGGGTCATGATGGACTCGAACCATCGACCAATGGATTAAAAGTCCACTGCTCTACCAACTGAGCTAATGACCCGCTCTGATGCTTGTAATAAGCTACGTAAATCCGCCGATATAAGACCATTCAAAGAATGGTGGGTCATGATGGACTCGAACCATCGACCAATGGATTAAAAGTCCACTGCTCTACCAACTGAGCTAATGACCCGCTCTAATTGCTTATAAAAGCTATACGTAAATCCGTCGATTAAAGATTACCATTCTAAGAGAATGGTGGGTCATGATGGACTTGAACCATCGACCAATGGATTAAAAGTCCACTGCTCTACCAACTGAGCTAATGACCCGCTCTTTTTTCCGCATTTTGGCTGTTGTTACCAATCGCCTGCTGCGGGCGCTTATAATACTTATTTAAATGCTGAGTGCAACAGAAAATATCTCTTTTTTTAAGTTTTTATGTCTAGTTGCCTAATTTTAGACCGCTTATGTCAAAAAGCAGTCTAATCAGGTCAAATCTACATTTGCGACAGACGTTCTGTGGCTAATTTAGCAGCGGTAGTACTTGGGTACTGATTAATTAAATCATTAAAGGTTTTAAGGGCTTGCTCGCCTAAACCTTGATCCGCTAATAAGTTTCCTAACTTTAACATCGCATCTGGGCGCTTATTAGAATTAGGGTATTCATTCACAACAACTTTAAAGTGCTCAGTTGCACCAGCTTGATCGTTTTGGATTGTTAACAGCTGACCTAACCAATAATGCGCATTAGATGCATACACTGAATTAGGGTAAGTAGTTAAGAATGTTTGGAACTCAGGAATTGCTTGCTCATAACGTTTATCTTTCATGATTAACGCTACAGCACGCTCATAGGCTTCGTTTTCAGATAAGTCTGAACTGATTGCCTGTGATGCACCCACATCCGTATAAGTGTTAGTAGGTTGAGTTTGTGTTGCAGCAGGCTGGCTATAAGCTTGGCTTACACGGTTCTCAATCTCTTGATAAAGCTCACGCTGACGTTGTAATACTTTTTCAAGCTTATAGCTTTGCTCTTCAGTAATACCACGTACTTGGCTCACTTCGTCTTGTAAAATATTAAGCTGCTGCTGAAGCTCAGCTTGCAATAAATTACGTGACTTCATCATGTTTTCTAAAGCGACTAAACGCTTCTCAATGCTCGATTGCGAGCTTGCAGCTTCTGAAACAGGAGCGGGAGCAGCCCATAACTGGGTGCTCCCGCTTAAGATCATTGCTGCCAAAATAATTTTCGGCTTCATAATGACTCTTTATTAGTAAACTAATACTGCGCGACGGTTCTTCGCGAACGCTTCTTCAGTGCGAGACTTAACCATTGGCTTCTCTTCACCATAGCTCACTACTGACATTTGGCTAGCAGAAACACCTAAACTTTGTAGGTATTTTTCTACTGCTTGACCACGGTGCTCACCTAGTGCGATGTTGTACTCAGGCGTACCGCGCTCATCTGCGTGACCTTCGATTAGTACTTTCACTGAAGGGTTTTGTACTAAAAACTCAGCGTGTGCTTGTAATAATTCAGCATATTTGCTTTGGATTTTTGCGTTATCAAAACCAAAATAAATGATTTGCTCTTGACGTAACGCTTCGTATTTTTCACGAAGTGCTTCTTCAGCTTGTTGCTCTGGAGTAAGCGTTGCAACTTCAACAGTATCAGTGTTGTTTGATTGCTCAACCATACCTTGGTTAGATTGGTTTGCAGCACCTTCGTCAACACCTGAAGAAGAGCTACACGCCGCTAATGTCATCACTGGCACAGCAATTAGCAGGCCTTTTAAAGTTTTATTAAGTTGCATTTAATTGATTCCTATATTGAGTAAACCAGTAAAATTACTGTAAATAAGGCGACCAAGCTGGTGCCTTTACTTGTCCGTTTAGCACAGGTAAGCGTGCTTTAAAGCGACCGTCCATAGAAACTAACGCCAACACCTGTTTATTATTATGAAGCGTGCTGTAGATAATCATCGAGCCGTTTGGAGCGATACTCGGTGATTCATCTAAGCGAGTTCTAGTTAATACTTGGAACGCGCCTGTAGCTAGCTCTTTCTTAGCAAGATGGTATTGACCGTTGGTACGGTTCACCATCACTAATTCTTTTCCGTCTGGAGAAACCGAACCTGCTAGGTTCATATCTCCGTCAAACGTCATGCGTTTTGACCTACCAGTTTGCAAATTTAACTTATAAATCTGGGCATTACCACCCCTTTCAGACGTAAACACAATATCTTGCCCATTAGGGAACCAAGATGGTTCAGTATCTATACTACGGTGGTTTGTAAGACGTCTTTCTTTACGAGTTGCAAGGTCTAAAACATATACTTCTGTTGCACCATTTCTGTCTTTAGAAAGCACTAATAATAACTTTTTACCATCAGGCGAGAACTGCGGTGCACCATTAATACCAGGGTGGCTTGTGATCAGCTCACGTTTACCTGTGTATAAATCTTGAATGTAAATTTGGCTTTGACGATTCTCAAATGTTACGTACGCAAGCTTAGTACCATCAGGTGACCACGCTGGTGACATTAATGGCTCTTTAGAGCGAAGTAACACTTGCTCATTAAAACCATCGTAATCAGCAACTACAAGCTGGTATGGCTTAGGTTCTTCTTCGCGAACAATCACATAAGCAATCTTCGTTAAGAATGCACCTTTTTCACCCGTAAGCGCTTCGTAAACTACATCACTAATGCGGTGCGCGTAACGGCGAAAACCTGTTTCAGCAATTACGCTTTCACGTGCGTCTAAAATGTGATCTTGGCTTTTAACTAATTGGCCATTGCTCATCATTTGCGTTTCGCCACCGGTAATTTGACCACGAATAACATCAATAAGCTCATACTTAACTAAGTAACGGCCATTTGTTTGCTGCTCGACTTGGCCTACAAGAACCGCTTCAACGCCTTTATTAACCCAAGCGCCGTAATCAACGTCGGTGTCAGTAGCTGGAAGCTGCGGCATTGTGTTAACGTCAATTGGCTTAAACTTACCACTACGCATTAAGTCAGCTGCAATCACTGAGCTTAATTTTTCAGGGATAGTTCCTACACCATTGTACTGGAAAGGTACAATCGCAATTGGACGTGCACCGTCAATACCATCGGTGATCACAATTTCTAGTGCAGCACTGGCAATGCCATGAAAGCCCAGTAATACAATAAAACATGCTGTTTTTATCTGGTTAAACATATCATTCCTTTAAAATTGAGGCGCTATTGTTAAATTAATATTTTTAAGTTGCTCAAATACTTCACGGTCTGGTGATACTGGTAGTGTGTCTGCCATACGCACCGCGCGCATTGCAGCTTCACATACCAAGGTATCTCCGCCCAGTGATTTTACTTGAGTCACTAAGCCATTAAAACCAAGACGAATATTAAGACGACATTCTTTACCTTTCATCTTCTCATCTTTTAAGAAGTTTTGTTGAATGCGCGCCATAATTAACGCTTTATATTTTTCAACTTCGCCCACTACTTGTTGCTGGCGCACTTTATTACGTGCAGCCTGCTCAGCAGCTAATTGTTCTTGTAGCATTTGCTCTTGCAATGCTTGCTGGCGTTTACGCTCTGCTTCAGCTTCTTTGCGTTTACGTTCAGCTTCAGCTTCGGCAGCTTTACGCTTACGCTCTTCTTCCGCTTTCTTTAACGCTTCTTCTTCAGCTTTACGTTTTTCAGCTGCAGCTTTCGCTGCGGCTTCAGCTTCTTGCTTTTGCTTTTCAGCCTGTTGCGCTTTAGCTCGTTCTTTCTCTTGAATTTCACGTGCTTTCTTCGCTTGTGCTTCTGCTTCTGCTTTTTCCTTCTCTTTCGCGCGGCGTTGCTGCTCTAGCTTTTTAAGGCGTCTGTCTTCAGCTTCACGTTGCTTACGCGCATCATTTGCACGGCGCTCAAGGTCACGAATACGTTTTGCTTCGGCTCGTTTTTTTGCTTCTTCTTGCTTTTTAAGCTCGGCAATTTTCTGCTCAACCTTTTGCTGATCAACCGTTACTGCGGCAACGGCTTTTTCTGGCTCTGGTAAAGCAGGGTTCAGCGTTACTTCCATCACCTTAGGCGCTGGCATATGAAAATTAGCTGTTGCTACTAATAAACCTGCTATTGCAAGGTGCAAAAGAATCGATTTTACTACTGATGCACCCATACTAGCCTTTCGTCCCCTCGAATGATTCGGTCATAAGACCCACTGAAGGCACACCAGCATTTTTCAAAAAGTCCATAAGCAGCAGCACTTCTTGATAAGAAACACGGCCAGAACCTTTAATCATCACAGGTGTATCTGGATTTTTTTGCAGTTGAAGTTTAATTACCGCCGCAACATCCAGCGCTTCCATTGGTGCTTCTGGGTCAGTACCAATACTTACATAGTACTTACCTTCAGCATCAATTGACGCAATGATAGGTGGCGTATCTTTGGTATCAACTAAATCCGATTCTTCCATTTTCGGCAAGTCCACTTTTACGCCATGGGTAATAAGTGGCGCAGTTGCCATAAATATAATTAGTAGTACCAACATTACATCAATGTAAGGTACTACGTTTATTTCACCTACAGGGCGACGTTTCTTACGCTGATACATTCGCTTTAGCCTCTATTTGCGCAGCTGCTTGGCGGTGTAAAATATTGGCGAATTCTTCCATGAAGTTAATGTAATTACCTTCAAGCTTTTCTACTTTATTAGCAAAACGGTTGTAAGCAATTACAGCAGGGATTGCAGCAAATAAGCCCATTGCAGTTGCAATCAACGCTTCGGCGATACCTGGCGCTACCATTTGTAGCGTTGCTTGTTTAACTTCACCTAACGCGATGAATGCGTTCATGATACCCCATACCGTACCAAACAGACCGATGTAAGGACTAATTGAACCCACTGTTGCTAAAAACGATAAACTAGACTCAAGCTTTTCAACTTCGCGCGATAGCGCAACACGCATTGAACGATGTGTGCCTTCCATTACGATGCCTGCACTTTGAAATGTATTTTTCTTATGACGTGCAAACTCTTTAAATCCTGCAACGAATAATGCTTCAACACCTGATGCACCACCAGGACGAGCAGATACTTCGTTATATAATTTACTTAAATCAATACCTGACCAAAACTTTTGCTCAAAACGCTTAGCGCCATTAAGTGCATCAGAAATCGCTTTTTTACGTTGAAAAATAATTGCCCATGACATTACCGACATACCGACTAATGCCAACATTACTAGCTGGACAAGTACACTGGCTTCTAGAATAAGATCTAAAAAGTTAAGCCCTGATCCCACGTTAAACTCCTAAAATAGATTTCTATGTAATTTGTTATATTTTTTACACTTGCATTTATTGACCACAATCATGGCCAAAAGTTACATCTAGTGTATCTAGTCAGTTATAAACTGACAACGCTCTTGCTGTGAATTAGCGGCAAATAACGGTAAAAAGCAATTTGCTTAGTTATTTTTTAGCCATATTAGGTTTTATCAACACATTTACGCATATTTTCACCTTAATAATAAGTCACTAGAATAGCTCTCAAAAGCAACCAAAACAGCCAAAAACACGACGTTTATTCATAAATTACGCATAAACACCCAAAAGCACTTTTGCAAATCTACTACAGAATACTTAAACTAATCCTGAATAAAGATCACAAAATTTATAAAAACCCTTTTATTCAGAAGGTTAAAAACAAAATAGTTACAAAGTGAACAAAAAGAAAACAATTCAATTTTTAGCTCACATTAGTTTTTTTTATCTGAAAATAAAATTTTTCTAGTTTGAAGAAAAATCCATCATTGCGTATTATTTACCTATACCGAGCTAGCAACCTCATGAAAGTTTCTTTCATCAAGCTCCGTTTTTAGCAATATGAAGTTTCGTATTGCTCTAGGTTTACTTAAATCGGGATAAAACCTTATTCAAGTAGACCGTAGTTCCCTGGATTACTTCCTTCAACTTGTTGTTTGCCCGCATCCTTATGCGGGCTTTTTTTTGCCTACACAAACGCCAATGAGAATACCTACCGATAACTTAACAGCATGTGAATTACAGATGTTAAAATGAGACAACAACCCACTGGTTAGTGGTTAGTGGTTAGTGGTTAGTGGTTAGTGGTTAGTGGTTAGTGGTTAGTGGTTAGAACAAAGTAAAACTAATATCATCTATAGCAAGCTTTTTGTTTAATTACACAAATAAAACCACCCTCTCGGTCAACTGAAATCTAACTTCTGAAGTCTAACTACTAAAAAACCTAACTTCTAATGTCTAACTACAAAAAACCCCGCTTCGCGGGGTTTTAGTTATTTCTCTGGCGTTAGCCCAAAGTGTAAATAAGCAATGTCTGAAACAAGTCGTCCGCGGGGGGTACGCTGAATAAAGCCTTGTTGAATTAAAAACGGCTCTATGACATCTTCAATGGTTTCTTTTTCTTCGCCAATTGCAGCCGCTAGGTTATCAAGGCCAACGGGGCCGCCCATAAATTTTTCGATAATAGCTAGCAAGTATTTTCTATCCATGTAGTCAAAACCGCTTTTATCGACATCAATCATATCGAGGGCTTGCTCTGCAACTGTGGCGTTCACTTTACCGTCTGATTTCACTTGGGTGTAATCACGAACGCGGCGTAATAAACGGTTTGCTATGCGCGGTGTACCGCGTGAACGCTTGGCGATTTCGGTTGCACCTTCATCACACATGGTTAAGTCTAAAAAGCTTGCTGAGCGGGCAACAATTTTTGATAAGTCTTCAACCGAATAAAATTCTAATCGCTGAACAATACCAAAACGGTCTCTAAGTGGTGAGGTGAGTGAGCCAGCACGAGTTGTTGCACCAATTAAAGTAAATGGCGGCAAATCAAGCTTTATTGAGCGTGCTGCAGGGCCTTCACCTATCATTATATCCAGCTGATAATCTTCCATTGCGGGATACAAAATCTCTTCGACTTGCGGGCTCAAGCGATGAATTTCGTCAATAAACAGTACGTCGCCTTCTTCAAGGTTCGTTAAAAGTGCGGCTAAATCGCCTGCTTTTTCGAGTACTGGCCCTGATGTTGTTTTAATATTAACGTTAAGCTCGTTAGCTACAATATTTGCAAGTGTGGTTTTACCAAGACCCGGTGGACCAAATATTAATAAGTGATCCAGCGCTTCACAACGATGGCGAGCTGCCTCGATAAAAATTTCCATTTGTTGCTTAACATGCGGCTGGCCTGTGTAATCGGTTAACAGCTTTGGTCGTATGGCACGGTCAACACTGTCTTCGTTACTTTGTTCACTCGCATCTATTAAGCGATCTGCTTCAATCATGGTTTACTCACAACATTGATTTTAGAGCTTCTTTAATTAGAACCTCGGTCGTCATATCTGGTTTGTTCACTGTTTTAACCGCCTTTTGTGCTTGCGGTAGCTTATAGCCTAATGCCACTAGTGCTGATACAGCGTCATCAGCAGCATTATTTGCCACTAGGGTATCATCACTTGATGGCTCAATGACGGCATTATCGCTAAATGGTGTAAATAAGTCATTACCCCAATCTTTGAGTCTGTCTTTCATTTCGAGCACTAAACGCTCAGCCGTTTTTTTACCAACACCCGGCAATTTTACCAGTGTGGTCGCATCTTCATTATTAACACAACTTACAAATTGCTGCGCCGACATACCCGATAAAATAGCTAGACCAAGTTTTGGCCCTACACCATTGGCTTTTAAAAGCTCTCTAAATAAAGCGCGCTCGGTTTTGTTGTTAAAGCCAAATAATAGCTGGGCATCTTCACGTACCACAAAATGGGTATAAATAATCGCTTGCTCACCCACTGCCGGTAAATCATAAAAGCAAGTCATGGGCATTTGTACTTCGTAGCCTACACCACTTACTTCAATAAGAATTTCTGGCGGCTGTTTTTCTACTAGTAAGCCATTTAATCGACCAATCATATTACTTCCTTAATCTTCCTCTTACGGTTTTGCTTGCACTGCCCGCAAGTTTTATTAAATTTTGTTCTGAGTGTGCATGACAAATAGCAATTGCTAAGGCATCTGCGGCATCGGCTTGAGGGGTACCTGGCAGCTTTAAAATGTTTTTAACCATATGCTGTACTTGAGACTTATCGGCGCCGCCATTACCTACAACGGCCTGCTTAATTTGCCTAGCTGAATACTCATAAACTGGCAGCTCTGCCATTGAAGCGCCAACAATCGCTGCACCACGTGCTTGACCGAGTTTAAGCGCTGAGTCTGGGTTGTGTGCCATAAACACTTTTTCGATAGCAAAACTGTCTGGTGAGAATTGCTCTACCAATTGACTGATCCCTTGGTAAATCATTTTTAAGCGTACCGGAAAATCGTGATCGGCCAATTTAATGCAGCCACTACCTAAATAAGTGAACTTAGCACCTTGGTGAGCAATCACGCCGTACCCTGTTAATCGTGAACCAGGATCAATCCCTAAAATAATCGCCAACTAACTGATCCGTCTATTATCATTATTATCTGCGGTTAATAATGCCAGAGCACTGTATAAATTACCAGTAACCAATTGCAATTCATAAAAAATGCCCGCAATTGCGAGCATTTTATAGCCAACCTTTAAGTAAGACATTTACGCGAGCGAGCGTAATAAGCCTTGGGTATTTTTTCGCATTGTTCGCGCTATCATCAAATAGCCCAAACATGCCACAAATAAGCCTCCGACGGCTGGGCCAATCACCCAAATGTGGGGGTGGAACTTACCTGCTAAATCGAACATTTGTTTTTGTACTATTAACAGAGCGATGTCACTGACAATGGCAGCGACTAAACCAGCAGTAACGCCTAATAGTAAAAACTCATATAAGGTGGCATTTTTAATTAAGCGCCCTTTAGCACCTAAAGTTCGCAAAATAACAATCTCTTGCATTCGCTCGCCTAAACTTGCTTGCACTTGCGAAATAAGTACTAAAGCGCCACAGGCAACCACAATCGCTAGTACAAAGCCAATCGCTAACGATACTTGCTCTATGGTTGAACGAATTTGTTTAATAAAACTCTCAACATCTATCACGTTAACCGTGGGGTATTGACGCATTAGCTCATTAAACTCTCGTTTTTTCTCTGCTTTAACATTTACTGATGAAATATAAGTAGCAGGAAAACTCGCAAGCACATCAGGGCTCAAAATAATAAAGAAGTTAGGTTTAAGCGTGGTCCAATTAACCTTACGCACACTGGTAATTTTTGCATCGAATGATTGTGCACCAATTAAGAAGGTAAGCGTATCGCCAATTTTTACATCAAGGCGTTCAAGCATCGACTCTTCTACCGATGCCTCAGCTACTGAGTCTTCACTAAACCATGCACCGTCGATAAGCTCGTTTTGATTAGGCAAGTCTTTACGCCAAGTTAGATTTAACTCACGGCCAATACCAGAGCGGGCTTCTTCATCTTTCTTTTCGTTATCTTCTTGCGATACTTCGCGGGCAACCAACTCACCATTTACGGCGTTTACACGGCCACGCACAACCGGATAGAAATCAGACGTTGGCATATCGTTTTGCGCTAAGAAGCTAGTTATAGGCTCTAACTCTTGCTCAGTAATGTTCACTAAAAATGAATTAGGTGCATTTTCAGGAAGCTGAGACTGCCAATCCGAAATCATGTCGTTCTTAAGTACAATTAAAAACAGTAATAACTTGATAGCCAAAGCAAAGCTAATTAATTGTACTGCATTCACATTGGCACGCTTTTGAATTGACGCAATCGCCAATGACCAACTGTTACCAGGGCTTAAACCGAGCTTTCGGCCACCACCAAAAATAACCTTTGATAAGCCAAATAACACAGCTATTAAAAATGCCGTCGAAAGGAACAAAATTGCACTAATTTTGATGTTGTTACTAAATAACCACATCAGTAAAAACACAGTAAGCGCCGACATAGTAAGGTGCACTTTACTTACTAATAAACGGTCGCCTAAGTTACGGCGAAGTACACGTAGCGGCGGAATATCAAATAAATCGAGTAGCGGTTTAATTGAAAACATAACCGCACAAATCACACCCGTGCTAATCGCAATGATCCAAGGTTTTGCCGATGCACTTGGCAATGCTGAGCCCATGGTTTGTGCCAAATAATCAGTGGCAACCGCTTGTAAACCATAACCAATCAGTAAACCGACAATCACCGACATTGAACATACAAGGCTCAAATGTAATAAATAGATTTTACGGATCATAGCGCGGCTACCGCCAAGCGTTTTCATCATTGCAACTGGGTCGTACTGACGCTCACAATACCGTTTTGCCGATACCGCAATAGCAACAGCTGCTAAAATAATGCCAAGTAAACCAGCTAGCAATAAATAGCTTTCGGCACGATTTAAACTATTAGAAATAGGTGACTGGCGGTCTTTAACACCATACCAACGCTGGTTTTCTTTCATTTGTGGTTTTAACCACGCATAGAAGTTATCTAAGTTGTCTTTGTCGCCAGCATAAAGTTGGCGGTAAAACACCCGGCTGCCCGGCTGAATTACCTCTGTAACAGCAATGTCTGCTTCATTGATTAAGATTCGCTGGCTGCTTGAAAATACATTAAACGGTGCATCTGGCTCTTCGGCTACAACATGACTAGCCGTAAACGTAGCAGCGCCAAGCTCTACTTTATCCCCCACCTTAATATTCAGCGCATAAAACACAGATTCACTTAACCACACTTCACCACGACTTGGAATGTCGTTTGTTACTTGTGGTTGGCCAGTCAGGCTGGTTTTTACTTTTAGCTCGCCTTTTAATGGATAGGTATTTGATACCGCTTTAACCGAGCCAAGTTGCATTTCGTCACCGGCAAATAACATGGTATCGAAGTAAGTTATTTTAGCGGTGCGTAAGTTATCTTGGTTGGCTTTATCTAAAAACTCAGCAGGTAAAGCATGGTTACTTGCTAAAACGCGATCAGCGGCAATAAAGGCACTGCTTTTTTCTTCAATACTTTGACCAATTCGGTCGGTAACCATAGACAGTGTTAAAACAGTGAGAACAGCTAAGGCTATTGCTGCACTGATCACTGTTAATTCGCCACGCTTAAACTCACGTGAAAACAGTTTTAGTGCTAATTTAGCCCACATTCGCTTGCACTCCTTCGTTTTCTTTTACAGTTACTAGCTGCCCTGCTTCAATATGTAAAATTTGCTGACACTTTTGTGCAAGCTGCTCATCATGGGTTACTAAAATGAGTGTCGTGCCGTGCTCTTTATTTAGTTCAAATAATAAAGACTCAATTAACTTACCGTTTTTGCTATCTAGGTTCGCAGATGGTTCATCGGCGAATAAAATTTTCGGTGTGCCAATAAATGCTCGCGCAATTGCTACACGTTGCTGCTCACCACCAGATAATTGCGAGGGGTAATGACCAACACGATGGCTTAAGCCTACTTTTTCGAGTAGCTCAAGTGCTTGCTGCTTAGCGTCTTTGCTACCCGCAAGCTCAGCGGGAAGCATTACGTTTTCAAGGGCTGTTAAACTTTGTACAAGCATGAAAGACTGAAACACAAAACCTACTTTTTCAGCGCGAAGTGCTGCCCGTGCTTCTTCATCTAATTCGTGTAATGCGGCTCCATCTAAATGGATACTACCACCGGTAGATTGGTCAAGGCCTGCTAATAAACTTAATAAAGTAGACTTACCCGAACCTGAGGTGCCTACCACTGCAACTGAGTCGCCCGACTTGACATTAAAGCTGATGTCACTGAGGATGGTCAGGTCGCCCTCAACCGTGGTGACCGTTTTAGAAAGTCCTTTAACTTGAATGATGTTTAATTGAGAAAGCGCTGACATATGATGCATCCAATCCTACGTTTTATATTCGTTTTACTGTTAGTAATCAAACCACTTACGGCAGCAGCTGACAACACAATTTTAATTCTAGGTGACAGTTTAAGCGCCGCTTACGGACTTAAACAAGAGCAAGGCTGGGTTAAATTGTTACAAGATAAGTACGATGAAAAAGACCAATCTGTATACCTAGTAAACGCCAGTATTAGCGGTGAAACCACAGGCGGTGCCCTAAGACGACTCGACGCGTTACTGAGCGAATTTGAACCCACTCATGTACTCATTGAGCTAGGCGGAAACGATGGTTTACGAGGTTTCCCTATTAAACGCCTGCAAACTAACCTACGTGATTTAATAACAAAAAGCCAACAAATCGGGGCGAAAACCGCCGTAATGGAAGTGCAAATTCCACCTAACTATGGCCCGCGTTATACCAAACTTTTCACCGATAGCTTTAAAACCATTGCCGATGAAACAGATTCCGAGCTCATGCCCTTTTTCATGCTAAGTATTGCAGGCCGTCCAGAACTTATGCAAAACGATAACCTGCACCCTAATGCCGATGCTCAGCCATTAATACGCGACTTTATGTACAAAACGATCAACGATTGGCTAGATTAACCTCTAGCCCATTGATTTAATGTGGATTACCTGAACAATAAACAAGCAATCGAACAGCGGAGATATTGATTTTTATAAAAAAAGCCGTACTATGGCTTGCAATGTCGGCATATAGCGCAGCTTGGTAGCGCACTGTCATGGGGTGTCAGGGGTCGCAGGTTCAAATCCTGCTATGCCGACCATTTTTCTACCCCCCAAACTCCCGCTCTATTATTTATCCCTCTGTGCTTCAAACTCCTTAAAAATACTGTTCACATTCACTTTTGCGCCAAGCTTTGCAGCGATTAAAAAGAGGCCTGCTAGTTTTCTGTGAACGAACAAGGCATCTACCGGTGGTGCATGCCAATGCTCTGAGGCGGTGCTCATTTTAAGGCCGAGTTCTTTAATGCGTTTTGGTAAGTCACTATTTGCAAAGTCATACTCACCTTGATGGCGCAGTGGCTCGCAGGCGAGTAGAAATATATCGACGACATTATCTATATATTCTTGAGCAAGCCCTTGTTGAAAATAGCCAATTTGCTGTGCTGCTGTTGCAACGCCTGCTCTGTCGTTACTAATCGCGGAAGATAATAACTGTAAGTAACCATCACTAATATGCTGAGGTAGTTCGCGGGTGGCGCCAAAATCTAAAAGTACTAAGCGTTGATTGTCGATTTGATATTGATAATTGGCAAAGTTTGGATCTGTTTGAACTAGTTTAAAGCTAAATAATTCACGTAAAAATAGGCTGAGTAACTGTTCAACCGCTTTATTACGCAGCGCTTGCTCAGTGTTTACTAGTTCATCTAGCTCTTGTCCTTCAACAAAATTCATTACTAAAACTTGAGAAGAACTAAGCGAATCTACTACATTAGGAATAAGGTAATTGTCGTCACCTTTTAAACACTCGCTGTAGCGTTTTAAATAATTAGCTTCTAATTCGTAGTCAGCTTCGTTTATAAGCTGTTGTTTTGCTTCATCGATAAGAGGCTGTATTTCTACCTCTTTAGGTAATAAGCCACTGAGCTTAAGAAGGTAAGCTAAGTTATCAACATCACTGGCAATGCCTTTTGCAATACCTGGGTATTGCACTTTAACTGCTAACTTTTCGCCCGATTCTCTGTAAGCAATATGCACTTGCCCTATTGATGCCGCAGCAAATGGTCTGAGTTCAAAATGCGATAATTGCTCTAACCACGCATCACCCCAATGCTCACGCATTACTTTAACTAGCTGCTTTTGCGGCATAGCTGTCGCCTCTGAACGCAGCCTTGCTAAAATTGCAGATAGCTCAGGAGTAAGTAATTCGCCACTATCCATAGATAACAGCTGGCCCAATTTCATTGCAGCCCCGCGAAGATTTGCAAGCTGTTCGGCAAAGCGCTGAATATTTTTTGGTTGTAACAATAACTCTTGTCGTGATGTTTGCTTGCCAGCCGCCCATGCTTTTGTGCCTTCAAACAACATATTTCCCGCCACTTTACCAGCTAAAGAGCCAAGCCGAACAGCGCGTGAAAACCGTGATGTTGGAACAGATTTTTGTTTATTACTCATAATGTTTCACACTATTAACTTAATGCTTTGAATACGTTGATTGCTCGGTTTTAGATCCACTTTAGCTTTTTACAATCTTTTGCCCATTAGCATAAAACTAAAAAAGCCGCATGGTTTCCCGATGCGGCTATTTATTTAGATTAACAACTTAATAAATCGTTTTATTGAGTGTTACTGCTTACCAGACATCAACTGTTCCATCAGTTGGCTAAAGTCAAAGCTCGCTGCTTTTTGCAGTGGTGGATATTCAGTCAATGACTTAATGTGTTCACCAAGTAGATGTTGCACAGGCTCATTTAACCATTGCTTAGCTTGCACAATGTCTGAACGGTCTGTTAGGCCATCAAAGCTTTCAAACGGGTCCATACGTAAGTTATAGATGATCGGGAACTTTTGCTTCTCATACTGAGCGTAATAGTTTTCGCTCGTTTCGAAATGAAGTTTCCACTGCTTATAACGCACAGCCTTGATGCTTGATTCGTAATAATAAAGGAAACTATCACGCGCACTTTCGTCTGTTTTACCTAACCAATAATCTAAGTTATTTACGCCATCAATCGGTTGCTTATGCTCTTTAAGGGCTTTTTTCGCGATATTTGGTTCACCCGCTGCTGCTG
Organism: Pseudoalteromonas sp. P80D2; assembly: GCF_036680945.1. Lineage (NCBI taxonomy): Bacteria > Pseudomonadati > Pseudomonadota > Gammaproteobacteria > Alteromonadales > Pseudoalteromonadaceae > Pseudoalteromonas > Pseudoalteromonas sp. P80D2. Next base: position 98,550 of record NZ_JAZDAR010000017.1, read on the forward strand.
CAAGGGTTGTGTAAATATCCATGTGCGATTGAATACCCGTTAGTATCGTATTTGCAGGGACTTTACCTGGCCAACGAACAATCATAGGAACGCGTACGCCGCCTTCGTAAGTTGTCATCTTTTCACCACGGAAAGGTGTTGTACCGCCGTGTAATCGAGCGCTGTGCTCAGGACCATTATCTGTTGAGTAAATAACGATAGTGTTATCAAGTACACCCATATCATCTAGCGCAGCCATTAACTCACCCACTTGCTGGTCATGTTCAATTAGGCCACTGCCGTATAAATCATGCTCTGTGGTGTACTCTTCAGCTAAATAACGACTTTCGTCACTTAAACGCGTATACATGTGCATACGACTTGGGTTAAACCAAACAAAGAAAGGTTTATCAGCTTTTTTTGCACGCTTGATAAAATCTAGGCTCGCAGCCATAAACTCTTTATCTACGTTTTTCATACGTTCGCGAGAAAGCTGGCCGGTATCTTCAATTTTTTGTTTACCTACTTTACCAAAACGTGGATCAACCGTTTTATCATCTACATTAGTTGCGTAAGTATGTAAAACACCTCGCGTACCATACTTTTTGAAAAATTCAGGGTCTTTTGGATAATCACGTTGCTCGAATTCTTCTTGCGTATTTAAGTGATATAAGTTTCCAAAAAATTCATCAAAACCATGAACGGTTGGTAAGTGCTCGTTGCGATCACCTAAGTGGTTTTTACCAAATTGACCTGTAGCGTAACCTTGCTCTTTAAGAACCTCAGCAAGGGTATAAGAGCCCGCTTTTAAACCAAGCTCTGCGCCTGGTCTGCCAACAGTTGTCATGCCACTACGGATTGGGTACTGGCCGGTAATAAGGGCAGCGCGACCAGCAGTACATGATGGTTGTGCATAGTGATCGGTAAACATTGCACCTTCATGGGCAAGTTTATCAATATTTGGGGTTTTATAACCCATGGTACCAAGCCCATATGCACTGACGTTTTGCCAGCCTACATCATCGGGGAATATTATGAGGATATTGGGCTTATCTTTAGCAAAAGCGACAGAGCTTGCTAAATACAAAGCAGCAGATGCTACGGCGAGTAGTTTTTTCATAACAGCAGTCCTTCGTGTATTGTAATAAAATACTATGTGATTTAGTTTTAAAACTGATAGTACCTATTTTTAGTTTACTAAACATACTGCTTACCGCAATTAATTATTATCAAAAAATAAAAAAAAACCGCATGGTTTCCCAATGCGGTTTCATAAAATGACTAAAAATTAAGCCTATTTAATTACTTCTAAGCCACCCATGTAAGGGCGTAATACTTCTGGTACAACAATTGAGCCGTCTGCTTGTTGGTAGTTCTCTAAGATTGCTACCAGTGTACGACCAACCGCTAAACCAGAACCATTTAGTGTATGAAGTAGCTCTGGCTTTTTCTCGCCTTGACGACGGAAACGCGCTTGCATACGACGTGCTTGGAAATCAACCATGTTTGAACATGATGAGATTTCACGATAAGTGTTTTGTGCAGGTAACCATACTTCTAAATCGTAAGTTTTTGCTGCACCAAAGCCCATATCACCCGTACATAAAATCACTTTACGGTATGGAAGTTCTAATGCTTGTAAGATTTGCTCAGCGTGACCTGTTAGCTCTTCGAGCGCTTGCATTGAATCTTCTGGTTTTACTAGTTGTACTAATTCAACTTTGTCGAATTGGTGCTGACGAATAAGACCACGTGTATCACGGCCATAGCTACCCGCTTCACTACGGAAACAAGGCGTATGCGCTGTTAAACGAATTGGTAAGTCGCTTTCGTCGTAAATTTCGTCACGAGCACTGTTCGTAAGTGGTACTTCAGCAGTAGGAATTAAGCTAAAACCTGGTTGTTGCTGGCCGTCGTCATCCACTAAACCTAAAGTGTGAAATAAGTCACCAGCAAACTTAGGTAATTGGCTTGTGCCGTATAAGCTTGCGCTATTAACAAGGTAAGGCACATACATTTCTGTATAGCCGTTTTGCTCTGTGTGCGTATCAAGCATGAACTGCGTAAGAGCACGGTGCATACGTGCAACTTGACCACGCATAACAGTAAAACGTGCGCCACTGATTTTAACGCCCATTTCAAAGTCTAGGCCGTTTACGTCTTGACCAACATCAACGTGATCTTTTACTTCAAAGTCATATGACTTAGGCGTACCCCAGGTTGAAATTTCAACGTTTTGATCTTCGTCTTCACCTACTGGTACAGACTCATCAGGTAGGTTTGGAATAGCAAGCGCAATTTGCTTAAGCTCTTCAAGTACTGCGTCTTGCTCTGCTTTAACGCTGTCTAGTTGATCGCCAAGATTACTGACTGAATCAAGCAGCTGTTGTGCTTTTTCGTGCTCGCCTTTCGCTTTTGCTTGGCCGATAGCTTTGGAACTTGCATTACGCTCGCTTTGAAGTTCTTGCGTTTTTACTTGTAATGTTTTGCGTTTTTCTTCAAGTGCAGTTACCGCTGCAGTATCAAGTTCGTAACCGCGTGATGCTAAACGTGCAGCCGCTTGTTCGATATCTTGACGTAAATATTTAGAATCTAACATGTTCGATTTTTAACCTTTTTGCATTACCAGCTGAAGGCCCAGCCAAGCCATAAATATACACACCACCACGTTTAAGGTGATATTGAGGGCCATTTTAAAAAAGTGACCTTGTTGCAAGAGCAACAACGAATCCATTGAGAATGTTGAAAAGGTGGTCAATGCACCTAAAAAGCCAATACCAATTAAGGTTTTAGCGGGGCTAACAGCGATTATTTCTTTTTCAATCAAGCCGTATAAAATGCCCATTAACAATGAACCAAGAATATTAACTGTCAACGTGCCAAAAGGGAATCCCCTTCCGAGCAGTTTTAGCATGGTTTCGCTAAGAAAATAGCGTAAACATGCCCCTGAAGCGCCACCCATTGCAATCATCATGTAAAGTTTCAAACTATTCATAACGTTTAATATCACTTTGCTCGTTGCGCTGAGTTAAATAGTCCAGCTTTTGTTTTATTTTTTGTTCAAGCCCGCGGTCGGTTGGGAAGTAATACTGGCGATCATTAATTGCCTCAGGGAAATACTTCTCACCTGCTGCAAACGCACCTTCCTCATTATGTGCATACCGATATTCAGCACCATAACCTAAGTCTTTCATTAAGCTAGTTGGCGCATTGCGTAGATGCTCTGGCACCGGATGGCTCGGCTCATTTTTAGCATCTTGCATAGCTTGATTAAACGCCATATAAACTGCGTTACTTTTCGGAGCACTGGCTAAATAAATGGTGGCTTGTGCAATAGCGCGCTCACCTTCACTTGGGCCAACACGTTGAAAAATATCCCACGCATTGAGTGCGACTTCCATTGCTCGCGGGTCGGCATTGCCAATATCTTCTGTAGCAATCGCTAATAAGCGCCTAGCCACATAAAGTGGGTCGCCGCCACCTGCTAAAATACGGCAGTACCAATATAAGGCGCCATCAGGTGAACTACCTCGTACTGACTTATGAAACGCTGAAATCAAGTCGTAAAACTCATCGCCGCCTTTATCGTACTTGGCTAAGTGAGTTGGCAGCACTTGGCTTAAAACATGTTGATCAACAAGGTATTTGCCCTGCTGCTCCGTAGTTAAATCAACCGCTTGTTCTAACAGGTTAAGCACTTTACGTGCATCGCCATCACTTGCTTGACAAAGCGCTTGTTTAGCGTTTTCGGCAATTGCAATGTGTTTTTGGCTAAGCTCTACGTCTTCACGTAAGGCGCGTTCAATTACGTTAAATAAATCGGCTTGTTCAAGTGCTTTTAATACATATACACGGGCACGAGACAATATCGCGTTATTAAGTGCAAATGATGGGTTTTCGGTGGTCGCGCCGACAAAAATAAAAGTACCATCTTCGATATGTGGTAAAAATGCATCTTGCTGAGATTTATTAAAGCGATGCACTTCGTCAACAAACAATAAAGTGCGCTGCCCTCGCCCAGCAAGGTTTGCTTTTGCTTCGCTTACAGCCTCACGAATGTCTTTTACACCTGCTGTGACTGCCGACATTTGAATAAGGCTGGCATCGGCATGGTTTGCAATAATCTGCGCTAACGTGGTTTTACCAACACCTGGCGGCCCCCACAAAATGAGGCTGTGGCATCGACCTGCAAGAATCGCTTGGTAAAGAGGTTTATCGGGGCTTAAAAGGTGCTGCTGACCTATGTAGTCATTGAGTGTTTCTGGTCGCATGCGCGCCGCAAGTGGGCGCACATCAGGACCAAAATTAAATCCGAGATTACTCAAGCCTTAATCACCTTGGCTTTGGTCGTCAACTTCAACGCCTTCTGGAATGGTAAATTCAAAGGTTTGAGTTGCAAGTGCTTCGTTTACTTTAGCATCTTTAAAAGTAAATAAAGACTGCTGACCAGAGGTATCTAATACTGTCAGTGATGCTAGGCCTTGCTCTTTAGCATTAAAGCTAATATCTAACTTTTCAACTTGGCTCTCAACGCCTTTGTTTGGTGTGACACTAAAGCCTGCATCAGTTGCCACAACTTGGTATTTAGCCCACTGCTCTGGATCTTTTGACGTCAACAATACAAACGGTGTTGAATCAATCAGGCTGTGGGTATTCATAATCGTTACTTGCTCAGCAAAGCTGTCGAAGTAATACGTTTTGTCGCCATTTGATACAAACAAAGTATCGTCTGGGCTTTGTTGCTGCCAGCGGATCATCATAGGTTGCTGAAGGGCAATATTCCCCTCACCTTGCATGATAGCTTCGCCTTGCGAATCGGTAACCTGCTGTGAAAACTCTGCTTTAAAACTTTTAATCGCAGCCAGTTGTTGTTGCAACGCTTCGCTGTCGTCTGCAAAACTTTGACCACTTAATAAACAACCCATAATTAGGGCTAGGTATTTAATTTTTTTCATTAATTTGCTCCACCATTTGGCACTAAGACTTCGCGGGCACCGTTATGTCCTGGTGCGCTAACAATGCCTGATGTTTCCATTTGTTCAACTAAGCGTGCTGCGCGGTTATAACCTACACGGAGCTTACGCTGTACACTCGATACCGACACTTTGCCGGTTTCAATTACAAATGATACTGCTTCATCGTAAAGCGGATCTGACTCTTCATCACCGTCTTCACTGGTTTCTCCTGGTAGTAAAATTTCTTCTGTGGCATCGCCACTTAAAATTTCATCAATATAATTTGGTTTGCCACGTTTTTTCCAATCGTCTACAACCGCATGTACTTCGTGGTCGTCAACAAACGCGCCATGCACACGCACTGGTACACTAGTACCCGGCGGTAAGTAAAGCATGTCACCCATACCAAGTAAGTTTTCAGCACCTTGCTGATCTAAAATGGTACGCGAGTCAATTTTACTTGAAACTTGGAACGCCATACGGGTTGGAATATTCGCTTTAATCAAACCTGTAATTACGTCAACCGATGGGCGCTGTGTTGCTAGCACTAAGTGAATACCTGCAGCACGGGCTTTTTGCGCGATACGTGCAATCAGCTCTTCCACTTTTTTACCCACGATCATCATCATGTCGGCAAATTCGTCAATGACCACCACAATACTTGGCAGTTTATCTAGCTCTTCAGGGCCATCGGCCATGCCATCGGTGTCTTTAAACAGTGGATCTAGAATCGGTTGACCCGCTTCTTTGGCATCCAACACTTTTTGGTTGTAACCTTTTAAGTTACGTACCCCAAGTGCCGACATTAGCTTATAACGACGTTCCATTTCGCCTACACACCAACGCAATGCATTGGCTGCTTCTTTCATGTCGGTAACAACTTCACATAATAAATGTGGGATGCCTTCGTACACAGAAAGTTCAAGCATTTTCGGGTCGATCATGATCATACGAACATCATCAGGGCCCGATTTGTACAGTAAGCTTAATATCATTACATTAACGCCCACTGACTTACCTGAACCTGTGGTACCCGCAACAAGTAAATGTGGCATTTTGCCAAGGTCAGCGCATACCGGCTCGCCAGCAATGTCTTTACCTAACACCATAGTCAGTGGTGATGGATTTGATTCGAACTTAGGCGCGTTAATAACTTCACTTAAACGCACTATTTCACGGTGTTTGTTTGGCAGCTCTAAACCAACATAGGTTTTACCCGGAATAACTTCTACTACACGCACGCTTACAGCAGACAGTGAACGCGCTAAATCTTTCGCTAGGCCAGTGATTTTAGCGACTTTAATACCCGGCGCTAAATCAAGCTCAAAGCGCGTTACAACCGGACCTGGGTACACACCCACAACCGCAGCTTGAATGTTAAAATCAAGTAATTTGGTTTCAACTAAACGCGAAATACCATCAAGCTCTTCTTGCGATAATGGGTTTTTCGCTTTATCTGGGCGGTCTAATAAATCAAGTGATGGTAACGGGTTTGTAGGCGGCTGCTCTTCAAGCAGTGCTTCAAACTTTTCCTTTGCCGTTGGCGGTGGCTCATATGCAGGTTTTGGTTTAGGCATAGGGCGGGCAGGCGAAACAACCGTTGTGACAGGTTTTTCTGGCTCAACAACTGGGCTCTGATCAAGCGCATTCAGTGCCGATACGGTATCGAATGATTCATCATCAAGGGCACTAAAACCAATTTCTTGGTCAAGAATATCGTCTAGTTCATCAAAGCCTTTAAAGTCATCATCAGCTTTTTCAGCAGGCTTTTGCTTAGCCTTAGTAGGTTTTGGTTCTTCTTCATCTGCATCATTAAAGCTTATAGCTGGCTCGTTTTCTGGTTCTACAAAGTTAGCGTCTGGCTCTGAAGTGCCGATATCTTTAACAGCTTCTTTTTCACGATGTAACCAAGCAGAAAATTGCTCACGTAAAAAGTAAAATGCTTTCATTACCCACTTGCCGACAAAATCGACAAATTGCACCCACGAAATACCGGTTAATAGGGTTAAACCAGCAAAGAAAAAACACAGTAATAAAATTGAGGTGCCGGTAAAATTAAAGGTAGGCATCATTGCTGTCGCAATAACATCCCCCACTACCCCACCAGATGAGAAGTTATAAATATCGTCAAAATTAATGCTGCTGATTGCCGTCGCTGAAGTAATAAACAGCGCAAAACCAATAACACGTAAGGCAAGCGTGGTGTAATCTAGCTGGAAAATACGGTGTGGCTGTTTAAACAATAAATAACCGAACAATTGAATGGCAACAGGCACTAAATAAGCAAGCCAGCCAAAAGTGAGTAATAGGATATCTGCAACCCAAGCTCCCGCTGTGCCGGTAATATTCTTAACATTAACAAATTCACCGGTTTGTGACCATGAAGGGTCCGCAGGATCAAAACTGATTAATGCACATAAAATAAATACTGCAGCAAAGGTGCTGATGATTAGCCCCGTTTCTAACAGTCTTTGAACACCATTTAGGCGCATAGCTCCCTATTCCTTATTATTCTTTACTGATCGATTAGCAGTGAAATACCTTAGCAGGAAATGCCGTTTGATGCACTTTATCTTAGCCTTGATGGACTGATAATGAACAAGTTTTTGTTACTCAATATGTATTTTAACAGTTTAGGCAATATATGGGCGAATAATGACCCCTTCTTCACCTTTTACTTCTTCCATTACCACATAAGTTCGGCTTTCACTGACATTTGGTAGTTTTAGTAGAATATCACCCAGTACATTTCGATATTCCGACATATCATTTACCCGCGTTTTTAATAGAAAGTCGAAATTACCTGATACTAGATGGCACTCAATTATTTCGTCGTGCTTTTTAACTGCAGCGTTAAACTCTTCGAAAACATCTGGTGAGGTTTTAGTGATGGTTACTTCTACATAAACCGACAAACCTTGGCCAAGTTTAGCAGGATCCACTACTGCTTTATATCCGAGTATATAACCCTCTCTTTCGAGCTTTTTTACCCGCTCCAAACAAGGGGTGGCACTTAGCCCTACACGCCTTGCCAGCTCTACGTTAGAGATCCGACCATCGAGCTGTAATTCCATTAAAATTTTACGGTCTATTCTGTCGAGTAATTGATGCATAAGCCAAACCAGAGTTTTGCACTGTTTAAAATTTATTTTCAGATTATATCACTAGAATGACACTTAAAAAAGGTGAGACACACTGGCTGGTCATGAATATAATAGTCAAAAATTTTATCCCGTTCTATTAAGGCGAAAAACTATGATTATTGGTGTACCTAAAGAAATCAAAAACCATGAATACCGTGTAGGTATGGTTCCTGCGAGTGTTCGTGAACTAGTAAACCATGGCCACCAAGTGTTTGTTGAAACTGATGCTGGTATGGGCATTGGCTTCACTAACGAAGATTATGTTGCAGCTGGTGCTGAAATTTTACCAACAGCAGCAGACGTTTTTGCTAAAGCTGAAATGATCGTTAAAGTAAAAGAGCCACAAGCTGTTGAGCGTGCAATGTTACGCGAAGACCAAATTCTATTTACTTACCTTCACTTAGCACCGGATCTTCCACAAACTGAAGACCTAGTTAAAAGTGGCGCAGTGTGTATCGCTTACGAAACAGTAACTGATTCACGTGGCGGTTTACCTCTTCTTGCTCCTATGAGTGAAGTTGCAGGTCGTATGTCTATCCAAGCTGGTGCACAAGCGCTTGAAAAATCAAACCACGGCCGTGGTATGTTACTTGGTGGTGTACCAGGTGTTGAGCCAGCTAAAGTTGTTGTTATCGGCGGCGGCATGGTTGGTCGTAGCGCAGCGCAAATGGCTGTTGGTCTAGGTGCTGACGTTGTTGTTCTTGACCGTAACATCGACGTACTACGTGCATTAGACGCACAGTTCGGTAATAAAGTTAAAGCTATCTACTCTACTGCTGACGCACTAGAAAAACACGTACTAGAAGCTGACCTTGTGATCGGTGGCGTACTAATCCCAGGTGCAGCAGCGCCTAAACTAGTAACAGCTGAGCACATCAAAGCAATGAAGCCTGGTTCTGCAATCGTTGACGTTGCAATCGACCAAGGTGGTTGTATCGCAACTTCTAAAGCGACAACTCACGCTGATCCTACTTACATTGTTGATGACGTTGTTCACTACTGTGTTGCTAACATGCCAGGTGCTGTTCCACGTACTTCTACGTTCGCACTTAATAATGCAACATTACCGTTCATCATCAACCTTGCTAACAAAGGTTATAAGAAAGCGCTTCTTGACGATGCTAACTTCTTAAAAGGCTTAAACGTGATCAAAGGCCAAGTTACTTATAAAGAAGTAGCTGAAGCTTTCAACATGGAATATGTTGACCCACGTACAGCAGTTGAAAATGCATAAGTAGCATTTTGAAACAAAAAAAGCAGCGATATCGCTGCTTTTTTTATGCCTGTTTGCAAATAAATTAGTTTATCTGCAAACAATTATATTTCTGATTAACGACGCTTAGTTTGTTTAGCACGTTGATTGTGCTTTTTAACCGCCTTACGGATTTGGTTAATTTTAGCACGCTTGTCTTTACGCTTTTCAGGAATAACCGACAGCTTAGTTTGCGTTTCGCGGCCTAGTTGTACTGTTTTACGTAAATAGTTAACCGTGTCTAAATCAAGCTCAGCCCAACCACCTTGTGGCAAGCGCTTATCAAGCTCTAACTTACCGTAACGAATACGGATAAGACGCGATACCTCAACATCTTGTGATTGCCATAAACGACGTACTTCGCGGTTACGACCTTCTGTTAAAGTGACATTGAACCAACGGTTGATACCTTCACCACCCATAGGTTTGATGTTTAAGAATTTTGCAGGACCATCTTCAAGCTCAACGCCTTTTGTTAAAGTGCGTAGCGTTTCGTTAGTCACTTCACCAAACACACGAGCGGAGTACTCACGCTCTACTTCGTAGCTTGGGTGCATTAAACGGTTAGCAAGTTCACCATCGTTAGTAAACAGCATTAAACCAGCGGTATTAATATCTAGTCGGCCAACTGCAATCCAACGCTCGCCATCAACACGTGGTAAACGATCAAATACCGTACGACGACCTTCAGGGTCTTTACGTGTACATAACTCGCCTTCTGGCTTGTTATACATAAGTACACGACAAATACGGTCGGCTTTGTCTTCAATTTTTACTACGTGACCGTCAACTCGAATTACATCGGTTGCTTCAACACGGTCGCCTAAACGTGCCACTTTACCATTTACGCTCACACGGTTGGCATCGATGTATTTTTCCATCTCACGACGTGAACCCACGCCAGCACGGGCTAATACTTTTTGTAACTTTTCAGTTTCTACATTACTCATTCAGATAGTTCTCTCACAGAAGGATCGCTCAATAGCTGGTTGATTTTACTCTCCTGAAGTTCAGGTAACGGCGGTAATTCATCTAAACCAGCTAATGAAAAATAATCTAAGAAAGCGGATGTTGTGGCATATAACGCTGGGCGCCCAGGCACCTCTTTATGGCCAACAACTCTGACCCACTCTCTTTCTAATAAGGTTTTAATAATTCCTGAGCCAACAGCAACCCCCCGTACTTGTTCAATTTCACCACGGGTAATAGGTTGTCTATAGGCAATCAAGGATAAAGTTTCTAGTAGTGCTCGTGAGTATTTAGGTGCGCGCTCTTGCCATAAGTTTGCCAGCCAAGGCGCTAAACTAGCGCAGGCTTGAAACCTGTAACCGCTGCCTACTGCAACAAGCTTAATGCCTCGGGTTTGATAATGCGTTTGAATTTGTTCAATTGCATTATTAATGCGCGGCATAGAAACGCTTAAATCAGCTAATACTGTCTCTTTTAAATGACGTTTAGACACAGGTTTTCCAGCAACAAAAATCGCGGCTTCTATGATTTCGACTAACTGTTCATCACTGATACGTTTTGTGGCCATCACTACTAAAGGTCATTTTAAATCACTAACGCTCTATTATGACAGAAGTCGGCCAAGGTTGGAAAAATTATTGTAAAAAAGCCAGTGTAAAACACTGGCTTTAGGGGATATTTACGAATGAATATTGAAATTAGCTATTTTTAACCATTTCAAGGGCATCATCTTCGGCAACGTCGCTGCCATATTTGCTAATGTAATTAACAAACTCAGTGCGGCTTACACGCTTATCTTTGTTGCTATCCATATAGCCAAAGTGATTTGCGATATCGTCGTCATCGGCTTCTTCAATAGAAACATAACCATTTTTGTCGTTATCTAACGATTTAAAGTCATTTTCGATTGGGTCAAATTTAGCGATTTCAGCTTTAAATGCTGATTCAGATACCTCACTATCAGTTGCTACCTTGCCCGTATTTAATTGCATGTATGCATTAAATTCAGTGCGGCTGATTTGCTCATCCATATTGGTATCGATATTTGAAAAATGATCCCAAATTGCATCATCGTCAGCTTCTACCTTAGAGATATAACCGTCATTGTCATTATCTAGGCTGCCAAAATCGCTGTCGATTTTTGCTAAAGAGTTACTTGCAGAACATGCTGAAAGACTTAGTGCTGCTAAAATTGTTGATGCTAAAGTTAACTTGTTCATAAGACATTTCCTTGTAGTCGATTAGATTCACTTCGACTGTTACAAGTTGAATGCCAAAATGCCTTATTGGCTAAAATCAAGCACTTACAGCCTGGTTAAGTTGAGGTTAAGCCTATGATTTAGCAAGCCTTTCATGGATTACTGTAATTTTTTCATAAAAAAAGCGCTCCGAAGAGCGCTTTTTACAAATAACAAAAATGCCGCTATTAGATAGCTGCGTTTTGGTAACGCTTAACGAAGTCTGTTACTGCTTCGCCATTACATTTTAACGTATTTAAGTTACCAATTTTTTCACGCACAGGTGTTAAACCTTTTTTAAGTGCAGTGATGCAAAGTTGAGTTTCTTTTTGCTCATTTTTAGCAAACACTTCAACAGCTGCTTTTGCTGCTTCTTGTGATTGTGCTTTTTTAGCAATTTCACGGATGTCAGTACCGTTACATAAAATGCTTTTTGAAAAACGTGACATTGAAATGCCATGCTTTGCTGCTTCTTTACGTGCAGCGGTAAACCCTTCGTTCGCACTTAAGATACATAACTTTGATTCAATACGGTTATCAGCTGAAAAGTAGTGCGGGTTGCTTGCTAATGAGCCAAATGAGATACATGCAAGAGAAAGCATCACTAATTGTTTTTTCATGGTTTACCTTTAAATAGTACATAATATGAACGGATGGTTTGCGCGCATTATATAAACAAAAACCAGTAGATCAACTGAATTATTTATTTAATTTAATAATTAATAGTGAGTTAACAATGTTTTTAAATTAAGCAGCAATTGATCAACATTTACCCAATTTGATTTTCGTAATTAGCTCATGAATAAGCCCTAGTTTGATGATAGAATTGCGCTAAACACTGAAACAAAAATAATAGGTGCACCATGAAGGTAATCTCATTTAACATTAACGGCCTGCGCGCTCGTTTACACCAATTGCAAGCCGTAATTGATAAACATCAACCAGATATTATTGGCTTACAAGAAATCAAAGTACATGATGAGGCCTTCCCTCTCGAAGACGTGCAAAAAATGGGTTATCACGTTTATTTTCACGGTCAAAAAGCGCATTACGGCGTGGCTATGTTATGTAAACAAGAGCCGAAATCAGTTGTTAAAGGCTTTGCTACCGATACTGACGAATCACAGCGTCGTATGATCAGTGTTACCGTGAGACAAGAAAATGGTCGTGACCTAACGGTGATGAATGGCTACTTCCCACAAGGGGATAATATTGCCCACGAAACCAAATTTCCTTACAAGCGTCAATTCTATAAAGATTTAATGACTCACTTAGAAGATAACCACACGCCAGAGCAAGATGTTATTGTGATGGGCGACATTAATATTTCACCGACCGATCTCGACATTGGTATTGGTGAACCAAACCGTAAGCGCTGGTTAAAAACAGGTAAGTGTTCGTTCCAACCTGAAGAGCGTGAATGGTTAAGCACTTTATTAAACTGGGGCTTTAAAGATACCTTCCGTGAACTTTACCCAGAAAAAACTGAGCAATACTCGTGGTTTGATTACCGCTCAAAAGGTTTTGATGACAACCGCGGTCTACGTATTGATGTGATCTTAGCAACCCCTGCTCTTGCTGAGCGTTGCGTTGAGTCTGGTATCGATTACGAATTACGTGGTATCGAAAAACCATCTGATCATGCGCCAATTTGGTCAACATTTAACGCATGATAGACACACTGCAATGGCAGCTCCCTTTGTGGAGCTGTGTGGCTCTAATACTTTGGCTCAGCTTTGATAAGCAAAGCGCATCACAATTATTGGCAACGCCAATAAGACAAGTTGGTGTGCTCGCATGTGCTTTAGTACTTGCGGTACTGTGGCGCATTAAAGCGGGGATATTGCCAGGCCTCGAATTGCATATTTTAGGGGTCACTGCAGTGACCCTAATTTTAGGCTGGCGACTGGCTATTTTTGCAAGCCTTCTTGCAAGTTTACTCTTGGTATTAGTCGCTCAGTTGCCAGTATCAATACTGCCAGTGCATTTATTGTTTACTGCTTTTTTACCAATTACATTGAGCTATTTGTGTTTTGTAATTTGCTATACCTATTTACCAAGACACTTTTTTATTTATATCTTTTTATGCGCGTTTTTAACCGCTGCTGTTATCGCCTGTATTAAAATACTTACCAGCGGTGTGTTTTATTACTTGCTTGGTGATTACAGTTTTATTGAGATTTCAGAAAACTATCTGATCCTGTGTGCCATAATTTGGTTTCCTGAAGCAATGCTCAATGGCATGGCCATTACCTTGATGATCACCTATCGCCCTCATTGGGTTAAAACCTTTTATGATAAGGACTATTTAGACTCATGAGTCTTCACTATCACTGCCCGCTTTGCAAACTTGAACTTACTCTAAACGACAAAACTTACCGTTGTGACAACAACCACAGTTTTGATATCGCCAAAGAGGGTTATGTCAATTTACTTCCCGTGCAAAATAAAAAGTCTAAACAACCGGGTGATAATCTTGAAATGGTGCAAGCTCGCCGCGCTTTTTTAAGTGCCGGACACTATTTGTTTTTACAGCAAGCTTTAGCAGAGCTAGTGGCATCTCTCGAACCGAGTTCAGTGATTGATTTAGGCTGTGGTGAAGGCTTTTACACTCAAGCAATTGCATCGCAGTCTAGTGCCGATGTATATGGTGTTGATATTTCTAAGCCCGCGGTAAAATACGCCGCTAAGCGTTATGAAAATGCGCATTTTAGTGTCGCGTCGATTAGCCAAGCCCCTTTTGCAGATGCGCAGGCTGATGTGCTTGTTAGTGTGTTTGCCCCTTTATTTGCACAAGAACTTGCTCGCCTTGCCAAACCGCAAGCTAGTTTAATTGTTGCAAGCCCTGGCCCTTGGCACCTTAAAGAGTTAAAAGCGTTTATTTATGCTGATGTGAAACCACATACAGAGATAGAACCACCAGCAGGCTTCAGCAAAGAGTCAATAAACTTGTTAGAGCAACAGGTGCTGTTGTCTGTCGATGAGATAAAACATTTAATTATGATGACGCCATTTGCGTGGAAGTTTCGCCCAGAGCATTGGCAGCAGATAGAGCAACAAGGCCCACAAAAAGTAACGTTATCGTTTTATGTGAGCCAGTTTGTTCGCGATTAGAAGTGTTCTTTAGTGAAGGCTTTATCCATTTTTTCGAACATATCTTTTAATAATTGAGCTAAGTCAGTGTAGCGTGGTTTTTCAGTCGTTAATTGTGACTGATAACCATGCGCCTTCATTTTACTGTGCAACTCGGTATACCAACTTAGCATTGCTGGCTCTAAACGGGTTTCTGCACGGCGGCCCAGCCACAACAAACCTTGAAGTGGTAGTGATAAAAAGAAAAGCGCGATAGTGATAGCTTGTGGAAAATAATCACTACCTAAGTAATTCACTTGCATAAAAACGGTCAGCATTGCCAATATTGGCATCACTGTAATTGCCAGATCAGTGGCCTTGATCACTCTGAATTCGGCAAACAATGGAGCGAGCTCTTGTCGCATCGGCCATTTTTTAGCGTATTGACGACCTGTTTGCACTTGTGACATGACACCTTTTTGCATCATCACTCCTAGGGTTTTCAACTTGTTTCACAACCGAGTGTAACACACTCCCGGATACAATCCCTGCAAAACCTGTCCTAGTTTTAATACCAAATTAATGGTTAGGAGACTAACGTTTAAAGTCTAAATGAGATAAAATGTTATCGGCTTAAGTCAACCAGACTTTAGTATAATTACAGCCTAGCTTTGTTAAGTGTAGCAACAAAATACTTATTTACTATACTGGCAAAGAATTCTAATTATCAAGCCTTAATATACACTGACTGATATCGTACTTTTAGGACCTAGCTATGCCGACGCCCCTTTGCTCACCACAACATGTTTTAGTACTGAACTGTGGTAGTTCAAGTTTAAAATTTGCCATTTTAGATGCCGCCACTTCTGACGAAGTTATTTCTGGTTTAGCTGAGCGCCTTGGCTCAGACACGCCTTCAATCAAATATAAATATAATGGTGAAAAACAACTTATTGAGCTTGCAAAGGGCCAAGCCCACGATGCAGCCATTGCTGAGCTTGTGAAGCTAGTTAATGAGTTAGGCCTTGCGGATAATTTAATTGCTGTGGGTCATCGTGTTGTGCATGGTGGTGAGCATTTCACTGAATCTGTGCTTATCGACGATAATGTACTTGCAGCTATCGAAAAAACAGCCGCACTTGCTCCACTTCATAACCCAGCGAACTTATTGGGCATTCGCACTGCACAGCAAGCGTTCTCAGCGCTGCCACAAATTGCTGTATTTGATACGGCATTTCATCAAAGCATGCCAAATATTGCGTACTTATACGCCCTGCCTTACTCGCTTTATAAAGAGCACGGCGTAAGACGCTATGGTTTCCATGGCACGAGCCATTATTATGTTGCAGGTGAAGCGGCAAAATTATTAGGCAAAGAGCGCGAACAAACCAATGTGATCAGTGCGCATTTAGGTAATGGTTGTTCGGTATGTGCGATTAAAGATGGTAAGAGTGTTGATACTAGTATGGGCCTTACACCGCTTGAAGGCTTAGTGATGGGTACCCGCAGTGGTAGTATCGACCCGGGTTTATTCACGTTTTTAACTCAGCAACTAAATTATTCAGTGCAAGAAATTGATGATTTACTTAATAAACAAAGCGGTTTGTTAGGTATTAGTGAATTATCAAATGATTGTCGCACTATTGAAGAAGCCGCCGTTGAGGGCCACCCACAAGCGAACCTTGCACTCGATATTTTTTGCTACCGCTTAGCAAAACAAATCGCCGCATTCTTGGTGCCAGTACAACGCCTTGATGCACTTATTTTCACCGGTGGTATTGGTGAAAACTCAGATATCATTCGTGACAAAGTAATCACTCAATTAGGCTTTTTAGGCCTTGAGTGTGACGAAGCTGCAAACTTAGCGGCACGTTTTGGTAAAGAAGGCTTAATTTCAAAAGGCCAATCGCATGCTAAAGCGTTTGTGATCCCGACTAACGAAGAATGGGTTATTGCTAACGATGCAGCCCGCATTGCAAAGGAGGGTTAAGTAAATGGCACGTAGAATTATGTTGATCCCTATTTCGACTGGGGTTGGTTTAACATCTGTTTCTGTTGGTTTAGTGCGCGCACTTGAGCAAAAAGCGCTTAAAGTGAACTTTTTCAAACCAATTGCGCAGCCGCGCTCTGGCGATACAGGACCTGAAAAGTCGACGCAAATTGTCACCCATGGCTCGCCAATTAATCCGCCGACACCATTTGAGCTTAGCTATGCAGAGCAAATGATAGGTGATGGTAAAGGCGACGATTTACTAGAAGAAATCGTAGAGCGCTTTGAAAGCACCATTAAAGAAGACGAAATTGCTATTATTGAAGGTATGGTGCCAACACGTCGTCAGCCTTATGCTGGCCGTGTAAACCGTGAAATCGCGCAAACACTGGGTGCTGATATTGTTTTTGTTTTAACACCTAGTAACGATAGCAACGACCAAATTGAAGACCGTTTAGAAATTGCTTCTGGCAACTATGGCGGTGTTAACCACCCTCGCGTGCTAGGCTGTATTTTCAATAAAGTTAATGCTCCTTTAGATGACGAAGGTCGCGCACGTGCAGACCTTGTTGAAGCCCATGAGCCTGAGCAACTTGAAAACGAATTAAACCGTTTAGCATCATTGCCTATTTTCAGAAAGCACCCATTTAAATTATTAGGTTCAATCCCGTGGGATTTCGACCTAGTAGCGCCACGTGTGCGAGATTTATGTGAATACCTAAAGGCCGAAGTTATTAACGAAGGCGACATGGCTCACCGTCGTTTACGTCGCGTTACTTTCTGTGCTCGTACTGTATCGAATATTTTAAGCCACTTTACCCCGGGTGCATTACTGGTCACTCCGGGCGATCGCTCTGATGTACTCGTTGCCGCTTGTTTGTCAGCCATGAATGGTACCAAGCTTGGGGCTATTTTATTAACCGGTGGCTTTAAACCTGAAGATCGCATCATGAAATTGTGCGAACAAGCTATGAATACCGGCCTGCCGATTCTTGCAACACAAGAAGATACATGGCGCACGTCTTTATTACTGCACAACTTCAATATGGAAGTACCGTGTGATGATGACCAACGTATCGATAAAGTAAAAGATCACAACGCGAGTAACATTGACTCTGACTGGTTAGACAGCCTTGCACAAAGTGTTGGTCGTACTCGTAAAATGTCTCCGCCAGCGTTTCGCTTCTTACTGACAGACAAAGCCCGTCAAGCGAAGAAAACGGTTGTTTTACCTGAAGGTAATGAGCCGCGCACGATTAAAGCCGCAGCAATTTGTGGTCAACGTGGCATTGCAAAAACAATCCTACTTGGTGACAAAGAAGAAATTTTACGTATTGCTGAGCAACAAGGTGTTGAGCTTAACGATAATGTAACCATTGTTGAGCCAGGTGATGTGATCAACGATTACGTTGCGCCTATGGTCGAAATTCGTAAAAGCAAAGGCTTAACAGAAGTGGTTGCCCAAGAGCAACTACTGGATAACGTGGTGCTTGGTACTATGATGCTTGAGCAAGGCAAAGTAGATGGCCTAGTGTCGGGTGCGGTAAATACCACAGCCAACACGATTCGCCCACCGCTACAGTTAATTAAAACTGCACCGGGTTCATCGTTGGTATCGTCAGTGTTCTTTATGTTGTTACCTGATCAAGTTCTGGTTTACGGTGACTGTGCTATCAACCCTGATCCAACGGCAGAGCAACTGGCCGATATCGCGATTCAATCTGCGGATTCAGCGGCCGCGTTTGGTATTGAGCCTCGTGTTGCAATGATCAGCTACAGTACGGGTACCTCGGGTTCAGGTGCTGACGTAGAAAAAGTGCGTGAAGCCACTAAGCTTGCCCAGCAAAAGCGCCCTGATTTAGTGATTGATGGCCCGCTTCAGTACGACGCTGCAATTATGGAAAACGTAGCACTTAAAAAAGCACCAGACAGCCCGGTTGCAGGTAAAGCAACAGTGTTTGTATTCCCTGATTTAAATACGGGTAATACAACCTATAAAGCCGTACAACGTAGTGCCGATTTAATTAGTATTGGCCCTATGCTGCAAGGTATGCGTAAGCCGGTAAATGACTTGAGTCGTGGTGCATTAGTAGACGATATTGTTTACACCATTGCCCTTACAGCGATTCAAGCTAAGCAAGTTGAAAGCTTAGAAAATTAACCCTTCAAAATTTAGGCTAATTTATAAAACCTTTATAAATTAGCCTATTAGCTTCTTTATACTGACCTATTCCCATATTTATCCACAGATTCTGTGGACAACCTCAACAGTGATATTGAGTAAAACCTCAGCAATCAAAATTATTGCGCTTTATCTTAACTTTGTTTACCTATACTATAAATTCAAAGGCTTCAAAGATAGGATCGCAGATGTCAAAACAAACGTTACAACTTCATAGTGAAGAACTTACCATTCATAGTTTAGATGTCGATGCGACGATTGATCCTGCCTTACTCCAACAAGCTATTTTCTTTATTGCAAAAACGGCTGATGAGCTGTCTATTGTCTGCCCAAGTAGTTTCCAGCTCGACAGTCTTGATCAAGAAACCGACTGGCAAGCACTTGAAGTTATTGGCCCACTTGGTTTTTCGTTAACTGGTATTATGGCGAATATTTCTGGCGTGTTAGCAAAAGCGTCGATTTCAATTTTTGCATTATCAACCTACGATACAGATTATGTATTGGTGAAAAAGCAAAGTATGGCAAAAGCTATTACAGCCCTGAAAAAAGACGGTTACCATGTGCTAGGTGATGTTAAATAAGCCATGACTAACGAAGTTCAATACTTACCCGAACGCAGCCTCAGAAAAGCGCGCTGCATGGCCATTAAAAGCCCATTTACAGGGCGTGTTAAAAGCATTAGCGAGCACCCTGAGCCATTTTTTCGTTTTGCTACCCTTGGTCCAGGGATTAGTGTTGAACTAACTAGCCACAACATCATCGCGCCATTCGATGGCACCCTATTACAAGTTAAAAATGCCGGTAAAGAATACATTTTACAGGCAAAAAACGGTTTAAAAGTTTTATTAAACTTATCGTTTTCTTCGGTTGAAGAACATATCAACCACACCAATATTGCTAAATTAAACGGCAGTAAAATTAGCAAAGGTGAACGATTAGCCTATTTTGATTTACGCGAGCTGAGCAGCCCTATGCTTGGTACACTGTGCGTTCTCAATAGCCAACACCTTGGACCCCTATATTATTCACTATCTCAGGTCACTGCTGGGGTAGACACATTACTCACTGTAACTAAAAAGTAGAATTTATGACTATCATGTACGGTATCAGCAATTGCGATACAATCAAAAAAGCCAAGAAATATTTAACTGATAACAATCAAGAATTTACTTTCCATGATTACCGTAAAGACGGCATTAGTGCTGAGCTAGTTAACGAATTTGCAGCGCACATTGATTGGCAAGATTTAGTTAATAAACGCGGCACAACTTACCGTCAATTATCTGATGAGCAAAAGCAAAACCTAGATAAAGAATCTGCATTAGCATTGCTGGTTGAGCAACCTGCGATGATCAAGCGCCCGGTACTTGTGCATAACGGCCAATACCACTTAGGTTTTAAAGCAGCTCAATACGATGAGATCTTTGCCTAATGACTCACCCTGTTATTGAACTTGCTCAAGCGCTTATTCAGCGTGAATCAGTAACGCCTGAAGATGCTGGTTGCCAAGCGTTAATGAACGAACGCCTTGAAAAACTAGGCTTTAATATTGAATCACTGTTTTTCACTGATACCTTGAATACTTGGGCTCGTAAGGGAGATGCATCACCGCATTTTTGTTTTGCTGGTCACACAGATGTTGTACCAACAGGTCCTGCAAAAAATTGGCAGCACCCGCCTTTTTCTGCACTGGTAAAAGACGGTATGTTACATGGTCGCGGCGCAGCCGATATGAAAGGTTCACTGGCTGCCATGGTGGTTGCCACCGAGCGTTTTGTTGCTAAGCACCCAGATCATAAAGGGTCAATTTCGTTTTTAATTACGTCTGATGAAGAAGGCCCGTTTATCAACGGCACAACCCGTGTTATCGACACTCTTGAAGCACGAGGCGAAAAAATTGATTTATGCCTAGTTGGCGAACCCTCTTCACGAGATGTACTTGGCGATGTAGTAAAAAATGGTCGTCGCGGTTCTTTAACTGGCTTTTTAACTGTTAAAGGTGTGCAAGGCCATGTTGCTTACCCGCATTTAGCGCAAAACCCAATTCATTTAGCTGCTCCTGCGTTAACTGAGCTGAGTCAAACCGAGTGGGATCAAGGTAACGAATTTTTCCCTGCAACGAGCTTTCAGGTTTCGAATATTAACGGTGGCACTGGTGCCGGTAATGTGATCCCTGGTGAGCTTGAAATTCAATTTAACTTTCGCTTTAGCACCGAAGTAACTCACCAACAGCTACAGCAGCGAGTCGTGGAAATTGTTGAGAAACACAACCTGAATTACGAGTTAAATTGGATTGTCAATGGACTGCCGTTTTTAACCGAACATGGCCCGTTAGTTGATGCCACCGTGCACGCTATTAAGCAGGTGACTGGACGCGACACCGCACTTGAAACCACCGGCGGTACTTCTGATGGCCGCTTTATCGCGCAAACGGGTGCCAAAGTCATTGAGCTTGGTCCTCGTAATGAAACTATTCATAAAGTAGATGAATGTGTTAGCACGGATGATTTAATTCAACTAGCTGATATTTACGAAGTCATTTTAGAGCAACTGCTTACATGAACCAAACCGAGCTTAAACAATGCGCCACGGGGTTAAGTAGCTCACATTTAGTTGAGCTACAAAATCATCGCTTGCATCGTGATATTGTTAATGATTTTTTAGCTCTGCAGCAAGGAGCAAAAGAAGCAGGTATTGATCTGACAATTGCCTCTAGCTTTCGCGATTTTCATCGTCAAAGTGCTATTTGGAATGCTAAATTTCAGGGCCTTCGACCGGTTTACACCCTTGAGCAACAAACGGTAGACATAGAAAGCCTAAGTGATACTGAAAAGTGCCATGCTATTATGCTTTACTCAGCACTGCCTGGGGCAAGCAGGCACCACTTTGGTACCGACCTCGATATCTACGATACCCGCCCTATTGACGATAATTACCAGCTGCAATTAACGCCTGATGAGTATTCGCCCACAGGGCCCTTTGCCAAGCTTGCGGTATGGCTTGACGATAACCTAGAAAAGTATGGTTTTTATCGCCCTTACCAAGAATACAAAGGTGGGGTTGCCCCTGAGCCTTGGCATATCAGCCATATCGGTGTATCTGCAAAGATGATGGAGTATTTATCAGTTGCAACATTACAACACTGTATTGAACAAAGTGAGCTCAGCGGCAAACAAGCGATACTAGCTGAACTTAACACTCTGTATGAACGCTACGTATTAAATATTAATACGCCCTAATTTTAGCCATTAAAAACACCAGTACAGCGCCAAGAATTAAGGCGCTGGCTAAAACTAAACGCGCTGTTAATTGCTCATCTAAAACCACCACCCCAGCTAATGTGGCAAGCACAGGCACGGTTAGCTGCACCACCCCTGCTTGGCTACTTTTAAGCCTAGGTAATGCTATGTACCAAATGCTATAACCAAGCCCGGATGCAAGCGCTCCTGAAGCTATCGCTAAATAAACCCCACTCGCAGTAATACCTTGCCAATCAACCACGGCTAGAAACACTAAAATTGGCACGAGTATTAAACTTCTTAGAAAGTTAAAGCTGGTTGCTTGCAACGGTGAGCTGCATGATTTTCCGCGAATACTGTAAACACCCCATGCCACGCCACTTAACGCCATAAGCATTGCTGGCATGAAAGAAGGCACTGTGGCTGAGGGCAGCATTAAGTAAATAAAACCCGCAAAAGCAACAAACAAAGCCCCCCACTGCACTTTACTGAGTGGTTCTTTATTTAAAACACTATGGCCTATCATGGTTAACTGCACTGCCGAAAATAAGATAAGTGCGCCTGTGCCTGTGTTTAAATCAACATAGGCAACTGAAAAGCACAGCGCGTAAACAAATAAACTAAGGGCACTGATATTGTTACCTTTATCGGTTAAAGGTTGTGCTGTTGGCGATTTTGTTCGCCTTAGCTTTATTTGCCATAAAAGTAAGCCAAGCAACATAAATGCCCCACTGGCTAAGCGAATAGCAGTAAAACTTAACGGATCAATATCACCACTTTGTAATGCCATCCGGCACAGCAAAGAATTAGCTGCAAACGCACAAAGTGCAATCAAGGTATACAGTATGGTGCTCAACAAATGAGTTATCCTTTTGGTTTTAAAAAAGATAAGACCTAAAATTAGACAATTAACTTACGATTTTTTACATAATTTATCATAGAAGGTTAAGCCGCGTATGCTAATCTCAGTACATTGTTTAAAAGGAGTGTTCAGTGCATCGACGTTTATTTATTGGAGCTGCTCTACTGTTATCTGGTTGCAGTACCATAGGTATTACTGATCTATTCCAAGATTATGCGACGCAGCTAAGACCTGTGCGCCAAGCTATTTCTCAAAATAACATAGCAAGTGCGCAGCAACTTTTGCCAAGTAACAGCCGAGGCCATAGTAACTATTTGTTAAATCAGCTTGAAACGGCCCGTCTTGATTTTTTGGCTAAACAAAATTCTCAGGCCAATGAGACCTTTGAAGCTGTTTATCAAAATATGGAAAAAAAGCGTCAAGCAGCCAAAGTACAGCTAAGTGCAGGCCTTGAGCAAACAAATTCATTATTAACCAATGACTCAGTGATTGGTTATGAGCCAGCAGCCTATGAAATGACGATGCTGCATAGCTACAAAGCACTGAGTTATGTATTTGATAAACAACTTGAATCTGCATTAGTTGAAGTTAGACGTGCAAATAAAGTGCAAGAAGATGCACTAAAAGACAACCAAGCTGTACTTGATGAACAAGCAGAAAAGGCAGCCGAAGGCTACCCTGATATGGCTGAGCTTATTGGTAATGTCAAAAATGGCTTTCAAAATGCCTTTACGTTTTATTTGTCTGGCCTACTTTATGAGGCAGATAAACAGTTTGATGATGCCTATATCGATTATAAGAAAGCACTCGAAATAAATAGCGAAAATAGCTACTTACAGCAAACAGTGTTACGCCTTGCCAAAAAACAAGGGTTTGATCAGGACTTTGAAGAATTTAGCAAACGCTTTGGCAAGCTAAAACAGACTCAAGCAAACACGGGCCAAGTAATTGTAATTGCAGAGCAAGGTTTGATACCAGCAAGGCAAGAGTTTCATTTACGATTACCCATTTATACCTCCCGTGGTGATGCACGCTTTTACAGTATTGCCATGCCAGTTTATCGCGATGGGCCTTATGCAGGCAGTGATAAAACCGTGAGTCTCGGTGGCGAAAATTTGCCACTGACGCCCATTGTTAGGCTTGAAGCCTTGGCAGCAAAAACTTTGAAAGATCAAAGTGCTGGTAGAATAACCCGCCAAGTTATGCGTTTGGTTGCGAAAGAAAAGATGCGCGCAGAATTGGCAAGAAGCGGCGGCGATGTCGGTAATATTTTAGCGAATATTTATAACATTGCATCAGAGCAGGCTGATACGCGAAGTTGGTCTACTTTACCTAGTCAACTGAGTATTGCGCAGCACGCGATGCCAGCAGGTCAGCACGCTTTAAGCGTGCCAGGGCACGGCGAAATAGACTTTACGGTTAGTAAGCAAGGGTTAACCTTGATTTTTCTAACCTCTATAAATAACTACTACGACACACATGTCGTACAACTCTAGGAGCAATGATGAAATACTTAGTGCCACTATTAACCATTTTACTTGTTGCGGCTTGCTCCTCACGCCCTACCACTTCTGGCATTGGTGTTGAGCAGGCATCACAACAGTATAACCAACAACTGATTGTTAATAACCCTGAACTTGGCAAGAAATTAGCCATTACAGATGTAAAAACACGCCAAACAAATGGCTTAACAGATGTTGTTGTGACACTGGCAAGCCAGTATAAAAAGTCTCAATACTTACAGTATCAATTTACTTGGTATGACGCTGATGGCTTTGTTATTCGCGGCAACCACTCACCTTGGCAACCTATTACATTATTTGGATTTGCCAAGACCCAATTACCGGGCCTAGCCCCGACAGCAAATGCTGTCACCTTCTCGCTTGCAGTGCGTGAAGTGTCAACAGAAGCACAAGAATTTGAAGATTAAGGATACTACAATGAAATTACTTTCTGTTAAGTCGGCTGCGGCCGTTGCAATGACAAGCGCTTTATTGCTGTCTGGTTGTGCTAATAAAGCCGTTGTTAGCTATGGTGATGCGCAAGCCGTAGAAACCACAGATATCAACTTTGGTTCAACAGATCTACAAAAAGTAGCAAGCCAAATGACAGACTCGTTACTTGCTTCACCTGTGGTAGGTACCATGACAGCAAATACCCGCCCTATCGTGTTTGTTGAGCGTATTAAAAACAAAACGAGCGAGCATATTGATACTGAATCTATTACTGATTCAATCTCAACACAGTTATTACGCAGTGGTAAGTTCCGCTTTGTTGATATGACCCGCGTTGAAGCTGTGCGCGAGCAACTTAATTTCCAAAACGTTGACCCACTTGTAAACCCAAATACCGCTATTGCTTTTGGCCAGCAAGTTGGTGCGCAATATATGTTATACGGCAACTTATCGAGCATTGTTAAATCAAATGCTGACAAGGCTGATGTGTATTATAAATTCACTATGCGTTTAATGGATTTAAAAAGCGGCCTAGTTGAGTGGGCTGATGAAACTGAAATCCGTAAAACACGTGAGAAATCAACTTTTGGCTGGTAGTCAGGAGGATTTATGAAATACCTAGTAGCAATCCTAGCAAGCTGTTTATTACTGAGCTCGCCAAGTTATGCTGACTATCAGCGTAACAAAGCAGTACCAGTACAGCAGGTGTTGTTCGGCTCAGTACAGTCAGTGCGAACCATTACTGAACAAGAGCTGGTCAGAGATAAAACCAACGGCTGGGAAACGTTTGGTGGTGCGCTAATTGGCGGTGTTATCGGTAATCAGTTTGGTGGCGGCAGTGGCCGCACTGTAGCAACCATTTTAGGTTCGATGATTGGTGGCTCTGTTGCCCACAACCGCCAACAAAACAGTCGCATTATACAGTATCAGCTCGTTGAATTGATGATCAAAGTAGAAAGCGGCGAACAATTTATGGTTGTGCAAGATAAAGACAACCAAATGCTGTTCAACCAAGGTGATAAAGTACGTTTGGTGTACCTCACCGATAACACGGTGCGTGTTGATAAAGCTTATTAAAAAAGCGAGCCTCGGCTCGCTTTTTTTAGCTTTGTCGATAATCAGCGAAGAATCGCTGCATCTTACTCATGGCTTCTGTTAAATCATCTTTGTTTGGTAAAAATACTAACCTGAAATGATCAGGATCAGGCCAATTAAATGCGCGACCATGCACTAATAAGATTTTCTCAGCTTTGAGTAAATCTAAAATCATGCGCTCATCATCTTTAATGTTAAAGTGCGCCGTATCCACTTTCGCAAATGCGTAAAGTGCTCCTTTAGGCTTTTTACAGCTAATACCATCAATGGCATTTAAGCCACGCCATGCAATATCACGCTGAACGTACAGTCGACCACCTGGGTTTATCAAGTTATCGATTGACTGCACACCGCCTAAAGCTTGTTGAATAGCATACTGAGCAGGCACATTGGCACATAAGCGCATTGATGCCAGCATATCTAGGCCACGGCTTAAGTCGTCCATCATGCTAGTACGACCGCTTAACACCATCCAGCCCATACGCAATCCCGCAGCGCGGTACGTTTTTGCTAGGCCATTAAAGGTGATAATTGGCACATCATCACACAGCGCACCAATCGAGCTGTGGCTGACACCGTCATACAAGATTTTCTCGTAAATTTCATCGCTCAGTAACAATAACTTGTGCTCGCGAGCAATATTGATAAGTTCCATCAACAGATCATCACTATACACCGCCCCTGTTGGGTTATTCGGGTTTATAAGCACCAATGCTTTGGTCTTTGAGGTGATCTTCGATTTAATATCAGCAATATCAGGGAACCAATCTTGTTCTTCATCACATAGATAATGCACAGGGTTACCCCCTGCTAATTTAACTGATGCTGTCCATAACGGATAATCCGGTGCAGGAATAAGCACTTCATCGTCATTATCAAGTAATGCTTGTGTGGTCATTTGAATTAGTTCGCTGACCCCATTGCCGATATAAATATTATCGACATCAAGATTAAATAAACCGCGTTGCTGATAGTGTTGATAGACAGCCACACGGGCTGAGTAGAGGCCTTTAGAGTCACAGTAGCCTTGGGCTGAATATAAGTTACGGATGATATCTTTGTGCATATCTTCAGGCATATCAAAGCCAAAGGCAGCTGGGTTGCCAATGTTTAGCTTTAATACTTTTTGCCCTTCGTCTTCCATTTTTCGAGCTTGTGCAAGCACAGGCCCACGTATGTCATAACAGACACCGTCTAGTTTGTGACTCTTTTTGATTTGTGACATGGTTACCTCTACTAATTAGCCTTAAGACTACCCTAGTAAAGGGGTACCATGCCAGAGGATTTTTGCGGTTATAACTGAAATAAATTCAAGTTTTTAGCGAGTAGCGAACCAAGCTTGTAATTTTTCTACAGAACCTGAAACTTGTTCATCAAGGGTTTGAGATTTTTCTTGTGCAGTAGCTACATCACCTTGGTTTAGGGTGAGTTCAATTTCTTGCGCAAGCGATGATAAACTCGCGGCACCAAATTGGGCTGCATTTGATTTTAAACTGTGTGCATGTCGTGCTGCAGCTTCATTATCTGAACCAAGATTTGCAAGTACTTCAGAGCCTAAACGCTGAAATTCACTACAACAAAAGGTCAAGGTGTCGGCAAATTGGTCACCTAAAAGTGATTCCATCCCTTCAAGTGCACTCTCATCAATTGTGATTGTCGTCATCTTTATCCCTTAATCAAAATCGTAATTATATAAATCGCAACTTTAGCCGTTCATAGCTAAAAAGCAAACCTGCTTTGCGAGTTAAGCTCATGTATACTAGGCATAGTTTTGATTTACACCTGAGTTCGTATGGCTAGAGAATTGTGCTCACATTGTGGCTTTTCAGTTAAAACTTGTTTATGTGATTCAATAAGCATAATCAATAATAGACTAAAAATCATTATATTACGCCACCCTAATGAGGAAAAAGTTACTAAAAACACCGCTAATTTACTGAATTTAGGCTTAGATAATTGCCAGATCCTTGCGGGTGAGTCAGAACAAGACTTCTTACAGCTTGCAACATTGCCAAAAGCAACAACAGCGGTACTCTACCCTGCTGATAATGCATTATGTTTAGATGAACACACTGCCACTACAGATGCTTTCAAACAGTCTTTAACTCATTTAATCGTGATAGATGGTACATGGAAAAAAGCCTACAAAATGCTGCAATTAACTCCTAGCCTCCACGCATTTCAAGCCGTGAGTTTTAAGCAAGTACCACAAAACAAATATGTCATCCGTAAAGCACCACGAGCAGATAGTTTGTCAACTTTAGAAGCTGTTGCTCATAGCCTTAAATTAATTGAAGGCCTTGATGTAACACCTTTATACAAATTATTAGCAGCACTAGTCGATAAGCAAATCCAGCATATGCCAGATGATGTTAAGGCACGCTATCTATAATGCGTGTATCAAAACGACTTAGCGCGGGTTTTCATCGTCAAGGACCAGATTATCGCTTTGATGATCAGGTTGATTTTGTCGATATTCGCGATACCTTTGGTTTTCGTACCATGGTGGTTGGCAATTGGGTTAATAAGCAAGAGCGACTATTAGCGGCGAATTTAATTTACGATGCCTTAGCTGATCTTGCACAAATACTGGCTTTACCCCCAACAGCAATTGGCCTTAGGGGTAAGCTTAATTTTGCCTTTGGTCATGGTGGGCAAAAAGGTGTGCAGGCTCATTACAATGCCCACAGCCAAACCCTTGCACTTGCAAAAAATGCCGGCGGAGGCGCTCTCGCCCATGAATGGTTTCATGCGTTTGATCATCATATTTGTCAGCATTTATTCAAAGGCAGAAAGAGCATGCAATTTTGCTCAGCACTGTGGCTCGAACAGTCACCAGATTTGAGTCATCCACTTAATCAGCGCTTAAATGAGTTTTATCATCAGGTATTTTTAGACTCCTCAGGTGAAAACCCAAATGCGTTCGTGAAGCAATCTATCGCTTTTGATAGGCAGGTAAAGCAACTTTATATGAGTATGCCTGAAGAACTAGCGGCTCGCTGTTTTGAAAAGTGTATTGCCATGCACCCTGATATAAAAAATAGCTTTTTAGTGAGTGGGTTATCGACAAGTGGCTTAATCTACCCGGATGAGCAGCATACAATGCGCTGCTTTTCAGCACTGCTGAATTACTTTAATCAGTTAGGTTCGCTGTTGCATCAAGGCTAATTTCAACTTTCTGCACCTCGCTTATCCAAGTTAAGTAATCATCTGCACAAAGCGGTTTTGAAAAATAATACCCTTGTCCAAATTGGCAGCCATAACTTTGCAGCATTGCTAGGCTTTGCTCATCTTCAATACCCTCAGCAACAACATGTGCACCCAAAGTAGTGGCGATGTCACAGGTTGCCCGGCAGATACTCTGATCGTTCAATGAAAATGGCAGGTTTAACACAAATTGTTTATCTATTTTCACCTCATCAAAGCCTAGCTGGCTCAGATATGCAAGCGATGAGTAGCCAGTACCAAAATCATCAATTGCAAGCTTTAAGCCGATTAAACGGTAGTCATCAAGTGTTGCTTTAATCTTTTTACTTTCTTCTAAAGTGGCTGATTCTGTAAGCTCTAACATCACAGATTCAGCCGCTACTTTTTGCTCATTTAAAATAGTAATTAACAGCACGGGTAAGTCTTTATTTAATAAATCTTTTGCTGAAATATTTATAGAAATAACGTGATCGGGTATCAGTTTGCAAAATTTTGCTTGCCACTCAATACCTCTTTCAACAACCCATTCAGTTAACTGATTGATCACCCCGGCTGACTCTGCAATTGGAATAAACACATCAGGGCTTACTGCACCAAATACGGGATGCTGCCAACGCAGTAATGCTTCACAGCCAACAACTTTGCCTGTTTTTAAGCAAATCTGTGGCTGAAAATGCAAGCTGAGTTGGTCTTCATCAATCGCTATTTTAAGCGCTGCAGCAATCGATAACCTTTGCTCAGACAGGCGTGCAGTTTCTGAATCAAACATTCGCCAACGCTCACCTTGTAAACGCTTTTCAGACATTGCTTGTATCGCACATTGGAAAATTTGCTTCGCGGTATTACCGTGCATTGGGTAATAAGCAACGCCGATATCAACACTGTCGACTAAATTAATTTCTTCATGGGTGAGCCCTTCTTCAAACACACCATGGATCAAACATGCAAACTGCTCTATGTGGCTTAGTTCAAGCTCTCCCATTATTAGGCAACCAAATGTGCTGTCATCTACATGCGCAAGCCAAGCGCTTCTACTGGTTTGGATTTCGAGCTTTAGTGCATTCATACTCTGCAACTGAGTATTTAAGATACTTAATCTTTCATTGATACAAATATTGGCCTGTTCAAAGCCAAAGGTAGAACGGGCATTTGAAAGTACATGAGCCTTAAATAATAAAACTGAAAAGTGTTGTTTTTTCGAAACTTTTTTCACAATCTGCGCGAGCAAAAATTGCTTATTTGGCAGTTTAGTATCTGCATCATGCAGCATCGAATAATTAAATGCTGAAATTTGCTGACGATCTTTTAACAATAGAACGGAACATATCGCCAGTGATGTGATAAGTAAGATGGTGTTATGGACACCATGGTAACCAATGCCAAAGCCATTCCAAATAAATAGACTAAGCACCTGAATAACAATAGTTAAAAGCATAAAAACACGCAGGTGAGTACGGTTGTTTTTACGCTTAATCAAACGATAAAAGATTATAGAAGCAAAGCACAAAAAGCCCAAACAGCTGACTATAAAAAGCCACTGACGATTAAACTGAGGCAATATTGATGACAACACAGCTGCGCTTAGTAAACAAACCATCATAGCTTGCCAAGCCTTTTTAAATTTAACTGTATAGGTATGGATCGCTAGAAAGTGATATAAAAAATAGCTTACAAAACATAATGCAAACTCATTAACAGGCCATTTTGTTTCCCAATCTAAACCATTAACAAGATAGCTTATTAACCCGTTATCAATCAAAAATCCGATACAAACCAACACGAAGTACGCATCCAGTACCAAGTATTTTGGTTGCTGTGATACAAAAAAATAAATAGCACACACAAACATACATAAAATTAGCACGCCTAAAATAGCGCCATAGCTTAAAATTATTTGATGTAAATTGGTTTCAAATATCTTGGCTGAAATCACCCCAACTTCAATTGTCAGTGCCCTATCATGCTCAAAGTTAACTAACGCCCAGCGATGCCCCTGACTATGCTCAATCAACCAGTGCGGTCGAACATTTGATAAACTTTCTAGTGAAGCGAGTCGCTGATTATTGGTAGCCTGATAGTTTTCATCTAAAAGGTAAAATTTAGCCCAGGTTAAATTAGGCTCACCAAGATATACAACATAATTTCTATTGTCGGGAAGTTGGAATAAATCGATTATTAACCAATGAGATGTTTGCGGGGCAAGGCGAATAGAACTACTTTCGAGTGCATTTAGCTTTTTAGCATTTTGTAGTGATTGTTCCAAGGATTCACTTAATTTGGCAAGTGGCTCAGCGGAGTCAAGCAGCCAAACTGACGCACTATCACTGGCAGCAAAAGTACTTACGCTGTGTAACAACACACAACAGAGAAATACGAGCAATTTTTTTATAACCCGTTGGACTTGCTTGCCAATAAAGTGCATTTTAGCTCCGTGCTTTAAACACCAGCTAAAAGTATGGGAGGAATACGCTTAAATTGCCAATTATGCAGGCTTTTATTAGGTAAAAAGTTCAGTAACAAAATGTTATGTGGCCCGAAAGCCACACAAACTCTAATTATTTATTATCATCACTGATACGACTTGCAACCGCCGAATTTTGATCTTTATATTTTGCGTCTTTACGAACGTTGTATGGGTTTTCTGCAGGGCTTGTCATGGTTTCAAAGCTCATAGCACCAATTTTCATCATTGGGCGTAAAGCTAATGGCAATTTACCTGAATTGTAAAACTCTAACACGATATTACCCGACCAGCCTGGATCAATACGATGTGCTGTTACATGAACCATCAAACCAAGACGTGCTAAAGATGAGCGACCGTCTAACCAACCAACAATATCTGCTGGTAATGTAACTTTTTCATGGGTGATAGCCAGTGCCAGTTCACCTGGGTGGAGGAAAAATGCTTCTTCTTCAGCAAGCACAATCTCATCACTCATGATTGATTCCATCGCCTTGTTAAGCTGGTCTTTTGGACCACTTAAGTCAACATAGGCTGCGGTATGATCTTGGAAAACTCTAAACTTGTTGCCCAAACGCAAGTCCACCGTAACACCTGAAATCATTTCTTTGCTCGGTGTTGGCTCAATAACAATGCGGCCTTCGTCAATAAACTGCTGAATATGGGTATCTGATAATCTCATTTATTATTCTACCTAATACAACTTAAACATATGATTTTAAGCTGAAAAAACACGCTAAGCTCTAGTTGAAACACAACAAAAGTCGAGTGTGTATCAGTAAAGCCAAATGGGGTGGATATAGTGTGACATATATTACACAAATCAACAGCGTGTTGCGCGAATAATTCTCAACAAAATAAGATAAGCCATCTCAGCTAATAAGATCAGTGTTTTCTGATTTATCTAAAGTACTGGGTTTTGTTTTAATTACGCGATTACAAGGAGAATGAGGATAAGTTGTTATGGATTACGTTATTTTATCCGTAATAACATTGCCAGCATGCGTTGTCGCAATTTTAATAGCCAAACACTATGCTAAAAAGCACGATTTATGGCATGGCTTTCTCGTTTTTGTCGGTTCACTACTATTAACTAGCTGGTCGGTAGTGGGCTTAGTTGCTAACGAAACTTTCTTTTTCCCGCTACCTTCATTACTCACTATTGCCTTTTACTTCTACTGTTTTGGTGAAACCGATATTGTGTTCATGCCTAATTTATTAATTAATCCTGGTATTGCTATTTTTTGCTATTTTTTGGGCTACTTACTTTATCGCAAGAAGCCTCTTTAAAAACGTCTTAATTATCAGATTAAAATAAAAAAAGCCGCTCATTGAGCGGCTTTTGTTCCATCGGGATCACATATTAAAAGCTATAACGGGCACCAATTGTGTAACGAGGTCCGTATTGACGAGCAAATAAGAACTGCTCTTCGTAACGACCGTAGCCACGCTCAGTTTCGTTATTAAGGTTTATACCTTCAAAGAAAACAGTCATGTTTTCGTTGATGTCGTAGTTAACACTTAAGTCCCATTGACCGTAGGTATCGCCAAACTGTGGCGGAGCATCAGACGAGCCTTGCGCTTGACCAACACCAATTAAGTAAGAGTCACGCCATGCGTAGGTTACTTTTACTGATAAGCCGTCTTTATCGTAAAAAGCTTGGAAGTTAGCTGAATCACTTAAGCCAGATAAAGGAGCTTGTTGAGTCAAACTTGCTACATCAAATTCAACATCACCATCAACAAACGTAGCATTAACCCCTAAACCAAAGCCACTTTCACCAAATAAGTGTTGAACAGCAAGTTCAAAGCCATCAACTGATTTGCTATCAGTATTTTGTGGCTGAGAAATGTTCCATACCATCAGTGGATCTGCACTCGTTGGCTCAATGGCACCATCCGCATTACCATAACCTAATGCCAGCATTTCATTGAACACAGCGTCACTCGTTGCCTGCTCGCCACGTGCTTCTACAGATGCAACAGCTTCAAGGTAACGAGGACCATTTAAGATATCGTATAAACCTTCAATGGTTGTTTCAGTGATTTGCGTTTGAATAAAGTTATCTACGTCTTTTTTGAAGTAACCAACCGACGCGTAGCTACCTTCACCGTAGTAGTACTCAAGTGATAAATCGAGGTTAGTTGATTCAAATGGCAACAGATTAGTATTGCCTTGGCTACCTGTACGCGAACCTGGTTTCGGGCTACCCGTCAAGCTTCGGCCACCAGCCAAATTACCCAGCGGCGCACGTGCCATGGTTTTACCCCACGAAACACGACCAACAAGCTCGTCTGTAATTTCAACTTTTACGTCGATATTTGGTAACCAGATATCGTAGTTACCTTCTTCTTGGTAAAAGTTATCTGTACCGCCAGTTTCGTACTGCATGATCCACTCAGATGCACTCACCCAGTTAACTTGGCTTTCAACACGTTGACGAACCGTACTGGTCACATCAGTTTCTTCATAACGAAGACCTGCGTTGATTTGAACAAAGTAATCAGACAATTCAAATTCCCACAAGCTATTCACATAGAAGCTTTGTGTTTTTTCTTCTACGTAGCTTTCACTGTCGATACCATCAAAGAATGGGTCAATTGAATATTGATTATCGCCTAATAAATCTTCGTTTAAATAAGCAAGCTGACGAGCTAACGCTTCTTCAAAGCTATAGGTGTAATAGTAATTTGGTTCAAGGGCACTACCACCACCTGCAAACTGATCTAGCATGTCGCCAGTATCATTATAAGTGAACATACCATCAGGGAAAATTTCGGTGAATGATGGATTAAAACCAGGGCCGCCACGTAAGCCACTCCATGCAGTAAAACCACCCATAGTTTGCTTAGTATTGGCTGCACCGAATTTCACTTTAACTAGTGGAATTTCAAAGCTTTCATTGAACCAAGTTGCATGAAGCTGAGCTTGCTCAACATTAGACTCACCTGGAGAGTAAATAAACTGACTGAAGTTCGAATCTATTTCACTTGGGTCTAGTACAGTAGTGCCATTGTTCCAATTAACATAGGCATGCGGAACTTCACCAGTGCGATAATCATATACTTTGCTCTGTAACTGATCTGAGCCAAGAATGATTTGACCATCAGAACCTAAGCCATCATCTGCGCCGTTATCTGTTTCGTTTTTCGAATCATGATAATCGAACTCAACTTCCCACTGGTCATTGATTTGCCATTCTAGGTTTAAACCAATTGAACGTGCTTTAACTTCTGTAGTGGCACGGCTTGCGGTGAATGAACCATCATTACCACTGATATCGGCATAAAGTGCTGTACCATTTTCATCAAGCTCATAACTATTGATGTTACTGCCAAACTCATTCCAAATACCCCAACCTGCAGTTTCAACACCGGTGATTGCACGACTTGCCGTGTAATCAACCGTTGCAGTAAAGCTTTCAATTGGCGAGTACTGCAAAGTTACTTGGCCATTAGTACGCTCACGTTCAACATCAGCAATACTGTAGTTCATGTCTTTCGGGAAGAAATGATTACCGACACGGTTGCCTTCGCTATCTACTGCACGTGGGTCAATGTAGTCACCTTCATCAAGGGTTGGTAGGTCAACATTGGCCTGCCAACCTTGAATATTGGCACTTTGCTGTTGAAAATCACGTTCTTGATGAGAGAATGATGCCGCAAAACCAAATGTATCATCAGCATAGGTATTGCTGTACATCGCTGAGAACTCTGGCGTTACATCATCACCTTTTTCATTTGACGAGTCATGAATAGCTTTAATAGACGAGCTAAACTTTTCGCCTGGGCTATTTAATGGGCGAGTTGTAATAATATTTACGGTAGCGCCTAGACCACCACTTGGTACATCAGCTTGACCTGATTTTGCAACTTCAAGTGCACTTACACCATCAGCGGCAATATTCTCAAGGGCATAAGAACGAGTATAACCCGTGCCTGGCATTTGACGGCCATTCAACATTACTAGGTTAAACTCAGGGCCAAAACCACGTACCGTAATTTCGCTACCTTCGCCGTTTGAACGGCTCACTGATACACCGGTAATACGCTGTAATGATTCAGCTAAGTTAGTATCTGGGAATTTACCCATCTCTTCTGCTGAAATCGCATCTACAACACCTGTTGCATCACGTTTCATATCCATGGCGCGGATCATACTGCCACGAATACCTTTAATTTCGATAACTTCAATATCGTTATCAGCTTTCTCTTGCTCATCCTGTGCATAGGCAGACATAGTGCCTAGCCCTGCGGTTAAAATCATCGCAACTGACGCTGCAAGAGGTGTTTTAATAAATTTTGTGCTTTTCATGATATACCTGCTTTTGCAATATGTTGTCATGGATACTGGGTGCTGTAATCAGCACCCATCACTTGTTGCCAATGTTAATTACGGGTTTGCAATAACTGCATTATCAATACGGTAAACCGCACCTTCACCCATCCCCCATGACGGGAACACCATAACAACGTCGATTGCACTAATATCAAGACCTGCACTTAGTAAATCGGCAAGTGTATAAGTATAGGTTTGCCACTCACCAACCACAGGCTCGACACCTTCTTGGCTTGCACTTAACGCAAGCTCCACAGCTTGACCTGCATCGTTTGATTCAATTTTAAATAACCACTGAGCATCTTGGTCGCTGGCGTTTGAAACTATCTTCATTTCAAAACGAACCACACCTTCAGATAATAAGTGTGATGCATCAAAGCTCACGCCATCATCAGCTAAAAAGCCCATTACCGTAGCGGTAGAACCAATTTGGAATTCTGCCACAGAGCCATGAGTTTCATCGTCAGTTTCGACTGTTGGCGTGCTACCAGCACAACAATCCCAAATGCTCCACTGATCTGCCACGTTTTCGGCAAACAGCGTCAGCTCTGATGCTGCCGATTCTTGCTCTGGTGCATAAATGCGAGCATTGTCGACACGGTAAACTGCACCTTCACCTTGACCCCATGCAGGGAAAATCATGATTACATCAATAGCACTTACATCTAAACCTGCGTTTAATAAAGTACTGATTGGGAACGTGTATGTTTGCCATTCACCAGCAACAGGGTCAACACCTTCTGAGCTTGTGTTAAGGTTAACTTCTACTGCTGTTGCACCTTCATTAGACTCAACTTTTAATAGCCAAGGCGCATCTGGTGTTGATGATAAAGAGGTGATCTTCATCTCAAACTGCAGCATGCCATCATCAACCAATGCTGATGCATCAAACTGCGTACCACTACCACCTGATGAAGTACGGTTAATAAAGCCCATTACCGTAGGAGTTGCACCAATAGAGAACTCTGCAGTAACACCATGTTCTTCGTCGTCGACTACTTCAACAGGTGTTGAACCACCACAACAATCCCATAGCGGCCAATCAAGATTAGTTTCATCAGTGAATAAAGTTAATGAAGGTAATGTTGTTGTGCCGCCATTGGTAATTTCAACATTATCAACACGGTAAACAGCACCCTCACCTTGACCCCATGCAGGGAAAATCATGATTACATCAATTAGCGATACATTTAAACCTGCGTCAGCTAATGTTTGCAGTGGGAAGGTATATGTTTGCCATTCACCAGCAACTGGGCTAACACCTTCAGTACTATCACTTAGGTTGAGCTCAACGGCTGTCGCGCCTTCATCACTTTCGATTTTAAATAACCAAGGTGCATCTGGTGTAGCGGGCAGCGAAGTCACTTGCATATCAAAAGTTACATAGCCGTCTTCTAACATTGCACTTGCATCATAAGGTGACGCTTCACCGTTTTCATCGGTAATAAAGGCATCACGGCTAATAAAGCCATTTACTGTAGGCTCTGCACCCACACTAAATTCAACTACATTACCACGGTCTGCATCTTCAACTAACCCTGGCGTTGTGCCACCACAACAGTCCCATGCAGGCCAGTTAGGGTTAAAGCTGCTATCAAAGATAGTAAGCGGTGTTACAGTGCCATCACTTGGTGGTGTTGGAGCAGGAGCTGCGCCTTGCACAAGTGCATCTTCTAAATTGTCATAACCTGGGCGAACTGTTTCACAGCCTTTACCTGTGTCTGGGTCTTGAGCACATTCATAAACACGTACATAGTCAACTTCAAAAGTTTGACCATTTTCGAATGCAGTTGCATCAACACCAAGGGCATTAACATTTTCAGGCCAATCACCGCCAACAGCAAAGTTTAAGATTAAATAAAACTCTTGGTTATATGGCGCTGCATCCCAGAAAGTTGTTAACTCACCAGTTGTTTGATCAAAGTACTCTGTGTACCAACCCTTATGTTTAAGAGCCAGTGCCTCACCGTCAGCGTTATATAGTAATTCTGATTGGCGCTGTGTTGCATATAAATAGTCATCTACGTACCAACGAATTTCACCCTCTTGCCATTCAATAGCATAAGTATGGAAATCATCAGCAGGATTAGAATCTTGCGCGAAGGTATAGGCTTTGCCACTACTATCATTATTTGGCCATGCTTGACCATAATGTAATGTGCCGTAGATATTTGACTCTAGACCATCATCATTTTCGACTTTTAGGTTCACCGACTCAACAATGTCGATTTCACCAGAACGAGGCCATTCACCGTATACTTCGTCGGTTGGCATCATCCAAAACGCAGGCCAAGAGCCTTGCCCACTAGGTAGCTTTGCGCGTACTTCAAAGCGACCATATTTAAAATCAGCTTTATAGCGAGTATTGATACGTGCAGATGTATATGGTTTTGCTGCACCCTCTTCTGCAGGTAATGCAACAATATTAAGAATACCGTCTGCAACGAAAGCGTTTTCTTCACTGTCGGTATAACATTGTTTTTCGTTATTACCGCCACCCGCACAGTCTATTTCGAAATTCCATTTGTTGTCATCAATGGCATCGCCGTCAAAGTTATCTTCCCAAACCATCACCCAATCTGAAACTGGTTCAGTTGGATCGACAGTGTCTATTTTTGTATCTGTGGCAGAGCCACCGCAGCCAGCTAAAGTCGCTACAGAAAGCGCCATTGCTAGTTGTGTTAAGTGTGTTTTGAATTTGTTCATTGCATTGAACCCTAACATTATGTGTTTGTTAGTACTCAACTGATATATATAGAGTATAGTTTTAATCAGTCAATTGTAAGCGCTTACATTGGAGGTCAAATAAAAAGCCCTTTTAATGTAAGCGCTTTCATTAGAGTATGACACGGTTACTAAAACGTCAATAAAATATTAACATTTACTGCGAAATTGTTTTTAGTCTAAGTGATTAACAAGGCAATACGTGAACAAAAAATGAGGAAGTACCCTCACAGCAAGACAAATTCACTAATAACAACTTTATTAATTGAAAAAGTCTCGCTGTAAAAATATTTGCTGCGATCAGTCTTCGGTAATGATGATTTCTACAGAACTTGACTGCGCCTGTTGATAATACAAGCTACTAGCAAGCACACGGGCAGCGGTTTTGTAGGTTTCACTTATTTTAGCCGCGTTGTCTTTGGCTATTAAATTGCCCTGCTCTGAGCTTTCGCGAATTTCAATAGCCAGCGGAATATTAGCAAGCACAGGCACGCCATGACGATGCGCTAATGTCACAGCGCCATCTTTACCAAATACATGATTGGGCTCACCACAATGTCCACACAAGAAATAACTCATGTTTTCAATTAAACCAAGCACAGGCACGTTCACTTTATTGAACATAGCAATGCCCTTATGTGCATCGGCTAAGGCCAAATCTTGAGGCGTGGTAATGATCACAGCGCCACTTGCTGGTACTTTTTGGCTCATGGTTAATTGAATGTCACCGGTGCCTGGAGGCATATCAACAATTAGGTAATCAAGCTCCCCCCAGGCGGTTTCGTTCATTAATTGATTAAGTGCTCCCGATGCCATCGGTCCGCGCCAAACGGTTGCATCATCGCTAGGTACTAAAAAGCCGATCGACTGCGCCTTGAGGTTGTGCGCTTCAAAAGGAAGTAAGTTTTTATTATCTGCTGTTTTCGGCTCAGCACCTTGTAGGCCAAGAAGCAGCGGAATAGAAGGGCCATAAATATCAGCATCAAGAATACCCACTTTGGCACCCTCTTGCTCTAAAGCCGAGGCAAGATTCACCGCCGTAGTTGACTTTCCTACGCCGCCCTTACCTGAAGCAACGAGCACAATATGTTTAATTTGCTTAAAACTATATGTGCTAGGTAATTTCACTTTAGCGCTAATTGACACAGGCACTGATAGTTTATCAGCGACAAATTTTTCAATCTCGTTAATTTCGCCACAGCCAGCAAAAGGTAGGCTAAGTTTTACCTGCCAGCTTTTATCGCTGTTTTGATTAAGCTCTTCGAGCCAGTCTTGCTCAATGCCAATGGCAAATGCGCTACTACGGTAGGCGGCTAAGGCAGCAATGATAGGTGCTTTTTCAGCCGATTTACTTGAGAATAGTTTTGACAGTCCAAACATAGCAATAAATTAGCGTTTCTTTGATGAAAAGTGCTGCGGAATTATGTAACATTCATGGCATTAAAACCAGACAATTAGATAATATCATTGCTTTAGGTTGTATATAAGCAACTCACAATGAATTAAATAATGATATTCGAGCATATTTGCATCGAACTAATCTCAATTCGGAATGATTATGGCACAGCGAAAGATCCTGATTACTAGCGCATTACCTTATGCCAATGGCCCGACTCACTTAGGTCATTTACTAGAATATATCCAAACTGATATTTGGGCGCGTTTCCAAAAACAACAAGGTCATGAAACCTACTACGTTTGCGCGGATGATGCTCACGGCACACCAATTATGCTTAATGCGCAAAAGCAAGGGATCACGCCAGAAGAGATGGTTAAAAACGTGAGTGTTGAACGTCAACGCGACTTTGCTGATTTCAACAT
Source organism: Pseudoalteromonas sp. P80D2 (assembly GCF_036680945.1). Lineage (NCBI taxonomy): Bacteria > Pseudomonadati > Pseudomonadota > Gammaproteobacteria > Alteromonadales > Pseudoalteromonadaceae > Pseudoalteromonas > Pseudoalteromonas sp. P80D2. Next base: position 139,033 of record NZ_JAZDAR010000017.1, read on the forward strand.
TGAGTTTGATAACTATCACAGCACGCACAGTGAAGAAAACCGTCATTTCAGCGAGTTAATCTACAACCGTTTAAATGAAGCGGGTCACATTAAAAAGCACACTATTTCTCAACTTTTCGACCCAGAGAAAGGTATCTTCTTACCAGATCGCTTTGTAACAGGTACTTGCCCAACGTGTAAGTCTGAAGATCAAAACGGTGACAGCTGTGATTCTTGCGGTGCAACTTACAGCCCAACTGAGCTTATCAACCCACGCTCTGTTATGTCGGGTGCTGAGCCAATCTTAAAAGATTCTGAGCATTACTTCTTCGACCTACCTGCTTTTGAAGACATGCTTAAAGAGTGGTTACACTCAGGTACGATTCAACAAGAAATGGCGAACAAGCTTGATGAATGGTTTGCAGATGGCCTACAGCAGTGGGATATCAGCCGTGACGCACCTTACTTTGGTTTTGAAATCCCTGGTGCACCGGGTAAATATTTCTACGTGTGGCTCGATGCACCAATCGGCTACATGGCAAGCTTTAAAAACCTGTGTGATAAAAAAGGGATTGATTTTGATGCATTCTGGAGCGAAGACTCAGATGCAGAGCTTTACCACTTCATTGGTAAAGATATCATCTATTTCCACAGCTTATTCTGGCCTGCAATGTTAGATGGCGCAAAATTCAGAAAGCCAACAAATGTATTTGCCCACGGTTTTGTAACTGTGAATGGCGCGAAGATGTCTAAATCAAAAGGCACTTTTGTTAAGGCACGTACTTACCTTGATAACCTAGATCCTGAATATCTTCGTTATTACTACGCAGCAAAACTAAACAACGGCATCACTGACCTTGATTTAAACCTTGAAGACTTTGCACTACGTGTAAACTCAGACTTAGTAGGTAAAGTGGTTAATATCGCAAGTCGTTGTGCAAGCTTCATCACCAAGAAGTTTGACGGCAAGCTTAGCGACACCGTAATGGACGAAGCGCTATTAGGTGAGTTCCAAGCAGCTGCTGCAAGCATCGCAAACCACTATGAAAACCGTGATTACAGCCGTGCAATTCGTGAAATCATGGCTCTTGCTGATAAAGCAAACCAATTTATCGACGCTAAAGCGCCTTGGGTATTGATTAAAGACGAAACAAAACAACAAGAAACACACGATGTTTGTTCACTTGGCTTAAATATGTTCCGTGTACTTATCACCTACTTAAAACCTGTTCTTCCAGGTATGGCTGCAAACGTTGAAGCTTTCTTAAACGACGATTTAACATGGCAAGGCGCGCAAACTGCGCTTGTTGGTCACGCAATTAATAAGTTCAAACCGCTAATGCAGCGTGTTGAAATGGATAAAGTAAATAAAATGATTGAAGAATCAAAAGAAAGCCTAGTTGCTGAAAAAGACAAGATTGATCCAAACAGCCCACTAGCAAAAGAGCCAATCAGCCCAGAAATCGAATTTGATGATTTTGCGAAAGTTGATTTACGTGTAGCAAAAATTGCTAAAGCAGAACACGTTGAAGGCGCAGATAAGTTATTAAAACTAACTTTAGATTTAGGTGGCGAAACACGCCAAGTATTCGCAGGCATTAAATCGGCGTATGCACCAGAAGACATTGAAGGCAAGCTAACGGTAATGGTAGCGAACCTTAAGCCTCGTAAGATGCGTTTCGGTATGTCTGAAGGCATGGTATTAGCTGCAGGCCCTGGCGGTAAAGAAATTTATATTCTTAATCCAGATGAAGGCTCAGAGCCTGGCATGCGTGTAATGTAATTACACAATTGCTAGTTAATATAAAGAACCGTTGTGTTTCAGACACAACGGTTTTTTTGTATTTAATGAATGCTTTAGATTAATGTTGTTAGCTTAAGAGCTGGGGCATGCAGGATATTCAGTCAGTACTTGAGTAATTATTTGCCCAAACTGCTGGTGTTGTTGTTCGGTAATCGCAAAAGCAGCATTGTAAGCTAGGGTATCTGCAAGCTCACCTGTTATAACTTCATAAAAAGTCATCGCGGTCAGTAAGTGCCCTGCATCTGAAGCATGATTTCCATCTGCACTGTAAAAATTAAGCTCCGGTAATGCGGCGATTGCTTTGTCCCAAACTAAGCCGATTGGTGCTACACAGCTTGCATCTTTTTCGCTAATCGACAAATGCAATTGATAGACAAGCTCCCCTTCTTTGCTGTCACCTTGCTGTGGATGCTCTGGAAACAAAATAGGTGTAATTTCCAGCTCTTTTGCACTGGCAATTAATCGCTCAGCCTCACTTGTAGAATAATTAACAGAGCCAGACTGAGAATACTTTTGACCTTGAAAAATAGCATGGCTCCAATTGGCTTGCTGTAGCTTTTCAACATTGCCCGATGTGTTCACTATTTCATCTAAAAAGCGACCACTGACGGTAAGAGTTGAAACTTGAGCGTTGGTTAACTCACTGGAAATAAGCTGTTCAAGCAAATCCCCTAATCTAGCGCTATGGCTATTGCCATAAATAATAATATGATAGTCAGCACTGCCACTGTTATCGACAAGCTGAGCACCTGTATCTGGTGTTGAGCTGTTAGTGTCATCAACTTTTGTAGATTCGTTTTTTGAGCTCGAACCACATGCAACTAGGCTAATCAAAAAGACGAGTAACAAATAATATCGAATTAATCTAGTAAACTTATCATTTATCATACTTTACCTTTTGGCTTATTATTTTTATGTCGTTAATATTGAAACACAAAATTATAAATTGCCAATTTTTGTACGATTTTTATCTAGGGTGCTAAGTACAAATCATGTAAAACTCGCTCTTTTCGAGGTAAGTAATAATCATCATAATCAAGTGACACAAGCACCCTTTTAGCTTTACCTAATAACTCACTGCGAGGCACTAAACCAATCACTCGTGAGTCTGCACTATTATCACGGTTATCGCCCATCGCTAGATACATATCTTTGGGAATAACGACAGGTGCAAAATGCTGCATCACCGAGGGCGTTTTTGATACCTGAATAGCGTGCTGAACACCTGCAAGGTTTTCAATCAGTGTTTGCTGCTCTTGCTTATCATCAGTTAATGCGTAATCAAGTGCTTTACCGTTAATGATCAATTTATTATCTACTAATGTCACTGTATCGCCCGGCACGCCAATAACACGCTTTATTAAGCGATTATTTGCAGCCTTAGAATCAAATACAATGATATCACCGGCTTTTGGCTCATCTGTGCGCATTAGCGAAATATGACTAAATGGCACACGCAGATCATAAGCCATTTTATCCGTTAAAATTCGATCCCCTTCAACGATGGTCGGGTTCATTGAACCTGTTGGCACTTCATACCAATCAGCCACCGCACTTCTAAAAACACTCATCAAACAGATGAATAAAATCAAAGAGCGGTTATTTTTCCATACCTTCAAAAGCCAGTTCATATTCGTTCCTTATTTGTTGTTTGTTTTCATAAGAGCCACTGCGATACAAATTAGTTCTTAACTAAATGTAACGAAATACGTCAATGATAAAAAAACCATACATGATGTTAAAAATATTTGACACAGTAAGCAATGAGTAGTTTACTTAACACCAAGTCAAATATTTTTTACATTGGATGATATAAAATGAGCTACAAAGAAATGACAATTTGGGGCACCTTGGTGGTAACCATAGGCCTTTTAAGCTATTACCTGTTAGGTATTAATTCACTACAAGCCGCGGGGGCTCTTAGCCAAGAGACCATGGTATCTTATTTGTATAAGGTTGTTGTAGTAGCGGTGATCTTAGAGATCATTATGCAATCTGTGCTTGCGGGTATTAAACACAAAGAAGCAGACTTAGGAGATGATGAGCGCGATAAGCTCATCGAGCTAAAAAGCACCAAACTTGGTCATTGGTTTTGCTCTGCAATTATCTTAATGTGTGTATTTTTAACAACGCAAATTGAGCGTGTGTCTGGACGTATGCTGTTACCTGAGGTCTCTGATCTATATAATATTATGCACTTTCTTATTATTGGTTTTTTAGTGAGTGAAATTATTACTATTGCTAGCAAAGCGTATTTATATCGAAGAGACAGCTAAATGACAAAACAGCTCAGTAATACCATTCGAGAACTTCGATTTCATCACAATGAAATGACTCAGCAAGCATTAGCAGAGGCTGTTGGTGTTTCAAGGCAAACTATAGTAGCGATTGAAAAAGGTAAATATTCCCCCTCTCTTGAGGTGGCTTTTAAGATTGCACAGTTGTTTGATAAGAAACTAGACGACGTGTTTTCGTATCAATAATACCAACAAAAAAGGTTAGCCAAATAGCTAACCTTTTTTCAATTCGAATCATTAAATTTTATGACTGCTGATTTTTGAACTGCGCTTTGGCTTGTTCAACTTCATCATCACTGATGCCAACTGATTCAGCCGCTTCTTTAATAAGGTGTGGCTGCGTCATCACTAATGCCATCAATTGTTGAAGCTTTTCTGGTGGGATACCTAACTGTTGGACCAGACCCATTGCCATCATTGGGTTTTCCATAAACGCTTGAAACAGCTCACGCACTTTCTCGTCACTTACATTGTGCTCTTTGAGCATTGCAATAATAGGGTTCATATTAACCTTTACTTTTAACTACTAATAAAACCAATAATATGGGCAAATTGATGTTATTCAACTAACATCACCACTTTTCCCGAATTTTCGTTGTTATCTAAAATACGGTGCGCCTCATTCGCTTCTTGCCAATTTAAGGTTTTATAGATATTGCAATCGAACAGCCCGTTGGCCAAGTCATCATAAAAGCGCGAAATAAACTGCTCTTTTAAATCACGTTTAAACTCAATTGAACGGTTACGCAAGGTTGATGCATGAAATGATATGCGCTTACTAAGCAACCTTGCAAAGTCAACCTCAGCAAAGCGCGCATCTAAAAACGCTAACATTACAATTTGGCAATCCATTGCTGCAACGGCAGCATTTTTATTTAAATAGCTTCCTGAGACAGGATCAACAATGGTATTAGCCTGTAAATTATTGGCTTTGAAATACTCTACAAAGTCGGTGGTTTTATAATTAATGGTGTGGTCTGCACCAAGCTGTTTGGCATGCTCACACTTTTCATCGCTGCCTGCGGTTATCACTACTTGAGCACCCGCGCGTTTTGCCATTTGAATTGCCGCCCCTCCGACACCACTAGCTCCCGCATGGATCAGTGCCGTTTGCCCCGCTTTGAGCTGACCAAATTGAAATAAGGCAGAGAAAGCCGTTAAGTATACTTCACTGATAGCAGCGCCCTCTGCCATTGTCATTTCATCTGGTAACGGCATCACTTGCGCAGCATCAACGGCAACATACTCGCTGTAAGCACCGCCCGAGCACAAGGTAAAAACACGTTTATTAAGCCAGTCACCGGATACTGCACTACCTTTCTCAACAATGGTACCGGCGCATTCTAAACCTAATATTTCACTGTCACCTTTGGGCGCAGGGTATTTACCTTGTCGCTGTAAACAATCTGCCCGATTAACGCCGATTGCTGCAACAGCAATAAGAACTTCGTTATCTTTTAGGGCTGGTTTATCTGTTTGCGCAAAATGTAACTGTGAGTCTTCGTGCTTAATATAACGCATATCACCTTCTATTTAATTCGTTGCCAGATCTCAGCTTCGACTAATTTGCCATTTTCATACAAAGTGTGGTGCCACAAGTCACCTTCTATTTTGTAATCAAATGACATGGTCTTACCAAGTAGTGAAGGTACATTACCATAGGAAAAAGTTTCGATAAATTGCTGATCTTGCATAACATATTTGCCGCCACCAGCATAATGAAAGTTGCCTTGCTTTTGGGTGATATAGCTAAAATGACTGGGTGTAATCAGTTTAACAGAGGTAATTTCTGGCGCTTTTGCCGTCACATAGCCGTCATTGGTTGCATATTTGCCTTCAACAAATTGCCAGCTACCTAATAACGGATTGGCGCTTACCATAGACGAAATAAATAAACTCGATAATAACAGTGTGTTTTTCATAGTGCGTTCCTTAGCAATTTTTTCAATAGCATACGCTAACACTATGTTCCTATTAAACAGTTATAGGTTGAGATTTTTTCATTTGATCTCTCATCGACGAAAAGCGCCAAGACTGCTTATAAGGATAAACATCAAGCAATTGCCCATCGTTTATCGCAGTTTGTAATTGCTGCCACATCGTGGCAGTGAAAATATCTTGATGTGCAGCATTGAAGTGATCAAACGCTCGCTTATTAGCGCTAAAAAATACTCTAAACTGGCTCGGAAATACGTCGTTTTCGGCAATATCAAAGTAGCTTTCGCTGCTTAGCTCATCTAATGAGTCATCGGTTTTTGGCAGTTCTCTAAATTGACACTCTGTCATCGGGCAAATTTCATCGTAGTCGTAGAACACCACTCTTCCCCAACGGGTTACACCAAAGTTTTTCATCAGCATATCACCGGGGAAAATATTAGCCCCCGCAAGCTCTTTTATCGCTTTACCGTAATCAACCATTACTTGCTGCAGTTTTCGCTCATCACAGTCGTTGATATACAAATTAAGCGGCGTCATTTTGCGCTCTACATAAACATGGCGCAAAATAAGTGCATTCCCCGAGATCACTAAGCTATCGCCAATTTGCTGCTGCATTATTTGTATAAGCTCATCACTAAATCGGCTTAAATCAAACGCTAAATAACGAAATTCGTGGGTATCAACTAGCCGTCCTACTCGGTCGGCTTGTTTAACAAAGTCGTACTTGGCCATTACTTGTTGTTTGGTGGCTGTTTTTGGTGCACTAAATTTATCTTTTATTACCTTGTACACATAATCTGAGCCTGGGGTGGTAAATACCAGCATCACCATGCCCGGCGTCCCCGGCGCAAGTGTGTATTTATCGTCAACGGGGCTATTACGGGTGGTATCAACTTTATAACGATAAAACTCGGTTTTCGCGTGTTTGATAAAGCCTATGGCATTAAACAGCTCAAAACGTTGCTTATGAGGCATTAAATCACTGAGGTAATCAACGTATCGGGCGGGTTGATCTGTGTCGACCATAAAATAAGTACGCGCAAAGCCAAACAACAAGCTAAGTTGATCAGCTCCCATCATCACAGCATCAATGTGCAGACCTTTTTCACTGTTTAATAACGCAATCGCAAATGGCATGTTATCGCCATTTTTAGCAATACAGCGGCCTATTATGTAGCACGCTTTATTTCTGAAAAACAATGAATTCGCATATTCGATATAGCCATCGTTGAGAGCAAGCAGCTCATAAACTTGTGGGCACTGCTGTTTCGCTCCAGCAATCAAGGTGCGCTGTAACATGGCAATATCATCATTAAAATCAGCGTATTGTGACCGAAATACATGGCGCTTGATCAAGCTACTAATCGCACTTTCAAAGCCATTTTGCAGGGAAATGCGGCTAACCAATGAATCAAAGGGTCTTGGCCCCAGTTGATAGCGCGCTTTTAGTACAAACAAGTGCACATTGCGGATTTTTCGTGAGTCCCAAATTGCACCGAAGGTTGAGTTAAAAAAGGTATGAGCAATGGGCTGGTTTTCGTGGCTTTGCACCATTTCTGCGTATATTTTCTTGGCTAATAACCAAAGCGCTGGGTCGTCTACTTCGCTATAAGCAATAATTTTTACCGCTTGGCTTACCTTTTTGACTTGCCCTTCGTAAACTTGCAATCGCGATTTCATAGCCCCTTGAACTTGATGCCACTGGCGCTGTTCAAAACGACTTTGTGCACCTAGGGTAATATTTAAAAACTCTGCAAACATAGCCTCAAAGCCAGCATACACCGCACGGGCAAGCTTAGTCGCTACGACCTGATTTAACTGTTCGCTGTGTGATTTAACAGCCAAATGTGAACTTTGCTGTGGCATTATTTTTATCGCTTATGCTGATTATTTTAGTCGCCTTGTTTACACACAATAGCAAGCGCGCTTTAATTTAGGTAATTAATAAAGATAATAAATAAGATTGATCAAATGAATATTAGGCACGTCGACCTCAACCTATTGGTGTATTTAAATGTCCTCATTGACGAACAAAGTGTGTCTAAAGCCGCCAATAAACTAGCTTTGACTCAACCTGCAATGAGTAACGCCCTTAAGCGTTTGCGAGATTTGTTTGATGATCCATTATTAGTGAGAGCCGCTGGCACAATGACGCCAACGGCAAAAGCGCTCAGCCTTAAACCTGAAATAGAATCACTGTTAAAAATGGCTGAGGAAATTACTCAGCCAAGTGAGGTATTCGACCCGAGCACCGCGAATATTACGTTTCGGATCATGGCAAACGACTATCTTGAATCAACCCTTATTGCGCCGTTTATCACCCAGCAGCTAGCAAAAAATCCGGGGCTTAATTTTGATATTTTGAGCCCAAGCGATGTTAACCTTCAAGATATGGAAAAAGGCACCATCGACCTTGCCATTAATCGCTTTAACGGCCTGCCCCGCTCATTCCACCAGGCAAGTGTGTGGCGCGACAATTACTGCTGCTTAACACACCCAGACAACTCTTACTTACAACAGCAAAACCTCGAAGGCTACCTTGCACAAGAACACATTTGGGTGAATCGGGCTGGTTGGGGCGTAGAAGCGGCAGTAACAAATAAATCAGGCAGCCAAAAACTCGGCTGGGTCGATGAGGCATTATGGCAACTAGAACAAACCCGCAATATTCGCGTATTCACCCGCCATTACATGGTGGCGAGCCTACTTTGCCAATCACCTCAACTTATTGCCACATTGCCCCGTCGCCAAGCTATGTTATTAGCAAAACACACTGATTTGGTAATAAGTCCAGTGCCATTTCAAATCGTGCCTATTGAAGTAAAAATGTTATGGAGCCCTTTGCTACATCACGCAAACCCGCATCAGTGGCTGCGTAGAGAGCTACTTGCCTTTGCCAGTACCGTGGCTGATCGTTAAAAACAGTATAATATTGATAAAATCAATATCAGTTATTGAAAACAACAATTTCATTAATAATGAGTGAAGGGCTAGAGTGAAGTTAAGCACATAAACAAAGAGAAAATGATTATGGAAACTTCAGCGCAATTCACTCAACAGGACGGCCTTTACATCAATGGTCAATTACACTCATTCATCGAGCAGCAGCTTTGTAAAAAAAGCGATTTAGCCTGCGATGAGATTTACCAAACACTGGCAACAATGGTTGATGAGTTTGGTTGCCAATGCCGTAAAACCAAACATCAAGATGATGATGTTTTACAAGCAGAGACACTGTTAAAAGCGTATAGCACAGTACGTACTCACCCTCACTGTCATGTTGATGCACAAACAACAACCGCAGTGCTAGATGAATACTGCTGCCAAGTACCAGCTATTTTAGTGGTTGCGTTAATGGATACATTAACAGGCATGACAAGCAACGAACCTGGTGCAGAGCACATTTACCAACGTGCAGCACAGTTAACAGGTAAACCATGTGTCTACGCAGTTAAAAGCGCCAATGCCGCTTAATATGGTTCATTATTTGAGTTACTTATTCGCGCGATGATGCTTGTTGCAAAATCACTGCAACTAAGCATCGTCGCATCGGCTACTAGGTTAGCCAAATCAAACGTCATTTCATTTGCGCTAAGCGTCTGCTCTAGGGCTTTTTCTATATTATTCGCCGCTTCGTGCCAGCCCATAAAACGTAGCATCATGACCGCACTTAAAATACTGCTTGTTGGATTTGCACTGTCTTCTCCGGCAATGCGATTAAATGTGCCATGAGTCGGTTCAAAAAAGGCCACTTCATTATTTAAGTTTGCCGCAGGCATAATACCCACGCCACCAACTTGTGCGGTTAGCATATCAGCTAAGTAATCGCCGTTTTGATTGGTTGTTACCACCACATCAAATTGCTCTGGGGTGAGTAGCGCTTGTTGTAGCATGTTATCAGCAATGACTTCTTTGATGATTAAATCATCTTGCTTGTCTCGCTTGATCACTAACCAACGACCATTTTCATGCGCTACAGCGTTAAACTCTTGCTCAGCAAGGGCAAATGCCCAGCGTTTAAAGGCGCCATCGGTAAATTTAAGTACATTGCCTTTGTGCACCACAGTCAGTGATTCACTGTGCTCTTTGAGGGCAAAGTTTAGGGCGTAACGCATTAGTCGCTCTGCTGCCTCTTTCGAGCTATTTTTTATGCCAATGCCACATTGGTTATCAAAACGAAGTCGGGTGACCCCCATTTCTTGGCACAGAAAATCAAGCATACGTTCGTTGTCAATACTGCCAGCCTGCCACTCAATGCCTGAGTAAACGTCTTCTGAGCTGTCACGTATTACTGTGATTTGGGTTTTTTCAGGCTCTTTTAAGGGCGATGGTAAATGCGGATAACTGCGAATGGGCCGCATGTTAACGAATAAGTCCATCTCATGACGAAGAGCCACATTTAAAGAACGGAAACCACCGCCAAGGGGGGTTGTTAATGGCCCTTTTATGGCAATTTTATACTGCCTAACAGCATGCAGGGTTTCTTGCGGGAACCAGTCACCATCGTAAAGCGCTGCTGCTTTTTCGCCATTGAACACTTCCATCCAATGTATTTGTTTATCGCCTTGATAAGCCTGATTCACTGCAGCATCAACAATATCTCGCATCACCGGGCTGATATCTTGACCCACACCATCGCCTTCAATGTAAGCAATAACCGGGTTATCAGGAATATGCCATTGACCCTTACTATCGATAGTAATTTGCGCGCCATTCGAGGGTACTGAAATGTGTTGATACTGCATCATGCTTTCCCAGCAAAGAGTTTTAACAATATTAATATCAAGAAATAGCTAATTTGTCTGTGCTTACAAAGAAATAGCCGCTATTCAAGCAATCAATGCGTTACCTTGGTTATCTCGTCTTGCATGGCACAAAATAAGGATGCAATAAGCTGCGTATCGAGCGTGACGGTATCTTTTTTAAGCGCTGCATCAACGGCGACCGCTTTAACATAAAGCGTTTCACATTCGAACATGTTCGCAGCGCCTTTAAGCATATGAACATTTCTGCTTAAGCCATCAATATCCATCTTTTTGTATTGCTCGCGCATTTCTCGATACTGTTCTTCCAGACCTTTTATATAGTCATCTTTAAGCGCCTGAAACTCTTTTTCAGGTAACTTGATATCGGCTAACTCATCGCAATCTAAGTAACTGGCAATTTTATGGCTAAACGCGTTTCTATCAATTGGTTTGGCGATTAAATCATTAAAGCCTTGTTTCATATAACGGGCAATTTCATGCTTCATGGTATTCGCTGTCAGTGCAATGATTGGCGCACTCACTCCCGTTGCTTGCATCATTTTTAATGCTTCTTGACCGTCCATAATCGGCATTTGAATATCCAGTAGAATAAGGTCAAAGCTGTCTTCGAGGGTTGCTTGCACTGCGTCTTTACCATTTTCAACGGTGGTCACTGTCAGCCCCATACGCTCTAATATTCGCGCAATTAAACGTCGGTTGTCTGGGTGGTCTTCGGCAAGTAATACTCTGCCCTTTAAGTTCTCTGGTGCATCAAGCTTACTAAACGGTGAGGTTTCAACGAGCTTCACTTCGCTCATATCATTAAGCCAGCGTGTATTATCTGTAGTATAAATCGACATGGTGAAAATAAACTCACTGCCAGAGCCGACATTACTTTTAACGCTGATATCCCCATCCAATTTCTGCGCAAGGCTCTTTGAAATATTAAGGCCAAGACCCGTGCCACCATACTGCCTAGAAATACTTGAATCCGCTTGATAAAAGGCACTAAACAGGGCTTGTTGCTCTTTGTCTGTCATGCCAATACCTGTGTCTTTTACGCTTATCGACAACTTATCGTTATGACAGCTCACCGTTAAAGTTATACGCCCCACTTGAGTGAACTTAAGGGCGTTGGTTGTTAAGTTTAATAAGATCTGCCTTAAACGACTCGGATCGGTAATTAGGTAGTCTGGCAACGGGAACTGATAATCAACACTGAACTTTAAGCCCTTATCGCGAATTTGCTTGCCGATAAGTGACTCAATATTGGCAATCGTGGCAAACAAGTCTGTTTCGACTAAATCTATTTCTAGCTTGTTGGCTTCAATCTTCGACATATCGAGTATATCGTTTATTAATCCAAGGACATGGCGGCTATTTTGCAATATAACGCCAATCCCATGGTTGCGCTCATGAGGCTTAATGTCCCCGAGCATAATGCCATCTGCATAGCCAATAATTGATGTCATTGGGGTGCGAATCTCATGACTGATATTCGCTAAGAAACGGCTTTTAGCTTCATTCGCATCGCGAAGCTCAGAGGCAAGCTCTTCAAGCTCCAAGGTTCTTAAATGGACTTTTTCTTCTAGATTTTTGTTGAGCTCTACGTTGTCATCGTGAAGCAACCTAAACTTATCGGCCACAGCAAACGCCAGCAACATGGCGTCCATGGCTGTGCCTATCAACCCCAATAAATATAAATTAATGGAAGTAGCTGGCAGCAAGCCTAAATTAGTTAAATTACCGACCATATTCGGTAGCATCATGGCAATGTAAGCAAGCACAAAATAGCGTGCTGGCTTGAAGCCAATGAGCATACAGCGAATACCTATGTATAAGCCTAAACATAAAGCAACACCCGTTACTAACGTTGACCAATAAAAACCAAAGCTTGGCCATAAAATACAAAACGGAATACCCAAAGTGGCGATTACACCCACCGTGAGTGATAATTGCGCCAGTTTCGGAAATGTTTCTTTGAGTTTAAGTAAGTTGTTGTAAAACAAAATATTGGTTAAGGGTGTGAGGGCAAAGCCGAGCCAGTGAAGATGGGGATTATAGTAACCAAACAGCTGATCAGAAATATGGAAAAAATGGCTCCAAGCAAACACCCAGGATGCTGTAAATAATGCGTAATACAGGTGTGTAACATCACGGGAAACCAAGTAAATTAATAAATTATATAAACCAAGTGCAATGCCCACCCCAAAGCACAGCATCATGATCATATTTTCGACGGTTATGTTCTGAAAATAATCTTGATAAGGCGTTAATACCAGCTTTGCGGGAGTATAAAAGTAGTCACTCTCAAAATAAGTGATTAGCGTGTAGCGCTTACCTTTTTCAAGAGATAAGCGATTACCATAGTGAAAAGCAAATTGGTTAGGCTCGACCCCGCCGGTTACAAAGTGCTGTATCGGGGCACTTGGATCAGTTATATCGTATATGCGGCTTTCTATTTTCGAAACCAGGGTGTTGTAAGGGTAGAGAACTAAATCTTCGATATCACTTAGATTTTCAATTTCAACAATTAACCAATAGCTACCGCCGACAGAGCTTATTCTAGATTGTGGTTTTTTGCTGGCTCGCCAAGCATCAATCGCAGCCACAGATTGTGGAAACATATTATCATTTGCCGTAAACACTTCACCGACATCATGAAGGTTTTGCTCAGCTACAGCGTCGGTGTAGACAAACGTATCTTGTGCATTAGCCGAAACACTTAATAAAACCACAAACAGCAGAGTGCTAAAATACAGCTTTAACCGCATTCACAAAACCCCTGTACCATCGTGGAGTTGGCAACGACTAGAATTGCAGTGAAACATCAAAGCCATAGCGACGCCCTTCCCCTTTAAAGTCTTCAAGCATGCCTAAGAACGAGCTTAAATCGAACTTTAACTGACTGTATTCAGTATCAAATAAATTTTTGCCCCATAAAGTAAATGACCAATTATCAACATCATATTTTAGATGCGCATTAACAATGCTAAAGCCGTCTTGGCGGGCATAAGGGTTCATGTTCTGATCAAAATAAAACTCAGACTGATAATCGTAAATAATATTGGCCGATAACGGATATGACGCCAAGCTGGTATCATATTTTAATCCCGCTGATACATTCCATTTAGAAGTAAATGGTAGTTGGTTATCAGTAATACTATTGCCAAGTGGGTCAACGTATTCTTCAAACTCAGCATGAGGGATATAGCCAACTGAAAGTAGCATGGCTAATTGCTTAGTTGCTTGGTAATTGATTTCAGTTTCAAGACCATAAATAGTTGAATCAGCGACATTTTCAAGCAACTGCACAGGAGGCATTTGCGGTGTTTCTGACGCTTGGTTCATAAACACTTGTTGGTCGTTATAGTCATAGTAAAACGCCGCCCAATTCATTCTAAGTTGCTTTCCAGGCCAGAACGACTTTAAGCCAACTTCATGGGCATTTAAGCGCTCTTTACCGTAGTTTGCTAAGATTGCTTGTTCTTCAGATGACAAAAAGCCGCCGTTGTAGCCACCACTTTTACTACCATTAGCAAAACGATAATAAAGATTGCTTGCATCTGAATAGCGATAATTAACGGCAAATTGACCAGTAAAGCCATTGTCTGATTGCTCATCGGTAACGCGATAAAATGGTACAAGCACTCCGCCTAAGTCATTCACATCAACCACCGCATTTAACGTGGCGATTGAGTCATACTCAAGTGACTCATAGTCATATCTAAGACCGGCTGTGATCATCCATTTATCTGCGACTGGTACTTCAATTTGGCTAAATACAGCCAAATTTTGCATCTTGATTTCATTATCGTAAATAAAGGTCGCGGTTAAGTTTGTCGGTAAAATACCCCGGAAATCACGCAAAATATCATTTAGATTATCTTGCTCAATCGTCTCATCGGCAAAATAAACACCACTGGTGAGTGTGTAATCAGCAAATTCGTTTAATAACCTGAATTCTTGGCTGAGTAGTTGGGTATCTAACCCTAATACTCCTTCGCACAAACGAGCTGGCGAGCCATCGCAGTTAAAAGCATGGCTTCTTTCTAAATCGTTAAAGCTTGACAGCGAGGTAAATGTACTTTGCTCGTTTAAATGCCAATTCACTTCAGCAATAAAACCATAACCATCGGATTTATGAGGTGAGTCGTTATTGACGCTCACAGCAAAGAAATCATCACTGCCATCATTAAAACCAAAGTTATCAAAACAGCGTGTTGAGCCCGCATCTGCTGGTGAACACAGCTCACCCGTTAAAGGGTTTGCGACAATACCAATACTACCAACTGGCTGGGCAATACCATCCCAATCTTCAATATGCGCTTGCAGGTAAAGATCAACATCATCCCACTCGGACAAAAAAGACACACGTGCATTTTTTTGCTCCATGCCTGCTGTTGGTGAGTCTGCATAAGTATTTTTTGTTGAATATTCATAGTCTTGATAGTTAACAGCAATACGCATTGCGCTGGAGTCTGAGAGTTGCTGGTTCCACACACCATCGATGCTGGTGGCGTTGTTATTGGCAGCACCTAATGTTAGCGAGCCATAGCTATCAAACTCAGGGCGATTTGAGCGTATAAGTATTGCACCACCGGTAGAATTACGACCAAACAAAGTACCCTGCGGGCCGCGTAAAATATCGAGTTGTTCAATATCGTACAAGTTAACAATTTGATTATTGGCAGACCCCACCGCAACACCATCAATATACATGGCAACAGGTGAAGTGTTCGCCGTATTATAATCAAGTAACCCCACCCCACGGATACTCACAGCGGGAGGCGTCCCTTCTGCGGCGTTTTGGGTGATTTTAACGTTTGGCGCAAACAAACCAATTTCAGTTGAATCTTTAAAATGCTGAGCTTTTAAAATTTCGCCATTCACTTGGCTTACCGCCACACTTACGTCTTCAATTGCTTGCGGACGCTTTTGTGCATAAACGCTAATAACTTCCATGTCTTTTTCAGTCTCAGCTCCTTGTGCAACAGCGCTTGCCATTACACATGCCGCCAAGCTGGTGCTCGACAACATCATAAACTTAGGATCTTTAAGAAAAGGACGCTTCATTGGCTTTTAGACCTTAAAAGAGGGAAAATTGTTAAATTGTTGTAATTTAGTGGTAAGTATAGACCAAACAATAGATTAAAGTCGCATATAAATCATGAAATTTCATGACTTATACGCATACTTTTTTACAACTTTATTCACACTAACCTTTTTCGAATGCATGCTCTCCGCTGATTTCGCTTGGCCAACCACATAGTGCCCGCGCTGTTTGCATACCGGCCATCACAGCAGCCTCAACACAGCCTGCATTAACGCCGGTTTTTATCCAGTCGCCAGTGATGCGCAAATTGACAAACTGACTGCCATCTGTAGCCAGGCGGTATTTACTCGAATCAACCACAGATAGGACATAGCGCTCACTGGGATCGAAATTTACGCGCCAATATTGCTGCTCTAGTACAGGTAAAATGCTATGCGGATCACTGTAAAAAACCTGCCAATCAAACTTGTTATCAGTATAGGCTTCAGGCCAAAGTGGCCGCATATCTGAGCTAAACAAATTATGCATATTCAATTTTACTTCGGCTTTCATTTGCTCTGGGAATTGATGTGCACTGGCAGGTGGGTAGTTTTCGCAGCTAAATGCACTGCAAAAATAGGCAACATTAACTGGTGAGTTGTCACTTGGCCAATCTTCTTTATCGAGCAAGTTGCCCATTGCAGCCCAAGTATCAAACGGCTCTACAAAGCCACTTAAAATAGGCCCTTCATGAGCAGCATTAGTTTGCGTAAAGCCAAGTTGTGGGTCGGTTTTATTCAACCATACTTGGCAAGCCTGAGTCGCCACACTTTGCACTTTTGTTGCTTGTTGAGAAAGCGCGTAATCTACAGCTAAAAGTTCAGAGGCAACGTGTTCAAGAGAGGCAACCGAGACCCCTAAAATCAGTGTATCAAAATCAATACCGTAGCGAAGCGTCACTGTTGGCAATGGGGTACTAAAGTGTTCTTGATACACCTCTGGCCAATTACTCCAAAATGACTCTAAATTAATTTGATATTCTTGCAATAAGTGCGCTTGTTCAGGGCTGATTTGCTCATACAGTGGCTCACTTGGCCAGCATGGCAGCTGTTTTACATCAATGAGCGGTTGATAATCTTGGCCAACTAAACTCACCTGTTGGCAAAGCTCAATTTCACTCACCAGCGGCTCACCTTGGGCAGTTTGCCCAGCAGATAAGTTAGTTAACTGATGGAAAAACTTAAACTTAACACCGCGCTGCTTTAAAAGTTCATAAATTGGTCCGAAAATGACATCGCCCATGCCTGCTTGCATTTTCCACATCACGCCGCCTTTATAGCAAAGCCCTATACGTAACATAGCAAGGGCGGCAACGCCTGCTTCAACATTGGGTTTACTAAAGTCACCTTTAGGGTAAGCAAACACCAAATCATAAAAGCCGCGCACTGGCGCTGAATCAACGCTGTAAGTTTTGTTAGCACCATTTTTTTCGAGCCACTGACGAAAATCGTAGCAATTAATGACACCAAAACCGTCGCGATATACTTTGTCTTTAATCAGTCCTGTGAGCATTGCAATCGCAAGATCGGCACAAATATAAAGTCTGCGCAGCTCTGGGTTGTCTTCGAGTAAATCAATAACTTGGTCTTTAAACCAACGTTTTAACTTTCTGACGATATACCAAATAACCAGTCGATCGGCCTGTTTATCTGTATGGGTGGCCTGCTTTTCGGTGAACTGCAGCAAATGAGTTATCAATGTTCGTGGGTTCGAGGCAATTTCAGTTGCACCTGCTTCAATATCATCAATAAACTGCTTTGCGCCATTTAAATGGGTATCAATGTCTGCTTTGATTTCTTGATACATGTGTTTGAGTAACGATTGATCCCGTGATTTTTTAGTCACTAAAATGGTTTTAGCATCTTGCTGCTGACAAACATGCTCAATGCCTTCGGTCCATTTTTTTAGCCATGCTAATGTCATGGTGACAAAGTCCCACACTGTTATATCTAGACTGCCATCAGCGGGGTTCCCTTCAACGGTAGGAAAATCTATCGGCCAAGTTTGCCATTCGTTATCAATAAACTCTTGTAAAGCAATAAAACTGTGTGGTTTAAATGCCTGCTGCCAAGTTGCCAATGAACAACTAGCTGGTCGATTGAGTGAGTTATACACCCCTTCTAAGGTGCGAAAGCTATTCACGTAGGCGCCAAACCAAACATGTAAACCATGCTCTTCGATTCGCTGTCCAAAATGGGCGTTTCGGCCACTCGCCCCTTTACCGCCAAGTCGCCAACCCTGTTGATAAACGGTAATTTCGCGCTGGCTTTGCCAATTAGCTTGCTCGGTTAAATACACTGCCGCAGTCATCGCTGCAACACCGCCACCGACAATGGTGATTTTTTCTTTTTCCATGGTTACCCCTGTGCTGGTAACAGTTGTGTTGCGCCAAGCTGGTCAAAGTCCATATTGACGTAAAAAGGTAAATGAACCGTTTGTTTGCCAAGTGCGATACCAAACATGTCATTTAGAGGAAAGCTCGCAAGAGCTTTTACATCCAAACTAAAATCATTGTGTAAAAGTTTTAATTGGTGAATTTTTTTGATTAACGATGGTGAGTGAACCACGCTTTGATAAACGGCTTTATCTCCTTGGCCATCGGGAAATTGTTTAAACAAAATCTGATCCATCTGCGGATGAATAAACCCGTCTAACAATTGTTTAAGAAGCGATAAATCAATGCCTTTAATTTGCGCATCAAACAAATCGGTAACGTGTTTAGAAAAATGCGATAAGTTATCGAGTAAGTTTTCCTTGGTACTTGCCTGTGTTTGCTCAATGGTTAATAGCTCATGCATCGCTAATTTAGAGTCAGGGTTAAACACATCAAAACATTCTAAAGAAATACTAAAGGCGCCCGCATCACTCACAGTCGCAGGCATTTGATATTCACAGAGGTATTTATTGTAGCCCCAGGCTTCTCGGCCATTAATCAAAGCATAAATGTTATTGACGCTAATAAATGCCGGATACCAATATAAATGACTAATATCTCCATCGAGCATTTTTGCTACTGGGAGCCAAATAATAATATCGGTTTCTTGCATCCAGCCATGCTCTGAAAACGGTGGCGTTAAGGAAGAAATTTTTTCGATATCAGTGAAGGTAAGTAAACACGTGCTTCCTAACACATTAAACGAGGTTGATTCGGTTGCTAGTAGGTTTAAAGTTGCATCAACATACTGCTGCATTTTTTGCTCACAGCCAGACACAAAAAATCCGTACATTTGCGCGTTGATCATTCGACAAGGTGGTTTAGCAACAGGGTTAGATAAAAAGTGGCTGTAATTTGTTTGGTCCATCATAGTCATTACTTATATTGTTGTTTAGTAATGACTATAGACCAGTTTTTTAATCGTTGGGGACAAGTTCTGAGTTACAACACTCTTTTAGTAGCTGTTCGGTAAATTGCTGATAACCGAGCTGATTAAAATTCTCAGATAGCGGGTTCATAAACCCATGACCATAGTCGGCTATTTCACAGCTCACCTTGGCTTTACTTTTTAATGTTGCAATCACAGGCTTAATATCAAAATGCTCTTCACTGTGAGGAAAAATAAATCGACAAGGAACGTTAGCCTCAAGCTCAAGATGATGTCTAACTTGGGATGGATAAAAGGCAATGATTTTTTTAATGAAAGAATTTTTTAACTCTGCTTGAGCTCGCCAAACAGCGGCTGCGCCTGCACTAAATGCAATAATCGTGGTTGGCTGACGAATAGTAGCCATTTTTAAATGCACTAGCTCAAAATAACTGTCATGGCCGCATTGAGTCATAAAATGTTGATATTGAAACTGCTCATTTATGGGGAGCTGAATTTCCCCCATGTAAGGGTCACAAAGACTCACTTTACCGCGAAGCTGCTGAGCAAGCAGCGATAAATGCGCTGTTTTACCGAATATATCTGATACCAAAAGGTAATTCATAAGCATACTTCTTATTGTTATTTTGTGCCTAATCACAATACGCCTGTTTCTGTTAAACATCCAGAGATTATTTTTGATGTTTAAAAAATAAACCTTGCGCTTAGTTAATTCTTACAGTAATCTACTTGTCTGGTTTTTAGAAACCACGCGGTTAACCCCTTACCTTGATCCAGTAATTCCCGCATATTCGTATAAATACTTGCAACTTGTTTGCTAAATGACATTTTGATGAATTTTCAAATCATCACCAAACTGTCACAAACTTAGTCAACACTGTTAGCAAGACAACAAATGTCGGTCTGTATTTTTAAATGCCTTTTAAAGCTCTACAGACACTGACAAAAGAAAGAGTGAGTTTTATTATGTCATATAAATACAACGGATCTTTGATCCAGATCGCACATCCAGTGCAATCAATCTCGGTAAATAAACAGCGTGTAATTTTTAGTGACACGCAGGGCTTAAAAAATGCCATCTTCCAAAAGGCCAGTGATGCACGCCAATTTGTGAAGTGGTTAAAAGCCAACTAAACCCTACCGATAAACGCCAGCCAACAAGCTGGCGTTTTAGTTTTTACCACCAGCCTGCATATAGCTAAATTCCTGCTACACTTATATTTTTAGCCCATAAATAGGTAGTAAAAATGCGTTGTGTGTGGTCTATTTTACTATTACTTTTTTGCCTGCCCGTTGTTGCAACCAAGCAACCGAAGACCATTGAGTGGATCATGGTCGATTTTGCCCCCTACTACATCATGAATGACAAGTACGAAGGCACAGGTCGTGATGAAAGTGTGATCAAATTACTAGAAAAAGCACTCCCTGAAGTGTCATTTAAACGCACTTTATTGCCGGCTAGTCGTGCCGTACATGAACTATCAAACCCGCACAACAATTACTGTATGCTGTCGTTGTATCAAAACGAGCACCGTAAGCAGCATATTCAGTTTACAAAACACTCATCAACAGTGGGCTTATCACCCTCCATTGCCATACGTAAAGAGTTAGCCGCAAAACTTGAGTTAGACGTCACAAAACCAGTGTCCTTAAAATCGTTATTAGACGATAAACACTTGGCATTAGGGGTATCAATGAGCCGCTCTTTTGGCGCTGATATAGATAGCGTGATTAACGAAAGCCATGATTCAAATATCATCTCACGCCCCGGCAGAGACACCCTCGCAAGCTTGACTTATATGCTACAAAAAAAGCGTATTGATATATTACTTGGCTACCCAAGCGAGCATTACTATTTGGCGCATTCTATGGGCTTTGAAGATGAATTGACCCAACTGTCACTCACTGAAGCACCTGCATTAAGTGTTGGTTACATAGGTTGTACAAACAACGAACAAGGTAAAGAAACAGCAAAATTATTAGATGAAGCCCTTGAAAAAATAGCGCATACAGATGCTTTTCATGACGTTTTAGTACGCTGGCTACCCGATAATTTGCAACCAATTTTAGAAAAGAGATTAAAAGATAGAAACGAAAGTGCCGCTCATTGAGCGGCACTTTTATATTGACCAATCCGAGAATAAAGCGAATTGGTGGTCGTATGAATGGTGCTTACTTACGCACACCTTCAATAAATAAGCCAATATCAACATGCGTTGACGCAGGGCCAAGGTTGTAGTCAATACCATAGTCAGCTAGTTTTAGGCTTGTTTCACCTTCAAAACCAACACGGTAACCACCCCATGGATCTTTACCTTCACCAATTTTATCAATTTCAAAAGTAATGGTTTTAGTCACACCATTTAAGGTAAATTCACCAGTAACATCTGCTTCATCACCGTCTTCATCAAACTTGATTGAGGTACTTTTAAATGTTGCAGTTGGGTATTTATCAACATTTAAGAAGTCTTTACCGCGTAAGTGCTTGTCACGCTCAGCATGGTTTGAGTCGATGCTTTTAGTATCAATCGTTACATTGATTTTAGATGCATTAGGCGCTTTATCGTCATAGCTAAAATCACCTGAGAAAGTATTAAAACGACCATGTAACCAGCTGTAACCTAAGTGCTTAATTTTAAATGTAACAAATGCGTGGGCACCGTCTGTATCAATAACGTAGTCAGCTGCATTTGCGTTTGCTGTTGAGAAAAGTGCAGCACTTAGTGCTGTGCCTAATAGTAATTTTTTCATATTAATCATCCTTCAATGGTTTGATCATTCTAATTAAGGTTTTATCTTTATCGATAAAATGATGTTTTAGTGCCCCTAAAGCATGTAAAACAACCACAGCTATTAGCCCATACGCGGCATAAAAGTGAATTTTACCTGCAATATCTTCTTGGTTCGCGACCGACTCGGGTAATGCCGGTACAGCAAATAAATTAAATACTTCAATTGCACGGCCATCAGCCGTAGAGATTAAATAGCCTGATGTCACAATGACGATTAAAGCTAAATAAATTAGTTTATGGACTGAGTGTGCAACTCGATTCATTGCTTTTGGACTACCTGCAACAGGCTCAGGTTGGGTGCCTAATAAGCGCCAACCAAATCGAAACAGCAATAATGCCGCTAAGGTAATGCCCACGCTTTTATGTAAGTCCAAAGAGCCTTTGTACCAAGCGTCGTAATAGGTTAGCTCAACCATATACACGCCTAAGCCAAACAAACCAAACACCCCAAGTGCCATTAACCAATGCAATAAGATGGCAACCCAGCCATAACTTGACTTTGAATTCTTTAACATGCTCATTTCCCATGAGAATCGTGAAACTAAATATAGATTAACCGATGGGTTATATAATGAAAATAGCGTAAAACGAACAGCTTCTGTGCGTATATGCACACCCAGGGAAAGGAGAAAGTTGTAAGGGGAAAGGGGAAAGAGAAAAAGGTGCTAGGTGCTAGGTGCAAGGTGCTAGCAATATTATGAATACTCGTTGATAAAAGCGTTTAATTTTTAACGTGATAAATTTTTAGTTTTACTCACAACCGTTTAATCACTCAACCCAATAAACTCAGCCGATTTCAAAAGAAGTCACGCCAAAAATACGGTTTAATGGCAAGCTAGGACATTCGTCGGTATACATCCTGGCGGTTTCGAACGACACTTGCATGTTGTACTTCTGTGCTAGAACAACAGCAGCTTGATTAATTTCTGGCGTATCAAGGAAAATAGCTTCAGATGCACTCACTTTAGATTTAAAAGCAAGGAACAAAGATTCGGCCAATTCTGGTGAGTCGGCAAATAAAGGGCCAATTTTAAAGCCGTTCTGGCATTTGCGAATTACCCCGTATCCTGCCAATTCCCCATTGTGCATTACGCCCAAAGCGTCGCATTGGGGTTGGCTTAACCAGGCTTTGGTAAAGTTTGCTCTATTTACTGGGAAAAAAGCCTGTTCGTATGCGTCAATAATTTCGAATGGCACAGTAGCAAGATCAACAATATCTGAATTTTGCTGTGAATTACCACCACCGACTCCTGCAAAACGAATATTGCGATAAGCCAGGTTAAAACCAGACTTTTTATAGTTTTCTTGCTGTTCCACCACACCATCAAGGCCGATATTCAACCCTTCAAGGCGCTTTAACGCGGCATTCCAAATTTGTATTCCGTAACCTTTGCCACGGTAATCAGGTTTAACAATGTAGAAGCCGATAAAGCCAAATGCATCGTGATAATTAATGGCAGAAATTGTAGCAATAGGCTCATCGCCAAGAAAACCAACAAGAAATCCTTCAGGATCAGCAGCAAAATAACACTCTGCATCATTAAGGCCTGGATTCCAGCCTTCTGCTGCAGCCCAATCAATCATGAGTTCAACTTCCTTCTTGGTCATGGTTTTGATTGTAATGTGTTTACTTTGCATCTGATTTCCTTAAAAATTTGAATATAGGTGAAACTTAAAGATACTTGTAAATGATGCTACTTAGAGCATGCCTATTTTTACAAGTGCATACCTAAATATAGACGGCTAATTAATTGGAGCACACTAAAGTTAGCCGCTATAAGAACGTATAAAAGATGCTATTACAATTATATTTTACTTGCTGTTATTTCAATCTTATACACTTCAACACCCTCAGTCCCAACCTCAATCGTTGCAGGTTCATTAAGGTTTACCATTAACTTAGGTTCTTGAAATTTATTGTAAGAGCCATTTTCAAATTTATAGAGTGCTGATGTTAGTGTCACAGTTTGGTCGTCCAATGTAGGGGTTACATCAAATTTAAGAATATCATCTGCAGTCACTGTTTGAGTTTTGTCTTCTTCAGTTTTAACAACGTGCGTTTTTACAAGTTGATTATTCAAATAAAGGTTAAGGTCTAATTGCAAATTTTCTGCAGCTGAGGCTCCAAATGCAACGAGAGATAACAGTACCATTCCTAACTTTTTCATTATATTTTCCTTAATAGTAGGCTTACCCCAAAATGGGGAAAGCCAACTTATCAGGTACTGAGACTTGGTGCAATTTTTTAACATTCTGTAAGTTAAGTGTTTTTATTCCATATGAAGCAAACTTTCGTTACGAGCTACTTCTTGACTGGTGATGACTCAAAGATCTCGTAATGTCGCTCAACACAAGTTGTTACTTTACCCCATAAAGAGTTTTTAACTCTTTGCTGATGATATTCAAATGCCGATTTATCTATAAACTCTTCGTATACATCAAAGCGAAGTGGGTTTTCTGTATGTTCAGTAACACTGAAAGTAATGCAACCTGCCTCTTCTAGGGTAAGACGCCTATGAGTCACCAACTCAGATTTAACGTTCTCTAAGTCAGACTCAGGAACTAAAATAAACCCTTTCAACGTTACTTTTGACATAAATATCCTTTTAGAACGAGTCGGAACATAACGACAAGAACTGGGTAGTCGCAAATTGCAGGCGCCCTGATATATTTATCAGGCCCTCAACTAGTAATGACCCAGTTTTAATAATTGATCTACTGCCTTTAAAACTTACCGCTTAAAGCTTAAAACTATTAACTTTCAGCTATTCGCCTTCTTCCACCAAACCAACATAAATCTGGCTATTGGCATCTACCTGAAAGCAGCTGATCAGGTTTTCTTTCACCAGCTCTAACATCGCGATAAAGCTTACTACAACACCACTTCTGCCCTCTTCTACCGTAAAAAGAGTACTAAAAGGCAACTGTGATTGCGCTTCTGAGAGTTTATCTAAAATTAAGCTCATGCGCTCACGGGTCGATAAGGCTTCTGCGGTAATATGATGGTGTTCAAATGTTTTGGCTCGGGCCATAACGTCGCTTAGGGCAACTAACAGGTCTTTCATGTCAACGTCAGGTAACAGTACCTCACGCTCACTCAATTCTGGCACCAGTGCTTCGGCTACAAATATATCGCGGCCTTCGCGAGGGATCTCATCAAGATTTTCTGCGGCTTTTTTAAATTGTTCGTATTCTTGTAAACGTCTTACAAGCTCAGCTCGTGGGTCTTCTTCCTCTTCAAGCTCTTCATGTTTTGGTAGCAATAATCTTGATTTAATTTGTGCTAATAACGCTGCCATGACAAGGTATTCACCAGCCAGTTCAAGCTGAAACTCACTCATCATTTCAACATAACTAACGTATTGCTCTGTAATACTAAAAATAGAGAGTTCTAGTACATCGAGTTTATGTTTTTTGATTAAATACAGAAGTAAATCGAGAGGACCTTCAAAGGTTTCTAAAATGATCTCTAACGCATCGGGTGGAATATATAAGTCTTCAGGTTTATCGACCACCGCTTTGCCATGCAAAAAAGCCAGTGGCAGCTTTTGCTGTACTGGCTCTTGTAAATTATCTGGCGCGTCAAGCTCTGGGCTAGTCAATGAAGTCTCTACTCAAATGGTTTAGTATCACCACAACCGACACGTAAGATTTCGATATCATCATCCGACAAGTCAATTACTGTGGTTGCCTGTTCAGGAAGATAACCACCATGAATAATTAAATCAACTTGCTTTTCAATGCGATCGCGAATTTCATCAGGATCAGCCTCGGTATATTGCTCACCCGGTAAAATTAAAGAGCACGACATTAACGGCTCACCTAATTCAGCCAATAAAGCACAGGTGATTGGGTGTTCGATAACACGAATACCAATGGTTTTTTTCTTTTCGTTTA
This sequence comes from Pseudoalteromonas sp. P80D2, assembly GCF_036680945.1. Lineage (NCBI taxonomy): Bacteria > Pseudomonadati > Pseudomonadota > Gammaproteobacteria > Alteromonadales > Pseudoalteromonadaceae > Pseudoalteromonas > Pseudoalteromonas sp. P80D2. The sequence continues at coordinate 164,903 of NZ_JAZDAR010000017.1, forward strand.
ATAAACGCTTTGGTACTTCTTTAGTGCCTTTAAAGATGAACGTATAAGGCCCAGGGGTGTTATTTTTAATTAATCTGAATAACTGATTATCAACACGAGCATAAGTAGATAGCTCTGATAAGTCACGACAGACCAAAGTAAAGTTATGGTGTTTTTCAATACCACGAATACGTTCGATGCGCTCTTTTGCTTGCTTATTACCAATGTTACAGCCAAGTGCATAACCCGAATCGGTTGGGTATACGATAACACCGCCCTGCTTGATAATATCAACCGCTTGGCTGATTAAGCGTGGTTGCGGATTATCTGGATGAATATGAAAAAACTGACTCATTACACGCTCCTATTGCCCTTCCCATGCTTGCCAAACCCCTTGGCAATCTTTTGGTAAGTATAAATTTTTACCTAACTCCAACCAACTGGTCGGAAAATGAAAATCTGACCCTTGTGATGCAAGTAAGCCATATTCACGACTCAGTTCACCTAAAAACTGGCGCTCACTGGGTGCTTGCTGTGGTTGTGCAACTTCCATCGCATCGCCACCTGCGTCTTTAAATTCAATAATTAACTTACGTAGCCATTTGTTAGACATTTGATAACGCCCAGGATGAGCAAGAACGGCAACCCCACCGGCTTGGTGAATGGCAGCAATTGCGGTTTGCATATCACACCAACTACTTGGTACATAGCCTGTTTTTCCTCGCCCTAAGTACTTTTTAAATACTCCAGGAAAGTTTTTAGCAACACCACGCTCAATCAGTGCACGGGCAAAATGCGCGCGTGTGATCTGGGCGTTTTCAGCAAATGTTTTTGCTTGGTCGTAAATGCCTTCAAAACCATTTTTCGCAAGGCGACGACCTATCTCTAAAGCGCGCTCTTCACGCTTGGCTTGTTGCGCCTGTAATAATGACAAAAGTGCGTCATTTTCATCATCAACATTTAAGCCAACAATATGAATTTCAAAGCTTTCCCATTTTGTCGATACTTCAACACCAGCAATTAGTTTAAGCGGTAAATTATCATCTGCAATAACTTGGCGTGCTGGTTTTATTGCACTTAACGTGTCGTGATCGGTAATTGCAAACACATCTATGTTTTTCTCAACCGCGCGGTGTAACAATTGCTCGACTGATAGCTGACCATCTGAGTATGTGGTATGGCTATGTAAATCGTATTTTATCAAAGGGAAAGACTGCTTTACGTAAGTTCTTGAATCAATGATGTGAGTATAACAAAAATTTAGTGTCAGGGCGTGATTATCTTTTTAGGTTAGACATATATACCCACATAATTGGGCAATTACGAGAGGTAAATGCCCAACACGTATTAATATGTAAATTAATGCTTGACAGTATCGGCTTAGGTACGCTTTACTGTATGCACTTTCAGACACGTTAAATAAGTAATAACAATGAACAAAACAATTCAAATCACAATTTGGTGGTGGCACTCGTAACTAGCGGGTGACGAATTGTCGTGTCTAACGATTTCAAAACCCGCTCATGTAGCGGGTTTTTTTATATCTAAATTTTAAGGCTTTATAATGAATTACATAGCAACTCTTACACATCATTGGTGGTGGCGCCTGGCTTAGCGGGACGGTAAGGGTCTATCTAATTTATAGGCATCTTTATACGAACCCCGCCAAGCATAGCTTCGCGGGGTTTTGTTTTTTAAAGAGTTTTTGGGAATGAGGGAGAATGAGGTTTGATTTTTAGTCATATAACAACGACACCGGGTGAAGTAACCAGTATCACTCAAGTGCGCGACTACATCAGTAGCCCACTTGCGTTATACAGTTTACTCGATAAGCCTAATTCACTGCTGTTAGAGTCTGCTGAAATTGATTCTAAAGACAGTGTAAAAAGTCTAATTTTGGTTGACTCAGCGCTACGTATTGTTTGCCAAGGCAAACAGGTCACACTCACTGCACAGTCAAATAACGGCAAACAATTACTGCCTTATTTACAAACTCATGTGCAAAACTGCTCTGCTGAGCTTGTAGAAGACACATTAACGTTAACCTACAACGAAGTAGCAAGCGACATTGATGAAGCCAGTAAATTAGTAGCAGATAACGCTTTTAGTGCGCTACGTAGCTGTATTAATAGTATTAAAAGCACCACAGATAACCCATTTTCTGTGTTCTTAGGCGGTGTATTTGCCTACGATATGGTTGCTAATTTCGAAACTCTTTCTGATGTGCCTGACGGCGAAAACAGCTGCCCTGATTATGTTTTCTACCTAGCCGAAACGTTAGTTGTCATCGACCATCAAGCAAAAACAACCGAACTAATTGGCAATGTATTTAACGGCCCTGAAGTTCATGCTAATTGCTTTGAGGTTGGTCAACAGTTAGAGCGTTTAAATGCCGTATGTGACAATGCACAAAGCTACCAAGGGCAAAAGCAAACAGGCTCAAACCCAATTTCTGTTGATGTTAGCGACGAGCAATACTGCGAACACGTCATCAAGTTAAAAAACAACATCGTTGATGGTGATATTTTCCAAGTTGTTCCGTCACGTACTTTTTCTCTCGCCTGCCCAGACTCACTTCATGCTTACAGCCAATTAAAACTACAAAACCCAAGCCCATATATGTTTTACATGCGCGATGAAGAATTTGTGTTATTCGGCGCATCACCCGAGTCAGCCCTCAAATATTGCGCAGAGAGTAAACAAGTTGAGGTATACCCAATTGCTGGTACTCGCCCTCGTGGCAAGTTTGCTAACGGGCAAATTAATCCAGACCTAGACAGCCGCATTGAGCTTGAACTTCGTAACGACCAAAAAGAACGTGCCGAGCACCTGATGTTAGTTGATTTAGCGCGAAATGATGTAGCCCGTATTAGCGTACCAGGCACACGTCATGCAAAAGAATTATTAAAAGTAGACCGCTACTCACAAGTAATGCATTTAGTTTCACGTGTGGTGGGTACTTTAAAACCTGAACTCGATGCGCTGCATGCTTACCAAGCTTGTATGAACATGGGCACCTTAGTGGGTGCACCTAAAGTACGCGCTGCTGAGTTAGTTCGTCAAACCGAACAAAAACGCCGCGGCAGCTATGGAGGTGCAGTGGGTTATTTAACGGGCGATGGCGCCATGGATAGCTGTATTGTTATTCGCTCTGCGTTTGTTAAAAACGGCACGGCCTACGTACAAGCAGGTGCAGGTGTGGTGTTTGATTCAGACCCACAATCAGAAGCCAATGAAACCCGCGCTAAAGCACAAGCTGTGATCACTGCGATTCAATCGACTTACGAGGCACAATAATGACGACAACATCAGCCTATAAAATCTACTTTTTAGATAACTTTGATTCATTTAGTTATAACTTAGTCGATGAACTTTCTATGTTAGGGTGCCAGTTAGTGGTATACCGTAATAACATCAGTGCACAAAGCATCTTTGACAAAATGTGCCAAGAGACAGTACCCGTGTTATTAGTGCTTTCACCAGGCCCTGGCGCGCCATCTGATGCGGGTTGTTTAATGGAACTCATTGAACTATGTAAAGGCCGCTTCCCTATGCTGGGTATCTGTTTAGGACAGCAAGCTCTAACACAAAGCTACGGCGGGGTTATTGGTCATGCCGGCGAAACTGTGCATGGCAAGTCATCAATTATTACGTTGACTGAGCACCCTGTATTTGCGGGTATGGGCGATAAAATGCCGGTTGCTCGTTATCATTCATTAATGGCAACTAAAGTCCCTGATGATGTTGAAGTAATTGCTTGTTATGAAAATATTCCAATGGCAATTTACCATCAACAAGATAATGCCCTTGGCTATCAGTTTCATCCTGAGTCAATTTTAACGCCAAATGGCGCATTGCTATTACAGCAAAGCATTGAATTTTTAACAGCACGCGTGCAGTAGAGGAATAACATGGAAGCAACAACTCAAACCCAGTTAAACCAATTATTAGCAAAGCAAGATTTATCATTTTCGCAAGCAACTGAATTGTTTGACGCCATCATGAATGGCAAGCTTAATGATATTGAATTAACTGCCGCACTTATCGCCCTAAAACTAAAAGGCGAAACAAGTGATGAAATCGCCGGTGCTGCAGCATCAATGCGCGCCAATGCAGTGCCATTTCAAACCAACAAAACCTTGCTTGCCGATAGCTGTGGTACCGGTGGCGATGGATCAAACACAATCAATATTAGTACCACGGCTGCTATTGTTGCCGCCGCTGCGGGCATCAACATGGTCAAACATGGTAATCGCAGTGTGTCGAGTAATTCGGGCTCTGCGGATTTACTAAAGGCCTTGGGTATCAATATTGATGTGAGCCCTGAGCAAGCTGCCCATTGTTTAGAAAATACCGGCTTTACATTTTTATTTGCCCCGCATTATCACAGTGGTGTACGCCATGCGATGGGTGTGCGTACGGCCCTTAAAAGCCGCACAATTTTTAATATTTTAGGGCCACTGGCCAACCCTGCTGCCCCTGAGGTGCAATTGCTTGGTGTTTATGACCCATCGCTGTGTTTACCAATGGCCGAAACCTTAAAAACCCTTGGCACAAAACGCGCTATGGTGGTTCACGGTGCAGGCACTGACGAAATTGCCTTACACGGGACAACCAAAGTGGTTGAACTTAATAACGGTGAACTGAGCGAATACACGCTAACAGCGAGCGATTTTGGTCTTGCAAACTATTCACTTGAACAACTAGCAGGCCAAGGCCCAGAATATAACGCAAAAGCAAGCTTAGCGATTTTACAAGGTCAAGGTGAAATGGCGCATAACGCAGCCATTATAGCCAACGTTGCCGCTCTTCTTTATTTAACCGATAAAGCAAGTGATTTAAAAGCAGCCGCAGATCAAGTAAGCGAATTTTTAGCATCAGGCAAAGCGATGGACACATTGAACGCAATTATTGAGGTAAGTCATGGCTAACGTGTTAGACAAAATTGTTGCCGACAAACGTATTGAATTAGAACAAAGAAAAGCACAGCGCCCGCTTGGGTCATTCATTAGCGAGGTTGTGCCAACCAAGCGAGACTTTGAAGGCGCATTAGCAGCAACCGGTACGCAGTTTATTTTAGAATGTAAAAAGGCCTCACCGTCAAAAGGACTTATTCGCGAACCATTCAATTTAGAGGAAATTACATCGGTTTATAAAAAGTACGCAACCTGTATGAGCGTACTAACGGATGAAAAATATTTCCAAGGCAGCTATGAGTACCTTGAGTATGTGCGCAGCCAAGTTGAACAGCCGCTTATTTGTAAAGACTTCTTTATTGATGAGTACCAAGTTTATTTAGCACGCTTATCTGGTGGTGATGCCATTTTATTAATGCTCTCTGTCCTTGATGACGAGCAATATTTAGCGCTTCATAAGGTGGCTGATTCTTTAAATATGTCGGTGCTCACTGAAGTTAGCAATGAGCAAGAAGTGAGCCGTGCTCTTGCACTTAATGCCAGCCTTATCGGTATTAATAACCGCGACCTTCGTGATTTAAGTACTGACCTTGCAACAACAGAGCGTTTACGTCAGCTTATCCCAAATGACAAAGTGGTGATTTCAGAGTCGGGCATTTATACCCATAAAGATGTAAAACGCCTTGCGCCATTGTGTGATGGCTTTTTAATTGGCAGCTCACTGATGGCTGAGCGAGACTTAGAAGCCGCATGTCGTAAAGTGATTTTAGGTGAGAACAAAGTGTGCGGTTTAACCCGTTCACAAGATGCGATGGCAGCCTACGCCAGTGGTGCTGTGTATGGTGGCTTAATTTTTTATCCTAAGTCACCGCGCTATGTCGATATCGACTGTGCCAAGCAAGTTACGCAAAGTGCCCCACTCGCGTATGTGGGTGTGTTTGTCAATGCACCGCTTGAACAAGTGGTCGATTATGCACAAAGCTTAAAATTAGCGGCCGTGCAATTACATGGCGATGAGAATAGCGAGTATATTCAAAGTCTCAGAAAGCAATTACCGCTTGGCTGTGAAATTTGGAAAGCCCAAGCAGTTAAAGGCGAATTACCTAAACCGCTTGAAGGGGTTGATCGCCATTTATACGACACTTACAGCAAGAGCCAAAAAGGCGGCACAGGTGAAGCATTTGATTGGTCAGTGCTAGAGACGGCAACCGTGCCGTTTATGTTAGCCGGGGGTTTAAACCCAGAGAATATCCATGCAGCGCTTTATCGCGGTGCTAACGGCCTTGACCTAAATTCTGGCGTTGAAGCGTCAGCGGGTAAAAAGTGCCAAACAAAATTACAAAATGCGTTTTCGCATATCAGAAATTATTGAGGTTAGAATGCAAAATCCAGCTTATTTCGGTGAATTCGGTGGTATGTTTGTACCACAGCTGCTTGTGCCAGCTCTCAAGCAACTAGAAGCAGAGTTTAATAAATCACAAAACGATCCAGCTTTTCAGGCTGAGTTTGAAAAACTATTAAATGAATACGCAGGTCGCCCTACACCATTAACACTGACACGTAACTTAGTTAAAAACCCTAAGGTAAAACTGTATTTAAAGCGTGAAGATTTACTGCACGGTGGTGCGCACAAAACCAATCAAGTACTTGGTCAAGCACTCCTTACCAAACGCATGGGTAAAAAAGAAGTCATTGCAGAAACAGGTGCCGGCCAACACGGTGTTGCAACGGCCCTTGCCTGTGCCCTACTTGGCTTAAAATGCCGCGTTTACATGGGTGCAAAAGACGTAGAACGTCAGCAACCAAATGTATTTCGTATGAAACTAATGGGCGCAGAGGTTATTCCTGTCACAGCGGGCTCTGGTACTTTAAAAGACGCAGTAAACGAAGCACTGCGTGACTGGTCAGCAAATTATAAAGATGCTCACTATTTACTAGGCACTGCAGCAGGCCCTCACCCATTCCCAACCATGGTGCGTGAGTTCCAAAAAATGATTGGTGAAGAAGCAAAACAACAAGTGCTTAAAGCTGAAGGTCGCTTACCGGATGCGGTGCTGGCTTGTGTAGGTGGTGGTTCTAACGCCATTGGTATGTTCACAGACTTTATTGATGAGCCAAGCGTAAAACTAATTGGTGTAGAGCCTGCTGGTAAAGGCTTAGATACCCACCAGCATGGTGCCACCTTATGTAAAGGCACCAAAGGCATTTTACACGGGACCTATACCTACATTATGCAAGATGATGATGGTCAAATTGAAGAGTCTTACTCAGTGTCAGCAGGTCTTGATTACCCAGCTGTTGGCCCACAGCATGCTCATTTGCATGAAACTGGCCGTGCTGAGTACGTAGGTATTACCGATACTGAAGCACTTGAAGCATTCCAACTACTGGCTAAAAACGAAGGGATCATTCCAGCACTTGAATCAAGCCATGCCCTTGCATATGCCCTTAAATATGCCGAGCAACAAACCGAAGACACCATTTTAGTGGTTAACCTAAGCGGCCGAGGCGATAAAGATTTGGCTCACGTACACAGTGTTTTATCAGAAGGAGGCGCACTATGAGCCAGACTAACCGTTACGGACAACTGTTCGCCACATTAAATGAAACAAACCAAGGTGCTTTTGTACCCTTCGTTACGATTGGCGATCCTAATAAAGCACTGAGTGTAGAAATAATCAAAAGCTTAATTGATGGCGGCGCTGATGCCCTTGAGCTAGGTATTCCATTTTCTGATCCGATTGCTGATGGCCCAGTGATCCAAGCTGCTAACATTCGTGCACTTGATGAAAACATTAATACCCAAGATTGCTTTGATATCATTAAACAAGTGCGCCAGTACAATGCCGATATTCCAATTGGCCTATTATTGTATTCAAACCTAGTCTTTAAGCGTGGCCTTGAAAAGTTCTATCAAGATGCTAAAGAAGCAGGTGTTGATTCAATTTTAGTGGCTGACGTACCGCTGCATGAATCAAAGCTATTTCGCCAAACAGCAATGAAAAATGGCATCGACCCAATTTTTATTGCTACACCGAATGCAGATGATGACACTCTTCGAGAATGTGCGTCATATGGCCGTGGTTATACATACCTTCTTTCACGCGCAGGTGTAACAGGCACAGAAACCAAGGCACAAATGCCAGCAGATTCATTAGTCAAAAAACTAAAAGATTACCATGCTGCACCGGCATTATTAGGCTTTGGTGTATCAACACCAGAAGATGTTAAATCAGCACTTGAGTCAGGAGCCGCTGGTGCGATTTCAGGCTCAGCTGTTGTTAAAATTATCGAGGCAAACCTTGATGACCAAGCAGCGATGCTAACTGGTTTAAAAGAATTTGTAGCCAGTATGAAAGCAGCTACAAAGTAAGTTTGTTTTATTACTTCAAAAAGGGCCATAAAGGCCCTTTTTTGTGCTTAACAATTAATGATGGCGGTGAATGCCCTCAATACCAATTCGCTTAATTAAGCGGGCTTTTTGAGGCAAGAAAACCTGTTCGGTAACAAGGCAAAAATTTTGTAGTTTAGTTGTTCTAAATAAAAAATTTTTAACGCCGTTAACGTAAGGTTTAATCCCTCAAAATGAGTGCGTATTAGTGCGAGTTGGTATCTATCTCTTCTATGAATTTTCGATTAAAGGCCTCTAAGTCGGCTGGGCTTCGGCTTGTGACTATACCCTCATCAACACATACTTCTTGATCAACCCAATTAGCTCCTGCATTGATCAAATCTGTTTTGATACTTGGGTATGAGGTTACTTTGCGCTCCCGTAGTTTGTTAATTTCGGCTAATAGCCATGGACCGTGGCAAATCGCAGCGATAGGTTTATTTTTACCGGCACTGAAAAAACCATCAACAAAGGCTTTTGCTTCGCTATCTTGACGTAACGTATCTGGGTTGAATAAGCCACCAGGCAGAAGTAACGCGTCATACTCTGCAGAGTCAGCTTCACTGACTACACGGTCAACACTGACTCGCTCACCCCATTGGTTTTCATCCCATGCTGTGATATCACCACGCTCAAGTGACACAACTTCGACAAGTGCACCAGCTTCTAATAATGCGCTTCGTGGTGACAATAGCTCGCTTTGCTCAAAACCATTGGTTGCAAGAATGGCAATCTTTTTACCATTCAGTTGGCTATTTAAATTTGACATGCTATCTCCTTATTTAGGTAAACCTAAACAATTAATAGCAGACAACATGCCAAACTTAATAGGTTGAAAATATTGAATAAATTTCCAGGTGTTCTATTTATGCTCTGTAAATACTACACCCGCTTTGCAAATCCTGCTTATAAACCGTCTTTGAGTGCTTTAGCAGGTTTAAAAACTGGCTTGTTAGCGCCTTCTATTTCAATTTCTTCACCGGTTTGTGGGTTGCGTCCTTTGCGTGCTGGGTAATAACTTAGAGCAAACGTACCAAAGCCATTAATTTGCACTTGGTCGCCCTCAGAAAGAGACTTTTCGATAGCATTTAACATGCTGGTTAATGCAGCTTGTGTGTCTTTTTTTGTTAATTCACTGTGGGCAGCCATTTGCGATACTAACGCGGCTTTATTCATAAAAAGTGCTCCAAAATACGCCGCTTAATCATCTGAGGTTAAGCGGAAAAAGATAAGGTAAAACAACCTAAACGCAGGTTTAGGCCAGATTGGCCCGGGAGGCTAAGCTTTCAGGGCTGTTAAGTCAACCTTGTATCTTGCGTGATAACTTGATACAACCCAGTATCTTTTTAAATTAGAGCATTTATAAATTTATGCATGCGATTATTGAATACATCCCGCTGATTTTATTTTTTGCGGTTTTCAAGTTAGTTGATATTTATTGGGCAACAGCCTTGCTGATGCTAACCACCTTAATTCAAGTTGCTTACTGTTATTTTAAAGATGGTAAAGTGCCAACCCGTCACTGGGTGTTTTTTGCTATAGCGGTGGTGTTAGGTACCCTCACCTTAGTGTTCCACGATGAGCAGTTTGTTAAATGGAAAGCCACCATTGTGTATGCCATTTTCAGTGTTACTTTGTTAGTAAGCCGCTATGTACTTGGCAAAAACTTAGTGAAAAAAGCACTTAGCTCGATTTTAGAAAATGCCTCTGAAAGTAAACAAGAAATCAATGTACCTGAAGCCCTTTGGAATAAGCTTAACCTATTTTGGGTTGCCGTGACTGCAGGTATCTCGGCGCTGAATATCTACATTGCCTATAACTTCTCGCTCGATTTTTGGGTTAACTTTAAAGTGTTTGGCTTAATGGGCATTACCTTTGTTTGCGTGTTAGCAACGATCATCACCCTGTTCAAATACTTACCTGAAGATGACGAAGAGAAAGATCCAAAGCAATCTTAATGTCATAAATCTGTCGTCTTAGCTTGTTAGCGTAAACAAAAAACACGCTGAGACGACATTGAACGCTAACCAATACCGCTGGCTTGAATTTACCCTCATATTTGTTTCTTTGCCGCTATTAGGCTTCTTTCTTCGTGCCTACCTCGCTAACTGGCTTATTCCTGCCCTTATTATTTTAATGGCTGTGTGCGGCATGTTGCTTTTATCTGATCCCCATTTTAAACGCTTTCGTTTAACAAGCCTTGGGCAATTTAGTGCGGTAAAACGTCGCTTATTTAGTTTCTTCTTTTTAGGGGCGCTATTCTCTGGAATGTTTTACGGCATCATGAATCAAGAAAATTGGTTTTCACTGCCTCGAAACTCATTTAACGATTGGCTAATGTTGTTATTGCTCTACCCCATTTTATCGGTGATGCCGCAAGAACTTATTTTTAGAACCTATTTTTTCCATCGTTATAAACGCATTATGCCAAGTAAAACAGTGCGTATTATTGTCAGCGCATCAGTGTTTGCGTTGGCTCACATTGTCTATGCGAATGTATTGGCCGTATTGTTGGCATTTTTAGGTGGGCTGCTTTTTTCTTACACCTATGCGCAAAGCCGCTCGACCTTCGTGTGCGTGATTGAACACAGCTTATGGGGACTGTGGATGTTTACCCTTGGCTTGGGTGATGTGCTCGATGCCGGGGCCTTTTAAAATAAAAAGGTAGGTATAAAAAAGCCGCGCAAAATGCGCGGCCAAGTATTGAGCTGGTTTTTAAAATCCGAAAATACTAAATGCGAAGAACTTAGTCGCCACCGTATTTACAAAGATTAGTAATAAAATGGCAGGGATAAACGTTGATAGCGAGAAGTTCACATACTTCTCTGTAAAGCTACCAACATAGCCTTCACAGCCTTGGCTTAGCTCTGCCGATAAGTTTGCTTTTTTCCAACGATACATAACGAATAAACACACCATTAAACCATTTAGCGGTAAAATTGTGTCGTAAAACACATCATAAACAATATCAAATAAGCTCTTATCTGCACCGCCATAGCTAACAAACTTTGTAAGCGAGTCAACCATACCAAATGACATGGTACACAGCACAGTCAATACACCTGTAGATAAAGTTAAGATAGCCAGTGCTTTTTTACGGCTGATACCTTTGCGGTCACTTAATGTTGCTGTTGGCACCTCTACAATTGATACAAGTGACGTAATTGCAGCAAAAAAGACAAGTAAGAAGAATACAAACGCAACAATTGATGCACCCACGTAGCCAATATCAGCTTGTAACGCTAATAAAATTTTTGGTAGGTATACAAAAATCATCGATACTGACGAGTCAGATAAAGTACTTGGGTCAGTATCTGGGTTAAAACTGAAAATAGCTGGAAGCACCATTAGACCAGCAATAAATGCCACCATCGAATCAGTAACTGCAACCATTTTTGCACTACCAACAATGTCATCTTTCTTAGAAATATACGATGCATAGGTCATTAAAATACCCATACCTAACGACAACGAGAAAAACGCTTGAGCTAATGCACCATTTAATACGCTGGCATCCATTTTTGAAAAATCAGGCACAACATAGTACTTAACACCGGCCATTGCGTTATCAAGTGTTAGTACGTATACAACCAATGCGGTGAGTAGTACAAATAAAGCTGGCATCATAAACTTAGCCGCTTTTTCAATACCTTCTTTAACACCGCCCACTAAAATCAAGTTAACGATGATGGCAACCACGGCCATATAACCAAACACGGTGTAGCTATTGATAAAAGAGCCAAAATTATCTGGCTGTGCCAAAGCATCTAGATTACCAAAAGCGGTTTGCGATAAATAACCGAAAATCCATACTGTGATCACCATATAAAAAACAGCAATCATAAATGGCGTCAATACGGCTAAAAAGCCAGCAAAGTTCCATTTTGGATCGTTGCCCGCTAAAAATTTGTATGAACCAAGTGGATCTTTTTGTGCTTTACGACCCATGGCCATTTCAGCCATCATCACTGGCAAACAGATGAAAATGACAAACAATGCATAGACTAAAAGGAAAGCACCACCGCCGTTTTTTGTAGCTGAAACAGGAAAACCCACTAAGTTTCCGATACCTACAGCAGAACCGGCTGCCGCTAAAATAAAACCGAGGCGGGAGCTAAAATGCTCGCGTTTTTCGCTCATTTAAAAACCTTATTATTATTTTCTCAACCCAGCGACTCTACCAGTGTTACACCGCGTATTTCAAGCTTTATAAGTTAAAGTTATATGGGTTTGTGTAAAGATTATTACGCGAATAATCTCTCGTCTATTGCTAAGAATATGCTACTATTTTTTAAAAATAACATTGAGAACACACCATGCTGTATATGATTTATTCAACTGATGTTGAAAATAGTTTAGAAGCTCGCAAATCTGCACGCCCTGCTCACTTAGCACGCCTTCAAGAGTTAGACGATCAAAACCGTTTATTTACGGCAGGCCCATTACCAGCAATAGATAGTGAAGATCCGGCTGAAGCAGGTTTTACTGGTTCATTAGTGGTTGCTGAATTTGAGTCATTAGAAGCAGCACGCGAATGGGCTGCAAACGATCCGTATATTGCGGCGGGTGTTTACGACAACTCAGTCGTAAAACCATTTAAAAAAGTATTTGGTTAACCTCTGAACTTAACTGAATCAATAATTCAGTGTTTGTTCACGGCTTATTAACTAAGATTTGGCTATTGAATTACAGAATTTAACGTAATTACTTGAATTTTAGTTAATTGGTTAATTAAACTAAATGGGTCTGGTTTAGGAGTTCCCCGTCATGCGCATATTATTAGCCTTCAGTTTTAGTCTTTTATTTGCATTATCAAGCTTTCATGCTGATGCCAATAAGAAACAAGCCCAAGAGGTGACTAAAAAGCAGGCTGTGACGATCGCCAAAAAATCTGAAGACGGCCGAACCCTAAAAATCACAGAGCAAGATAAAGTATTTACCGTAAGAATTTTAAAAACGAACGGCCACGTGGTTGATGTCCATGTGAACAAAAAGACTGGCGAAGTGAAAAAGGATTAAGAATGCGAATTTTAGTTATTGAAGATGATTTACACTTAGCAGATAACCTTCGTAATGCCCTAGAAAAAGAGCGTTACAGCGTTGACCTTTGTCACGATGGTGAAGCTGGTTTATTCCATATTACCGAATACCCGCTAGATATGGCGGTAGTCGATTTAGGCTTACCAAAAGTAGATGGTATTGAATTAATTACCAAAGCACGTGCGCAAGGTATTACTATTCCTATTTTGATTTTAACGGCACGTGACCGTTGGCAAGATAAAGTAGAAGGCTTAGATGCAGGTGCAGATGACTACCTAACTAAACCTTTCCACGTTGAAGAGCTAATTGCCCGCTGCAATGCACTTATCCGCCGCAGTGCAGGTAAAGCAAACCCAGAAATGACAGCTGGCCCTATTAAAATTCATACTCGCTCACAGCAAGTATGGGTTAACGATAAAGAACTTAGCTTAACGGCATACGAATACAAAGTTTTAGAATACCTAATGGTTAACCCACAAAAGGTAATTTCTAAATCTGAACTAACAGAGCACATTTACGACCAAGACTTCGACCTTGATTCAAACGTAATCGAAGTATTCGTGTTGCGTTTACGTAAGAAGCTTGACCCTGATGGTACCCTTAACCCAGTTGAAACATTACGCGGCCGTGGTTATAGGCTAAAAAGTCAGTGGTAGCATCGCAAATACCGCTTAAAGTAAGGCAAGGATTTATCCTTGTCTTTGTTTTATTAGTCGCCCTACCAATTCTGTTTTTCTCAATTGGTAAGGCTTACTACGCCTCTTTGGTCGAAGCGACCGAAAAAACCCTCGAAGCTCACTTATATTCATTAATCTCTGAAGTTGATTTCACTGAACGCGGCATCGTTATGCCAAGTACTATCTTAACGCCAGAGCTAAACCGATTAAACTCAGACACCTATGCGATGGTTTATCGCGGTGACTTGCCGGTTTGGTACTCTGAGTCGGCGACCAATATCAACTTTATTCCTGATAACTTTGAAGCCCCCGCAGGCTCTGCGGATTTTCGCCGTGTTGAATACAACAATACTGTTTACTGGCAATTAACGCTTACTGTTATTTTAGAAAACATTGACCAATCAGAGCATGCACGTTTTATTCTATTAAAGCGTAATGATGCCCTACTGAGGCTGATGGATGGCTTTAAGCAAACACTCGTAAATTGGATGTATGTGATGGGTGTGGCCATTGCAGCGCTAATGGCGATTGGTTTTGTTTGGAGCGCAAGGCCACTGCAACGACTCGATAAAGAAATTAAAGCCATTGAGTCGGGTGATAACCAACAAATTAAAGGTCTTTACCCGGTTGAACTACAAACCATTAAAGCCGATTTAAACTTATTGCTTGAATCGCAGCAGCGCCAAAAAGAACGTTATCGCGCGTCATTAAGCGACCTTGCTCATGCATTAAAAACACCTTTGGCAGTGCTTAAATCTAGCCCATTGGCCAATGATGCGGATGCACAAGAGCAGCTAGACCGTATTAATGTGATGATCGAACACCAGTTAAAGCGCGCTGCAACAGGTGCGTCTGACACCTGGAAGAAACAAACTCATATCAAGCCTGTTATTGATTCAATCTTAAGCGCGATGAGCAAGGTTTATCGCGACAAAGATATTATATTTACCTCAGAGGTTAGTGAAAAAGACTATTTCTTAGGTGATAAAACAGATTTGATGGAACTACTTGGTAATTTAATCGATAATGCCTGTAAAGCTTGCCGTTCACAGGTCGATATAAAGGTTAAGCAGAACAAAAAGTTAACGCTCAGTATAAGTGATGATGGCCCAGGTGTACCTGAGCACAAGCGTGAATCATTACTAACTCGCGGTACCAGACTCGATACCTACGAAAGCGGCCATGGTGTCGGCATGGCTATCGTGTCGGATTTAGTCAACTCGTATAATGGCACATTAACCATTAAAGACGCAGAGAAACTAGCCGGTGCTGAGTTTATATTAGAGTTTAATTACCATGATAAAAAATAAAACATCAATACTCGTAAAAGGCAGCTTTTTAGCTTTAATTGCAAGTGCATCGCATGCTCAAGCAGAGCAAACCTGTGAGCTTGCAAGCAACAATACCGATGACACAAAACGCTATATTCAATGTCTTGATCAAGTTATCGCTGATATTCAGCGTGACCAAAAGATGTGGATTAATAAGCTCACTATGGATCTTGAGAAAATTAAAGAAGATACCGGTAACAGCCAATTGCTACCGATTTTTAATCGCAGCATCAAGAACCAAGAGCGTTATTTAGAAGACAGCTGTCGTTGGCGTTATTTACAAAAAATGCCAAATGGTACGAAAGCCGCTATTGCCTACAAGCAATGTGAAATTGAGATCCTAAAAAACCATGTGCAGGTTTTACAGCGACCTCTAAAGTAATAATACCAATCCGCAATAACACTTAATCATTTTGAAAGATAAAAAGGCGCTTAAGCGCCTTTTTTAATCTTCAAGTTTTAGCTCTTCGCCATTGCCAAGCAAGGTAGCAAGCCATCGCCCTTCTTGACTAGTCTCTAAGGCTATTTTAACTATCATGGTCAATGGAACTGATAACAGCATACCCACGGTCCCCATCAGCCAGCCCCAGAAAATCAAGGATAAAAACACCACTAGCGTCGATAAACCCAGCCCTTTACCCATAAAACGCGGCTCGACGATATTACCCATCACCGTGTTTATAACTAAATAGCCACCAGCAATAAATCCTGCAACCAGTGGGCCTTGAGTGATCAAAGCGAGTAACACTGGAGGCACAGCGGCAATGATAGAGCCAATATTAGGAATGTAGTTAAGCATAAAGGCCACTACAGCCCAAAGTATAAAATAATCAACATCAAGAGCCCAAAGCATAAAGCCTGCAAGCATACCTGTGCCTAAGCTAACCAGCGTTTTAATAGCCAGATAAGAGTTAATTGAATCTAAAAAGCGATCAACCTGCTGCATTTTCATTTCAGGATCGTCCAGTGCTAAATGCACTTTTTTACTCAGCATAGGTCCTTCAAACAACATGAACACCACGGTTAGGATGATCAAAAACAGGTTCGCCATCACGCCACCGAGGCCTGTGAGCATGTTGGTTGCAACATCAATCATTTTGCCCGGATCGAATAAAGAGATGATCTGCTCTTTATCAATCAGAATGTTATAACTCGCTGCGACATTAACCACCCAGACAAACTCTTCTTTTAGTTGTGCTTTATACTCAGGCAGCTTTTCAGAGAAATCGGTCATCGATTGCCCTACCAACCCGGCAAGGCTTATCCCTACACCAACAATCATCAACATCACAAACACAACGGCAATCCCTTTAGGGATACCGTATTTAGCAAAGAAACGAATTAAGGGATTACAAATAATGGCAATAAAGGCTGCCAACACAAATGGGATAACAATCACACTTGCAGCTTTAATACCCGCTAAAACAACGACTAAAGCAGCAAATATCACTAAACTTTTATTTACACCAGTCAGGCTCGACAAAATAAAATCCTTGTTAGTTTTTTTATCAGTGTAAGTGAAATACGCCGCAAAAGAAATCACAAAGCAGCTGGCACAATTAATGCTCGTTATACGTGCATAATTTGAACAATTTATGATACATATAAGTAAGCGTGCTTTAAAAGGAGCTTTATATGGCACATTTATCCGAACAAGAACTCTCTTTTTTCAACCGTTTATTCGAGGCTGAACGGACTGATAGCGATCCAACCGATACAAAAATGTCTGTTAGGCTTAATTTGCCTGATAAATTAAACGGCTTACTTACCAATGCCAAACTGACACTACTTGCTGAAGTAGGAATTTACCAGTTGTGGTTTCCGCTTGAATTTACCAAGGACAAGAATGGCCAGCTTATCCCTGTACTTAGCGCACCAGAAGTAATAGATACCAAAGGTATCGAACGCAGCTGGCGTACGCCTGATCTCGAAATACACACAGAGCAATTTCAAATATTGTCTTTATCAAGCACAGGCGTGTTACTCAAGCCAAAGCGTCAATCACCCGATCTTAATAAAGAGATACTGTTGGCATTTAATTTACCTAGTGAAGAACACGTTATACTTAGCGTAAAGCCAATACGAACGACCAGCAAAGGAATTGCCGGAAAAATAGTGAAAGTGTGTCAGGGTGAAGATGCACTGCGTAAATACTTATTTGAGACCCATAAGCACCATCATGCAAAGCTGTACGAGCAAGGTAACTTTACTACTGAGCTTATCTAGTTGCAGCAGCTTAACAGCTTAGATAAGCTTGGCGTTTTGCAGCAAGTCACAACAAGGTATTTTATGAGTTACCCTATTGGAACCCCAGGTAAGCCGTGGAACGAAGAAGATAAGAAAGCATGGTTTGAATTACAGTCAGTAAAGCGTAGCTATTTAGATGATGTTGTATCGCAACTAGACTCTTTAGCAAGCGATTTCAGTATTGAGCAATATGGCGCATTAAGTTACGACAGCGACAAATACCCACTTTACATTTTAAAGAGCAAGCAGTGGCAAGCTGATAAACCTGTTGTGCTGGTTACCGGTGGTGTTCATGGTTACGAAACAAGTGGTGTGCATGGTGCTTTAGCGTTCGCTAAGAGAAGTGCCAAAGACTACTTTGCTGATTTTAATATTTTAGTGGCTCCGTGTATCAGCCCATGGGGTTATGAAACGATTAACCGCTGGAATCCAAATGCCACTGATCCAAATCGCTCTTTCTATGCAGATAGCCCAGCTGAAGAGTCTGCAGCAATCATGCAGTATTTAGCCGACAACGCTATTGCACCTTATGTGCATATTGACCTACACGAAACTACAGACACTGATAATAGTGAGTTTCGCCCTGCGCTTGCAGCACGTGATGCAACGACCCACGATAACTGGAACATCCCGGATGGCTTTTACCTTGTTGCTGATAGTGAGCGCCCGCATGATGCATTTCAAACAGCGATTATAAAATCAGTTGAAAAAGTAACCCACATCGCACCAAGTGATGAGAATAACCAGTTGATTGGTGTGCCACAAACTCAATTTGGTGTAATTAATTACCAAGCGAAAAAACTGGGGTTATGTATGGGCTTAACCGATGCAGAATATGTCACAACAACAGAGGTTTACCCTGATAGCCCACAGGCCAATGACGCAATTTGTATTGATGCACAAGTAGCCTCAATTACCGGTGCTTTGAACTATATTGTTAACAAATAGTTAGTTATATTTTAAATCTGGGGTGAATGATTTATCCACCCCAAACCTAAATAACTAGATAAAATTTACACATATACAAATTTAATGAAAAAGTTATGTTTTTTGAAATTTGTATACTAAATAACTAGACACATACATAGAATTGTATAAAATTCGCGCTCTTTTTAATTCAAAAGGGAAGCAAATTGGAATTTAAGAATCACTATGGCAGTGTCAGTATCATCACCGATGGTCCAATTATTATTGGGCAATTTTCTGGTAATATTAACGCACGTTTGGTCAATGACTTTGCAGTCGATTTAAAAAAGCATATTACTGCTTTAGCTGGAAAGCCGTGGGCGTATATTAGTCATTCTACCCAATTACTTGCTACCACCCCTGATGCAGAACGTGGTTTTACCCAATTATTTCGTGCCCTGCAAGGCACTAACTGTATAGCCACCGCTTATATGTTTAGCTCGTCTATTGTGCTTAATCAGATGAAACGCATCATTGCACAAGCGCAATCACCGATTCAAATAATGGACTGCTTATTTGATGATTTAGACAGCGCTAAGGCTTATGTGCTGAAGCAGCTCGAATTTGCAGAAATGGCTTGTTAAAAACAAGCCATTTTCGTTTCTAGACCCGTGATTGGGTTAATCTCGGTAAAACTTAGATTCTTTAGTTATTGCTATATCAGCATCTTCTAATGCTTGAATGTGAAAACTGATAGGCGTTACTTTTGATTTCAGCTCGTAGCCATCTGCAACCACAGTGACAGGCACACGCTTCATCTGACCTGCCTCAACAGTTATCGTTTCAGGCACTTGTAAGCTTGCTTCTTCAATACCACTGATGCCGATTGAATAGCTCAAGCTATGCTGTGTTTTGTTGATAATTGATAAGGTATATGGGTTTTCTACTAATCCTTCAAAATTTACACGGTACAGGGCATTACGGTCACGAATGACAGAAGCCTCAATAGGTGTACGCATTGCCATCCACACAACCATGCCAACGACAAACAGCGCTGTTAAACCACCATAGCCAAGCAGTTTTAACCTAAATGGATTGGTCGTTTTGCCTTCCATTTGTTTTTCAGAGGCGTACTTGATAAGGCCTTTTTGATAGTTGAATTTTTCCATAGTGCTATCGCACGCATCAATACATAAGCCACAGTTTATGCATTCATACTGCAAGCCATTACGAATATCGATACCCGCCGGACATACTTCAACACATAGGTTACAGTCTACGCAGTCACCTAAGCCTAACTCTTTAGGATCGGCTTTACGTTTACGCGCACCACGAGACTCCCCTCGCGCTTGATCGTAGGTAACAACTAACGTGTCTTTATCAAACATCACTGATTGAAAACGTGAATAAGGGCATGCCACAGTACACATTTTTTCACGTAAGAATCCCGCATTGCCATAGGTACAAAATGCAAACAGGAATACCCAAAAACTGACGATCCCAGACATTTCTAAGGTAAATAAGCTCATGTATAAAGACTTAGCGGGAATGAAATAAGCCATAAATGACATAGATGTAAGCAAAGAGATCACCAGCCAAGCTGCATGCTTAGTGATTTTCTTTTGCCATTTACTCACTGACCAATCAGCTTTATCAAGTTTAATACGCTGATTACGGTTACCTTCCACTTTATGTTCGACCCAAGTAAACATCAGCATCCAAATTGTTTGTGGGCAAGTGTAACCACACCAGACACGACCTAACCAGTTAGTGACGAAAAACAAAGCAAACGCCCCTGTCATAAATAACATGGCTAAGATCATAAAATCTTGTGGTAATAGCGTTAAGCCAAATAAAGTAAATTTTTGGCTGGCTACGTCGAGTAATACAGCTTGACGGCCATCATAGGGGATCCACGGAATGGCGATGAACGTCAGCATTAGCACCCAGCCTAAGTAACGGCGGATACGTTGGAAATACCCCTTTTGCTCACGAATATAAATTGGCCCTTCTTGGTTGTAGGGCTTGATGATTAAGTCTTGCTCTTTAATATCAAATTTCATTTTGCTACTTACTTTTGTGTCGGTAATAGCCTGACAGAGCAACAATCAGGCCAACACAAATTCAAAATAAGTCATTGATATTAAATAATTAAATTTATATTTGAACGTTCAAAAGCACGATATATCGCGAATACTCGCGATATATCACGAATTAGCGCTTTATTGACAGCTTTTTCATCTTTGATCTAAGGGTACTTTCTGGCAGGCCCAGCAAGGTTGCGGCACCATTTTCACCTGATATTTGCCCGTTACAGCGTTTTAGCACCTCACAAATATGCTGCTTTTGTACAGCATCAAGAGAAACCACCTGCTCATTTGATTGCTCGTTACTCAAAGGTGCAGACAGCTGTAATACAGCTTGCTTAGACAGAATAGCTTCACGTTCTAGGATATTTTGTAGCTCACGAATATTACCAGGCCAATCATAATTAGCTAACTTAGTGAGTGTTGCTTTGCTTAGCCCTTTTAACTGTTTACCTAAGCGCTTGTTTAACTGCGTAATAATATTTGCTGCAAGTAGTGGAATATCTTCCTTGCGTTCACGAAGCGCAGGCACACGAATAGGAAAGACATTTAGGCGATAATACAAGTCCATTCGAAAGCTACCCTGCTCAACCATTTGCCACAAGTTACGGTTTGTTGCAGCTAACACTCGGATATCAACTTTTAAAGTTTGACTGCCCCCAACGCGCTCAAACTCTTGCTCTTGTAGGACACGCAGTAATTTACTTTGCGCCTCTAATGGCAGCTCTGCCACTTCATCTAAAAATAAAGTGCCTTTATCAGCCAGTTCAAAACGCCCTTTTCTGCGTTCATTAGCGCCAGTAAACGCCCCTTTCTCATGACCAAATAACTCAGACTCAATTAAGTTGGCGGAAAACGCCGCGCAGTTTACTTTTATGAAAGGTTGCTCAGCACGATTGCTCAAGCGGTGAAGGTTTCGAGCCACCAGCTCTTTACCCGTGCCGTTTTCACCTAAAATCAAAACCGTACTATTGGTTTGGCTTACCAAGGTAATTTGCTCGAGCATACTTTGAAATGAATGACTTTGCCCAACTAAGCCAGAGTCTTGCCAATCTTCGTTTAACTCTGAAATAAGGTAAGCATTTTCAGCTTGTAGCTGCTCAGATAAGTGCTGAACTTGTGCTAAGGCATCACGTAACGCCACTTCTGTTTGCTGTTGTTTGGATACATCGCGAAAAATCGCGACTGCCCCAATCAAGGCACCATTTTTATAAACTGGCGTTGAAGTATACTCAACAGCAAAATAGCTTCCATCTTTACGCCAGAATACTTCATCGTTTACATGACGGTGCTTGCCATCGAACATAGTGCAATATATTTGGCATTCATCCGCCGGGTATGGTGAGCCATCTTTACGAGTATGATGATGATATTGATGTATTTTTTTACCAAGGAGTTCGTCTGCTTTCCAGCCCGTCATGCGCTCCGCAGCAGGGTTTACAAAAACTGCATTACCCGATAAATCGAAGCCATAAATACCTTCACCTACGGCATTTAGCAGTAATGTGGGGTCGTTTAAAAATTCCTTGATCATAGCCATCACTCAATTCGCGAAATATCACGAAGCAATTATGACAAGGTTGAACATGCTTAACAAGCAATTACAAAAAAAGCGGCTAGAAGCCGCTTTAATATATCGAATAGTTTTATAGTGTTGGCACTAATATAATTTCACCCTGAGATACTTTCATATCTAATGGCAATTTACTCAATAGTGCGACTTTAGGGTCATTCATATTTAGCTTGTAGACAGGGTTAACCGCTAAAAAGCCGTTAATTACTTGCATTGCTTGGTCATTTAATAAGTTTAAGCTGCCCTTGAAACCCGCGGTGTCGATTGTTGTATCAACCAGTTTTACATTACGTAAAAAGACCGCTTTTTTCTCGCTGTCATAAAATGGGCTGCCTTCAATTTGTAGTTTTAAGCGTACTGGATACTTAAGTGCAAACGCTTTGATAACAGCGCTAGAATCGGCCCCTAAAACCACCACATCACGCTTATCTGGGCCAACATTGACACTTAGGTCGTTTACCGCAAAATCAACTGGTAAGCCCATCAGCTTAATCTGTTCACTTAGTTTTGGTAATTGATTAGCAAGGGCTGCTTCAATTTCAGAATTGGTAAACGAGTAAACAGACATCCCTTGATCTGTACTTTTACATGCCCCTAAAAATAAACAGGTAAGTAGTAATAAAATTCTCATTGTTTTCCTCAAAAACACACGGAAAAAAACCGCTTAAAAAAGCGGTTTTATTCGTTAAATTGCAAATATTGCTTTAAGCCTTGCTAGTGTGTCAGCTGAAACTGAACCCTCACTGACTGCAAGTAATTGCTTTAAGTAATAATAAACATCTGCGTGCTCGCCACGGTGT
Source organism: Pseudoalteromonas sp. P80D2 (assembly GCF_036680945.1). NCBI lineage: Bacteria > Pseudomonadati > Pseudomonadota > Gammaproteobacteria > Alteromonadales > Pseudoalteromonadaceae > Pseudoalteromonas > Pseudoalteromonas sp. P80D2. Next base: position 187,850 of record NZ_JAZDAR010000017.1, read on the forward strand.
TTATCATCTAACATCGCAACTTGCTCTGTCATACGTAACTGACTATCAGCCGATTCAACGCCCGCTAGAATTTCGATACGAGTTAACAGCTGCGCAGCGTTTAGATTAGTTATTAATGAAGCTTGGAACTGCGAAGGCAGTTCACTGCCGCTCTCAAGAGCAGCAAATAAAGCCGTTAACTTAGACTGCTCTGCTTGTTTGCTGATTTGCGCTGTTTTTGCGCTAATCGCTGTCTCTAACTGAGTCACGCGTGCCGATAATGCTTTTGAGTACTCAAGCTCTGCAAGCTTCACTGTTAAATCTTTAAGCTGTGCAAGGTGCACCACGGTCTCAAGTGCAGACTCAAGCTCACTTAATTGCTCTGCGGCAACTTCGTCATTTTGTTGCTGAACTTGCTTTTGCTGTTCAAACTCGGCACTGCGCTTAGCAAAGGTGTCGTCATTAACTCGTCTGAATTGCTGCCATAAAGTGTTTTCAGCTTTCATTCCAGCAAAGCCAATAGTCTGCCATGTTTGTTGAAGTGCTTTTAGCTCCTGGCACGCAGCAGCTAAATCATCGCTTTGCGATAACTGTGTTGCTTGCTCAACAAGTGCAGCTTTTTGCTCAGCATTTGCTTTATGAAATGCAGCAAGTTGACCTTGAACTTGTGATTGCGCAGCTTTAAATTGCGTTTGTAGTTCACGGTATGTTTTAGGATCTACATTGCCTGCAGAGCGCCACGCTTTAGCGGTACGGTTAAACTTGCTTTCAAACTGCTTCCAATCAAACTCATCAGAAGAGGTATCAAGCTCTGTTAACTGCTGCATTTGCGAGATTATTTCAACGCGCTGTGCTTTAGCTTGCTCACGTTGTTGCTCCTGCTCTGCAAAATACTCACGACACGGCGCAAACAGTAATTCAATTTGTTGATCGAATAACTCGCCTTGCTGCTTTTCTGCATCAGTATCTAAACGCCCTAACTCATTCCAACGACGACGTAACTGTTTAACTTGCTCTGCGCGTTGTTTAGGGTCTGTGCACTCGGTTGCAACAAGTTCATTTACTTCAACAAGTAATGCATCACGCTTTGGCGCTGATGCGTATTTTTGCCAATCTTTTGCTTCTGCTAACTGTGTTTCTAAATCAGCTTTCAAGCTATTTAATGGCTGCTTGTAATAGTCTGTAAGTGTTGCGTATAGCTCTTCAAAACCTTTAAACACACCAAAGGCAACATTAAAGCGACCTTGGTCAATTAAGCGTTTTACATCGCGAGCTTTACGCTTCGCTGTTTGTTGATTTTTCTCAAACTTATTCGTTAGCGGTGCCATCGCTTGCTGCCAGCTGTTTACTACTTCAGCTAAATTGGCTTTAAAGCGACCCTGTAAACGACTAGGAATACTTGCCAGCTTTTTGCGTGCTAATTTTTGCTGTTGCTCAAACTGCTGTTTTAGCCCGTCAAACTCGCTTTCGTCTTCGGTTGTCGCAACTGAGTTTAATTGATCAAATGCCTCTTTAAACTCAGCAATAGCACTAACCAGTTGCGGTAACTGTTCGACTTGGTTAAATAAATTTGTTAAGTGCAGTTTTACATCACTAACATGTTTGTTCTCAGATAAGTTCGCCTCTGCTAACGCATCTTTTGCCTCTGCAACTTTTGCCTCGAGCCAATCTTGCTGAATTTGCTCTGGCGTTTCTAAGCCTAATTGCAATGCATTTTCAATTTCTTCGCCAATTGCTTCAAGGCTTGCAAGTGCTAATACCTGACGTTGTTGCTCAGCTAACGCTTGCTGCGCTGCTTCATGCTCTTTACTTAAAACTGCAATATGAGATTCAAGCTTTTGCGTAATCGCTGAATATTTTTTATCTAGCGTGCTTACTTGCTCATCGCTCAGCCATTTTAGTTCGATAGCTTGCCAATGCTGTAATAACTCAGCATGTTGCATCGACACTAACTGAAAGTCATTTTTATCACGAAGCGCATTAAGCTTTGCTAATACTACACGTGTATCAGCTTCTACTTTGGCAGGCATTTCTATCGCTAAGCGTTCATTGTCAAGATGAGTCGCCAGTTGTGTGTGTGCCTCACCTTTTGCATGCTTTAATAGTGATTTAGCAAGTTGATGATTAATCACAAGCTCAACAAGTTGCAATTGCAGCTCTTCACGGCCTTCTTTAAAAGCTTTATCAATTAAGCTTGGGTTTGCTAAACGCTTTAATAACTTAACACGAACTTGAAGTTCTTTTTCTGCAAAGGCGAGTTTCTCAAGAGTTTTGACTGGTGCATAACGCTCAATAAACTCATTTTTGATATTTGCATCTAGCTGGCTATCGGTATTTAAAACCGCTTGGTTAATATGCTGTTCTGCAACGTCTTTAAGTGCTTGGTCTTGCTTGTATGCTTGCCACCATAAAACAATATCGTTCACTTTGTTTAATGCTTTTTTGCGGATCTCAGCTGAGCTGTCTTCAAGGGCAATGCTATTTAAGATGCTAAGGTCACGCTCTGTATCAAGACGTTCTACCGCAGCTAAACGCACTTGGTTTTTAGGGTGCTTCCACTTTGGAGTAAACAGGTGTTTAAAGATCATTTTCACTAAACCTAGCTATTTCATTTTCTGATGCGAATTCTTTTTGCAATTGAGCTTTGCTCTTTTGCACCATTTCACCATTTGCGCCAATGGTAAACTGCTCATTGCTTTGCGAAACTTTAGCTTGATAAAGCATCACGAGTTGAACGGTTTGTTGTTTTTGCTCTTCTGATAATGGAGTGCCGTCAGGCCACTTACCCGTTGAGGCACCATACTGAAGACGTTCAAATACTTCTGGGGTGATATTTTTAACGATGTGATCAATATTCATGTTACTTTTTCTTTTTTAAAACAACTAAATAGATGCGGCTTACAAGATACCACACAAAACCTACTGCCATTGCCGATGTATAGGCATACCACTCAAGAGACTTTGCTTCGGGGTGCATAAAGTAATAACAGAAAAAGCCCCCTAAAAATAAAATCAGTGCGAGGAAAGACTGATTCATAAACTTTTGTTGTCTACGAATGCGCGTTTCTTTTTGCATTTGCTGCAATTGCTCATTGCTTAGATCGGTGACTTGGCATTCACAATGCGGGCATTGCTTATGTTTGTCAGATATTGATTTTGCACACTGCGGGCAACTAATAATCGCCATATCTTTCTCCATACTACGCATAAAAAAGGCGCCTTTAGGCGCCCTTTATTGTACTTGTTTTATGAGTCGATGTCTTATTTGAATTTCATTCATTTGTGAAGATTCGAAAAGCTGCACAACTAAATTCACTACAAAAACTCAAAAACCTGATTTATTGTTTCTGTTTCGCCTTTTCAGCTAGACGCTTTTCCCAGAAAGTCGCATTTTTAATGCCTAATTTAACTGGATCAAAAGTGATTTCGCCACCGGCTTTCTTTTGATCTTCGTAATCACGTAAGCAGTTAAGGGCAGGTTTTGCGACAAAGAAAATAGCCAAAATACCGACAATGTTAATCCAGGCCATTAAGCCTACGCCAATATCACCAATATTCCAGATATAACCAGAGCTGTTTACCATGCCGTAAGCAACCATAAACATGATGACTAGCTTAACAATAACCAGTGGAATGTTGCCTTTGAAATAACGGTTTAAGTAAGCAACGTTCGTTTCAGCAATATAGTAATAAGCAAGAATTGTGGTAAATGCGAAGAAGAATAAAGCAATACCAACGAATGCTTCACCGAAGCCACCAAATACGCTAAATAATGCCATTTGTGTGAAAGCAGCAGAGCCTACTTCTGTTGCCGCATCAACGTTTTGCACAATGAATTGACCTGCAGGTAACTCACCCACAATGTTGTATTGTTTAGTGATTAGAATCATTAACGCCGTTGCTGTACAAACAAAAATGGTATCAACATAAACAGAAAATGCTTGCACTAAGCCTTGTTGAGCTGGGTGATCAACTTCAGCAGCTGATGCTGCATGTGGACCCGTACCTTGGCCTGCTTCGTTTGAGTAAATACCACGTTTCACACCCCAACCAATAGCAGCACCAAAGCCTGCTTGCGCGGTGAATGCATCAGATAAGATCATTGAGAAGATACCTGGCACTTTATCTAGGTTTAAGAACACCACGATTAAAGCTAACACGATGTAACCTAGTGCCATAAATGGCACCACGATTTGTGTGAAGTTTGCGATACGTTTAATGCCACCAAAGATGATAAATGCAAGTACAATTAAGATGATTGCAAGCGCAACAAGCTTAAAGCTACCTACTTCACCAAAGCTGGTGCTAACCAATGTGCCTTCACCAAAAACTTGTGTGAATGCATTACCTACTGCATTCGCTTGAACGCCCGGAAGGAACACACCACAAGCAATAATCGCCGATACTGCAAATAATACTGCTAACCACTTTTGCTGTAAGCAGCGGTCGAAGTAGTATGCTGGACCACCGCGATATTGACCATCTTCTTCTGATTTATAAATCTGACCAAGAGTTGACTCGGCATACGCAGTACTTGCGCCAAGGAACGCAACTATCCACATCCAAAAAATCGCCCCTGGACCACCAAAGCCGATTGCTGCAGCAACCCCGGCAATATTACCGACACCTACACGGCCTGATAACGATACAGCAAGTGCTTGGAACGAAGAAATACCCGTATCTGAATTATTAGAGCTAAGCAATAATTTACACATTTCTTTAAAATGTCTTACTTGTGCGAATCGGGTTAAAACGGAATAAAACAGACCTGCACCTAGACATAAATAAATGAGTGCACTACTCCAAATTATGTCATTAACGGCGCTTACTAAAGCTTCCATGGATATCCTCTATGATTATATTTTTTATTGTTAGTTACGATACTCAGCGTGAGCTTGTGAGAATGCGCGACACGATGACTGTGAGAAATAAAAATGAGATTTTGTTACTTCACAGCTGAACATATTGAATATTAACTTAAACCCACCAAGTTTGTTAACAGTTAATTTTCAATATGCTAAATGTACCTACCTCGTTAACATTTGATGCATCCTGCTCTACACCGTCATTTTTCAGTCAATAGATACAATTACGGGCATCAGTTTTGCTGATGCCCGTAAGGTTCGTTATCTTAATTTATCAACCACGTTAACAATAGCCGCTAACGTATCTTGACCAAATTGATACGAGCGACGATCTGACCAGCCGTAATCTGGATCTGGTAAATCATCGTTATCTTTAAATGGCATCTCTACCGTGTAAGCTAATGCATTAAATTCATGCGCGACAGCAGAAGAACCGACAGTTAAGTTAGCCTGGCCCGGCTCATCTTTTGGATAACCATGTTCGTCTTGGAACTCAGGCGTCACAGTTAAAAGCGCAGCTTTAAAGCTATCTTCTAACTCTTTTAAGCGATCATCGTAGCCTGGGATACCTTCACTACCCGCAACAAAGTTATAAGGAATTGCCTCGTCACCATGAATATCTAAGTGCATATCAAGGCCCGTTTCACGCATTTTGTTAAGCACTAAGAAAACTTCAGGGCTATTTTCCATGCTCGGTGTTTGCCATTCACGGTTCAAGTTAACGCCTTTAGCGTTAGTACGTAGGTGACCACGCACACTGCCATCTGGGTTCATATTTGGCACGATGTAGAATACCGCTTTAGATAATAGTGCCGCTGCATGTGGGTCTTCATCATCAAGTAATTTATGAAGTAAACCTTCAACGTACCACTCAGCCATAGTTTCGCCTGGGTGCTGGCGCGCCGTGATCCAGATTTTTTTCTTCTCACTGCTAGGAATACCCACTCGTAAAACACTCATGTCACGACCATCAAGGGTTTCGCCTAATGTTTCTAATTCACAAGCATGCTGGCTTTGTGCCCATGCTAGTAAATCTAAGTGGCGGTCATAGCTGTATGGCGCAAAGTAAGCAAAGTACATGCTGCTACACTCAGGCTCTACTTCAAATGATAGTGTGCCGTTTGCGTACTCAGATGGTACACGGAACCAAGTTTGACGGTCGTATGATGCAACCGCATGATAACCTTCCCAGCCATCAGGGTATGCTGAGTTCTCTAGGTTATTAATGTGTAATTTATGGTTTTGAAACGCAGTTGTTTCAAGACGAAAGTGAAACCACTGGAAAAAATCAGACTGATTGTCTTTATTAATTTCTAATTGAATATTCAGTGGATCAACGGCTTCAATAACCTTGATATTACCACTGTCAAAATTGCTGGTGATTTTCATTCTATAAACCTATTGGTTAAAAATAATTCTTAGCTATTCGCTTGTTAGTTAAGAATTAAGTCAACGCTCTGTAGTTAGAACGTTTTGTTAGTAATATGGTGTAGACCCTTAACAGCCTATCACATGCTGAAAATTTGCAAAAACTTTCACGACTAAAAAAGCCAGCATAATGCTGGCTTCTAGATTCTTTATAACTTAGGTATTAGCGAGGTAAGCTTGGGAAAGTTACTTCAGCCATATCACGCATACAGCGTACTACCTGACAGCTATAACCAAACTCATTATCGTACCAAACGTAAAGTACAACGCGGTTGTCATCTACGATTGTCGCTTGTGAATCAACAACACCTGCGTAACGGCTACCTACTAAGTCAGTCGATACGATTTCAGTAGACGCTGTGTAATCGATTTGATCACGAAGGTCTGAATGAAGTGCTGTTTCACGTAAGAACGCATTTAGTTCTTCAACAGTTGTACCTTTTTCAAGATTTAAGTTCAAGATAGCCATTGATACGTTTGGCGTAGGAACACGGATAGCGTTACCAGTTAGTTTACCTTCAAGCTCAGGTAAAGCTTTAGAAACCGCTTTTGCAGCACCTGTTGAAGTGATAACCATGTTAAGTGCAGCAGCACGGCCACGACGCTCAGCTTTGTGGTAGTTATCAATTAAGTTTTGGTCATTTGTGTACGAGTGAACTGTTTCAACGTGACCGTTTTTGATACCAAACTTATCGTTAAGTGCTTTTAACGTAGGGGTAATAGCATTGGTAGTACAGCTTGCTGCACAGACAATCTTATCTTCAGATTTGATATCTTGGTTGTTTACACCGTATACGATGTTTTTGATGTTGCCTTTAGCTGGTGCAGTTAATAATACTTTTGCTGCGCCTTTTGCTTCTAAGTGCTGGCCAAGGCCTGCTTCGTCTTTCCAGATACCTGTGTTATCAACAACAAGTGCGTTCTCGATGCCGTAAGCTGTGTAATCAACTTCGCTAGGAGAGTTAGCATAGATAACTTGAATGTAGCTACCGTTAGCTTTAATTGCATTGCGCTCTTTATCAATTGTGATTGAGCCATTGAATGGACCGTGGATAGAGTCACGGCGAAGTAAGCTTGCACGCTTTTCTAAGTCGCCGTCTTTACCGCCACGTACAACGATTGCACGTAAACGAAGGTCTGCATAAGGACCTGACTTTTCGATTAATAGACGAGCTAATAAACGACCGATACGACCGAAACCGTATAACACAACATCACGTGGCTCTTTGCGCTCTGAGTTTGCGATTTCTGCTAGTTCGTCAGTTAAGTATTCTTCAACTGAGCGACCTTTCGCAGCATCGTTAAACAAATAACCATACGCTAGTTTACCAATATCGATACGTGCTGAGTTTAAGTCCATTTTGCTAATTGCTTCTAAGAAAGGGAAGCTTTCACGTAAACGTAGTTTTGTACCTTCAAACTGAGCAACTGTTTTGTGTGCTTTGATGATATCGATTGTACTGGCATTAACGAGAGGACGGCCATATACAGCGATTTCGATACCACGATTACGGTAAAGTCTACCAATAATAGGTTGCATACTTTCTGCGTAATCTTGACGTTCTTGCCAGCTGCTTGTGTATTCTAACTCGTGAGATGAGGTCATTTTTTTTACCTAATTAAACAATTTTGAACGGATAGCCTTAAAAAATGTGTTGTGATTTGAGAGCAACACATCTCAGGCAGGGGTATTCTAATTTAAACTCGAACGATTCTCCACTGTTACAGAACAAATCATTGCGCTAGAATAAAGTAGTACAAATTAAGTAGAGGTTAAGGAATGTTATTAAGAGCAAGCGTGTTGCTTGGTTTATTGGCATTAGCAGGCTGTGAAGATCCGCTTACACTAGCGAAAGTGTGCGACGAAACACCTGGCTTCTGCAGTGATTTAAATAAAGATAGTCACTGTAAAGAGCAACGTGCCGAGGTCATCATTCAACGTTATGTTGAATATAAGTCACCAACAGATGAAAACAAATACCAATTATTAAAGGATTTTGAGAAATACGATCAATGTGTGTCGCTTGCCGCCAAGATTGAGCATATAAAACTAAAAGAAAAAACCACGTCTCGTGTTGAGGGTCATTTAACAAGTATCAAAGAAATGACACGAATTTTTCAAGATACCAAAAATACTGACCACCCAGGCTTGTTGTATTACCATTGGTCGCGTAATAACGACCAATCTGCGTTAACTAAATTACTCGCCCTGGAAGAAAAGCAAGATAAACGGGTGACTGAAGATGCCGAAATGCAGTTTTTCTTAGCAAGCTACTACGTGAAGTTTGATGATGAAAAAACCATTGATTTGCTTTACAAAACGCTAGAGTTAAATAAAGCAGGTGAAACACCCAATCCTGAGATCTACCCTACTCTTGTGAGCTTATTCTACAAACACGAAAAGTATAAGCATGCCTACACCTTTGCACGTGTAGCACAATTATCAGGGTATGAAGATGTCGATATTTTACCTATTGAGCATCAACTCGCTGCCGCAGGCAAAAGCCTAGACAGCTTAGATGATTTAGCACAAAAAACCTACGACAGTATCCAAGAAGGAAGCTTCGTATCACCACGCGGGTTTTGATAATTCCAACTCGCTAATGTGCAGTGCTCAGACAAATAAAAAAGGCAGCTAACGCTGCCTTTTCTTATTTAGCTTTGCTTGTGCCAACTTCTACACGAGTTTTTAGCTTTTGACCTGGTCTAAAAGTCACAACTCTGCGCGCCGAAATAGGAATATCTTCACCTGTTTTCGGATTGCGGCCTGGACGTTCTTTCTTATCTCGAAGATCAAAGTTACCAAATCCAGAGAGCTTAACCTGCTCGCCTTTTTCTAGCGCTGAGCGGATTTCTTCAAAAAACGCTTCAACTAAATCTTTGGCATCTTTTTTATTGATCCCGAGTTTTTCAAATAGGTGTTCAGCTATGTCGGCTTTAGTAAGCGCCATATCTAGTCCCTCAACGATGCGTTAAATTGTTCGGCCAGTGCGGCCACCACATTATCAACTACTTGATTGATATCTTTCTCTTCGAGCGTTCTATCAACCGCTTGCAGTGTTAGAGCAATCGCCAAACTCTTATAATTTGGCTCAATACCTTTGCCCTTATACACATCGAATAAGTTTAGGTCAACCAATTGATTTCCGCCAACTTTTTCTATGACATTTAAAATATCACCAGATTTTACGTGATCTTCCACTAAAATCGCGATATCACGGCGGTTTGACGGGAATTTCGACACTGCCACTGCTTCTGGTAATTTTCTTTTTTCTAGTGCAGACATTTCGATTTCAAACACAAATGCTGTGTTGTTGATATCTAGTGACTTTTGCACCTGTGGGTGCACTGCACCAAAGAAACCTACTTTTTTACCATCAACATAAATAACGGCTGATTGGCCTGGATGTAAGCCATCAGACTGCTCTGCTTTTATCTCAAAACGTGATGAATCGTTACTAATTGCTAAAAGTGCTTCAACATCACCTTTTAAGTCATAGAAATCAACGCTACGCTTTTCTTGAACCCAATGTTCACCGTGTGCAAGACCTGAGATTACACCACCAATGACAGCAACTTGGTTTACACCGTTTTCAGCATTTTCGTCACGTAAGAATTTTAAGCCGTGCTCAAATAAACGTACACGTGGTTGCTGACGGTTTTGATTATAAACTAGAGACGCTAATAGACCCGGCATCAAGCTCACGCGCATTGCCGACATTTCAACCGAAATTGGGTGTGGCAATACAAGCGCATCACTTTGCGGGTGTAAAATTGCTTGTGCTTTTGGATCAACGAAGCTGTACGTAATTGCTTCTTGGTAACCACGAGTAACAAGCGTATTGCGGAATTTAGTTACCGCAACATGTGACTCGTCATGGTTAGTCATTTTTAATTTAGCAGTTGGTGCAACGTTAGGAATGCTGTTATAGCCGTAAACACGCGCAACTTCTTCAATTAAATCTTCTTCAATACGAATATCAAAGCGATAGCTAGGTACGTCAGCACTCCATACACCATCAACAATTTTCACGTCTAAACCTAAACGCGTTAGGATGTCAGTTACTTTTGCATCATCAATGTGGTGGCCAATTACACGGTCTAAACGCTCACGACGTAAACGCACTTCTGTTACTTTTGGTAACTTGTCAGTTGCGACTGCTTCAACAACTGGGCCTGCATCACCGCCAACAATCTCAAGAAGTAATGCTGTCGCACGTTCCATTGCATCTTTTTGCAGTGCAAAATCGACACCACGCTCGTAACGGTGTGACGCATCAGTGTGTAAACCGTAGCTACGTGCTTGACCAGCAATAGCGACAGGATTAAAGAACGCACTTTCTAATAAAATATCTGATGTTGCTTCAGTTACACCTGATTTTTCACCACCAAAAATACCTGCAATAGCAAGCGCTTTGTTGTGATCAGCAATAACAAGCGTAGACTCGTTTAGTTTAGCTGTGTTGCCATCTAACAGAACTAACTCTTCACCCGCGTTTGCGCTACGTACTTTAATACCACCTTCAATCGCATTTAAATCAAATGCGTGCATTGGGTGACCTAGCTCTAATAACACGTAGTTTGTTACATCAACAACAGGGTCAATTGAGCGAATACCACTGCGACGAAGCTTCTCTACCATCCAAAGAGGTGTTTCTGCATCAAGGTTGATACCTTTAATTACACGACCTAAATAACGAGGACACGCTTCATCATTCACAAGCTCAATCGATACTTTGTCATCAATCGTTGCAGCAACTGGTGCGATTTCAAGTGTGTTTACATCAACACTGTTAAGTACGCCTACTTCACGCGCTAAACCTTTAATACCTAGGCAATCACCGCGGTTAGGTGTTAAGTCAACATCAATAATGTTGTCGTCTAGGCTTAAGTACTCACGTAAATCAGTACCGATTGGTGCATCACTTGGTAATTCCATGATGCCATCACCTTCCTCGCTGATACCTAACTCAACGAATGCGCACAGCATACCGTGTGAAGGTTGACCACGAAGTTTGGCTTTTTTAATTTTGAAGTCGCCAGGTAATACAGCGCCAACTGTCGCAACAGCTACTTTCAAACCTTGACGACAGTTAGGTGCACCACACACGATATCAAGTAGCTCATCACCACCTACGTTTACTTTAGTTACACGTAATTTATCAGCATCAGGGTGTTGACCACACTCAACCACTTCACCAACAACAACGCCTGTGAACTCTGCTGCTGCAGGCTCAACACCGTCAACTTCAAGACCAGCCATTGATAACTGTTCCGAAAGAGCCTGTGTGTCGATTGCTGGGTTAACCCACTCTCTTAACCACTTTTCACTAAATTTCATTTTATATCTTCACTCTTAACGGAACTGGTTTAGGAATTTTAAATCGTTTTCGAAAAATGCACGTAAGTCGTTTACGCCGTAACGCAGCATAGTCAAGCGCTCTACACCCATACCGAATGCGAAGCCCGTGTATTTTTCTGGATCAATACCCACTGATTTAAGAACGTTAGGGTGAACCATGCCACAGCCTAATACCTCTAACCACTTGCCGTTTTTACCCATAACATCAACCTCAGCTGATGGTTCAGTAAATGGGAAGTAAGAAGGACGGAAACGGATTTCCATATCTTCTTCAAAGAAGTTACGTAAGAAGTCGTGCAGAATACCTTTTAACTCAGTGAAGCTTACATCTGTATCAACCATTAAGCCTTCCACTTGGTGGAACATTGGCGTGTGTGTTTGGTCATAATCGTTACGATAAACACGACCTGGTGAAATGATACGTAGTGGTGGCTGCTCAGTTTCCATAGTACGGATTTGTACGCCACTAGTTTGTGTACGTAACACAAGCTTAGGGTTGAAATAGAAAGTATCGTGATCAGCTCGCGCTGGGTGGTGCTCAGGAATATTTAGCGCATCGAAGTTATGAAAATCATCTTCAACTTCAGGACCTGATTTAACCGCAAAACCTAACTCACCAAAAAAGCTTTCAATACGTTCAATAGTACGAGTTACTGGGTGTAAGCCACCTGTTGGCATAACACGACCCGGTAAAGTTACGTCGATCGTTTCTGCAGCTAGTTTCTCTTCAAGAGCCTTACTTGCTAGTAACTCACGCTTTTCGTTAATGGCTGTTTGTACTTCTTGTTTTGCTTGGTTAATCACTTGACCCGCTTCTTTACGCTCTTCAGGGGCAATCTTGCCTAGCGTTTTAAGTAAGCTGGTGATTTCACCTTTTTTACCAAGGTAATTAACCCTGATATCTTCTAGTTGCGCGATTTCATTCGCACTGGCAACTGCCTCAAGTGCTTGCGCTAAAATATTTTCTAAGTTCATTGAGTACCTGGTCTTTCACAGAAGGATTTTTGTAATAGCTAATGATAACTGAAAGCAAGGACTAGATTCTAGCCCTACTAAAGCTTTAACGTTGATTTTATAAAAGGAATTGTTAATTTTCTTTGTGCAGCCATTGAGGCATGGTCAAGTTTGTCTAAAACGTCTAATAATGCACGCATATCACGGCTTAATCGCGTTAATAAAAAGCGCGCACATTCATCAGTTAGTTCAAGGCCGCGCATATGAGCACGGCGTACGAGGGCTTCCGCTTTATCATCATCGCTCATAGAGCGAATTTGTAATGTTGTGCCCCACTTCAAACGCGATACTAAATCAGGAAGATTGATATGCAGCATGTCAGGTAATAAATCAGCTGTAACCACAAGGTATTTGCCCGGCTCATTAAAGCGATTAAAAAAGTTAAATAATCCTTTCTCCCATGCATCGTTGCCTGCCACTAAGTGCACGTCATCGATACATAACACATCAAGATTTTCCAGACCTTCAAGCACAACAGGACCATAATCAATCACTTCACGCATTGAAAGTAACATGGTTGATAAACCGCGCTCTTGGGCATGAATACAGGTCGCGTACAATAGGTGGGATTTACCAGAATCACCTAAACCGCATAAGTAGGTATATTGAAATTTATTACTGAGCTTTGTGAACGCATCTTTAAGGTGACTCACTTCAAGAGAGTTTTCGCCACCAAAATAAGAAGTAAATGTTTCATCATCAGGCAAAGTAACTGGCAATGCCATTTGCATTGGTTCTTGCACTTCGATTAAAGCCCCTGCCACTGATATTCAAGCTCATCTTTATTGACCACTTGATAAAAATCACGCGGGTCCTGATACGCTTTAAAGGCACTATCAAGTTCTAACGCTTTTCTAAAATCATTCATGCTGCCAGTGTGATTAACTATAAATTGTACGGTATCAGGCGTACGTACAGATATCACAGCGCGAGTAACAACACTTAAGCTCTCTAAACGGCGTTTAGCAAATTCAATATCAACAAAGTTATTGATACCTTTAAGATAGAAGGTTGCTGTCGCAAGTTGGCCAATCATTGTTGGATCAATGGCATATTCTGCTGCTAAACCACCTGCTAAACTGTCAATCATATCTGCAACAATTTGCTGCTTATCACCCATCAAACGATTGGTATCAAATAATTCTGCATTAGTGAAACGCCAATCTAGGATCCAGGTTTCTGAATCAGCTTGTTGGTACATTCTTGCAGTAATACTGCGCTCTGCACTATAACGACTCGATGCACGCTCTACGGGTTCTGAGAAATTACCCCACACTTCTGGGATACCAACAATAGCGCGGTCTTGTAAATCAAGTAATGGCACAACCACAGGTAAACCACGGCGACCAGCTTTGTCGTATATAAGCTGTTCAAGCTGCGGATAAGACTCTTGAGTAACCAATTCACGGCGCCAGTTATCTTCAATGCCTAACCAGATAGCCACTAAAGGACGACGCGTGCCCCACAATGGCAAGCCAAGATCTTTGATTAATGCATTAATCTTATTTGCCTCAAACTTAACAACCAGATTTAAACTTCCATCTGCTTTTTCGTCATATTCGAATTTGAGCATGTAATCTGAAATGTCACGCGTGCGCTGTTTAGCAACAGGGTTTTGATCTGCGCTTGTATCACCACTCACTTTCACCAGCACATTTAGCAGTGCTTCACGGCTTGCTGCCAAACGAGCATCACGTGATTTGTCTGCAACTTTAAGAGTATCTTGATATAAATTAGTCACCTCAACAGCGAAAGTTGAAGCACTCGAAAATAATAATAATAAACAAATAAGTAATCTAGACACAGGCCATTAGTTCTTGCTTTTAAACTGATTTGATCCTAAATCAAAGCCATAAACAAAGCAAAGTTAATTTAATGAACGGTAGCTGAGCGAGTTCGTGAGTTACGAGCTAGCGAGAGTAAAGTTAGCGAGTTAGCAAGGGGAAAGTTAGCAAGAGTAAAGTTTGCAAGTCTGGCGTAGGTTGGGTAGAACGAAGCGAAACCCAACACATCACAGAGCTATCAGCTTTAAGCCGTCAGCTATCAGCCGCGCGGTGTGGGTGTTTGTTGCTGCGTCTTCCTATGCAATTAGGCTCTAGGCTCTAGGCTCTAGGCAAAGTGTCCTTGTAGGAATGGCTTTAGCCGTGAATGTGTTTGTTATGGTCTAGATTCGGCACTGAAGTGCCTCCTACGGGGGTTGTTGCTGAGGGAGTCTCTGTAC
>NZ_JAZDAR010000018.1:0-89858 GCF_036680945.1 Pseudoalteromonas sp. P80D2
ACTAAAGTAGATTTTACGAAGCTGTAAGCCATAAGCTTTAAGCTGTAAGAAAATATCAGAATTCCAGATTTATTAATTTGCTCAGATGAGCGAATTAAACCAAATTTGCTTGGTGACAATAGCGTTTTGGACCCACCTGACCCCATGCCGAACTCAGTAGTGAAACGAAACAGCGCCGATGATAGTGTAGCAGCTGCTATGTGAAAGTAGGTCATCGCCAGGCTCCAAATAAGAGAAAGCCCGATTCGAAAGAGTCGGGCTTTTTTGCGTTTTAGCTATTCACATAACGTGCCCTATTCATTCTTGAGGTAGGTTGGGTAGAGCGGAGCGAAACCCAACACGAGTTAGCGAGTTGCAAGTTAGCAAGGGTAAAGTTGAACTGTGTGGTTGTTTAGTACAGAGTCACCCTCAGCAACAAAACCCCTTAGGAGGCACTTCAGTGCCGAATTCAGACCTTAACAAACACATTCACGGCTAAAGCCATTCCTACGTGATGAGAATGTTAGACGTCAGATATTAGATGTTAGTTGAACTGTAGGGTTGTTAAGTACAGAGTCACCCTCAGCAACAACCCCGCGTAGGAGGCACTTCAGTGCCGAATCTAGACCTTAACAAACACATTCATGGCTAAAGCCATTCCTACAAGCACACTTTGCCTAGAGCCTAGAGCCTAGAGCCTAGAGCCTAGAGCCTAGAGCCTAGAGCCTAGAGCCTAGAGCCTGGAGTAGAGGGAGACTATTACCCAAAAAACCACACCGCGCGGCTGATCGCTGACGGCTGAAAACTGATAGCTCTGTGATGTGTTGGGTTTCGCTCCGCTCTACCCAACCTACGCCAGACCTTAAAACTTTCCCCTCGCTAACTTTACTCTCGCTAACTTATGTAACCTACCAACCTAATTTACCCTTTGTTGCAATTTTAATCTTGGTTTAGTACCTGAGCTATGTAAAACTATTTGCGTTTTTAAACCACAATCAGGTGACATGAATGTCTCAAATAAAAGCTTGGAAACTTATTAGCCTGTTTTGTTTGGTAAGCTTGCTTATGGGCTGTGAGTCGAAAGAAGAGCAGCTGAAACAAACAATACAACAATCCATAGAAAAAGCTGAAGTTGAATTAAATCAACTCGGTACAGCGCTTGATAATGGCTCTTTGCGTAATGCGACGATACTAAAACAATACGGCAAGGTGCTTGCTGAGCAGCAACCGCAACTTTCTGAGATCGCCCGTGTAATTAGTCTTGATGCCACTCGTGAAGGGGCTATTTATTCAGGTCTTACACAACGCTTAGCTGATGTTAAGTCTACTTATCTAATACCCCCTTATGAAGATACTCTTCATCAACTTGATCTCATTCGTGATGCTGCCAAGCCATCTTTATTTCAAGATGCGCTTACCGATCCTATCAATATGCTTGCTGATATGTCGCAGGGGTCACTGGCACGGGTTGGAGCAATTAGTGAGGCCGCTGAAGGTGAAAGTGTTGGTAACCAGTTAGTTGGTAATCCTAACTATGGGCAATGGCAAACGAATAGCAGCGGTACTAGCTTTTGGGTTTGGTACGGGATGTATCGCATGCTGGGCGATGTATTCGACCGAGTTGAATATGGTCGCTGGAGCCGTCATAGAAAGTATAGCTATTACAATGACTATGGCCGTTATCGTTATTCGAGCCCAAAACAGATTAAAGCACAACAAACGGTAGAGACACGTACTCGTCAGTCTTATCAACGCCAAGGTAAACAATTCACTAGTCCGTATGCCACTAAGCGCAGTGGCGCATCTGGATTAAGCCGTAGCAGCTATACGCCGCCACGCACACGCAGTAGCTATGCTTCTAGCAGTAGTTACAGTAGAAGCTCTGGGTCATTACGTAACAGCTCGAGCAGAACATCACGTGGCATTAGCCGCGGTAAGTAGTGAAAAGAATAACCACCGGAGTTACAACACATGTATGAATTTAATGGAATAACAACTTGGTCGTTGCAAGCTTTAGCAATCGACTTTGCAATCATTATCGCTTTATTTGTCAGCCTAAAATTTATTAAGGGTTGGGTATCTAACTTACACGCTAATGATGAAATAACTGAGCGTGACAATTTTGCTTTTGGTATTAGTTTTGCGGCTGGGCTTGTGGCACTTGCTATTGTTCTTAGTGGCGTGAGCAGCGGCGCATTTGCACCGACCTTACAACAAGAAGCATTACAAATGCTAGGTTATGGTGTGATGGCTATTGTGCTTATCAAGCTAGGTCACTTCTTCCAAGACAAGGTAGCGCTTCGTAAAGTGAGCCTGCATGACGAAATCGTAAAAGGTAATGCTACTGCTGCGCTCATTGATTTTGGCCATGTGGTGAGTGTGGCTATTGTTATTCGCTCAGCTTTATTTTGGGTTGCGACAGAAGGCTGGCATGGTATTCCAATTGTGATCGCAGCTTTTGCCATTGGCAGTATTGCGATGCTACTGATCAGTCAATATCGAGTGCAGTTATTCAAGCGTACTAATCGCAGTGGTGATTGCTTACAGCAAGCGGTTATTGACGGTAACTTAGCAGTAGGTATTCGTTATGCTGGCTTTTTAGTGGGTAGTGCGTTGGCATTAACGGCTGCATCAGGTATTGCTCCTTATGCGGCTGACAACATTGTTGCTAGTTTAGGTTACTGGGCATTAAGTGCAGCAGTGAGTTTAGTTGCTTTCATTTTACTACACTTAGTGACTATCAAAATCATCCTATCTGGTTGTGATATTTCAGATGAAGTGAACCGCCAGAAGAACGTGGGTGTAGCAGCTATCTCTGCAGCAATCTCATTTGCGATTGGTTCGACTATGGCAACCTTGTTAGGTGCCTAATTAAGTGTCTACTACAACAAGCGCCCCAAGTAGAGCCAATCTACTTGGGCATGATTTCCTATTAATAACTGTTATGGCCGTACTCGCTGGGTGCGGCCTTATTTATGAGTACCTGCTATCTCATTATGCAGGTCGTGTCTTAGGCTCGGTCGAGAGTGCCATTTATGCCATGATCGGCACCATGATTGTCGCTATGGGTATCGGTGCATTTTTAGCACGTTGGTTTAAAGATGCATTTACTGCTTTCGCGTGGCTAGAGAGTATTATTGCCTTGGTCGGCATGGGCTGTATTTTAGCGATAGCGAGTGTTATCGCTGTCAGTTATTCATTGCCGCATATCTTCTCCGAAATTTTTAACTTGCCTGCAGATACCGTACTTAATGGCTATGTATTTGAAAAGCTACAAGAGTGGTCACGTTTCTTACCCTATGTGTTTGGTCTGTTACTCGGGCTATTGATCGGTATGGAGATCCCGCTGATTGCGCGTATTCGCCAGCAAGTTTATGGCCGCTTTTTAGAAAATAATGCGGGAACTATTTACGGGGCGGATTATATCGGTGCCGGTGTCGGTGCTGCTATTTGGGTGAGCATTATGCTTGCGATGCCAATTATGCAAGCAGCAGCTTGGACGGCGTTATTTAATATTATTGCCGGCCTCGTGTTTCTATGGCGCTATCATCAGCATGTTCGCTTCGCTAAGT
The DNA here is from genome assembly GCF_036680945.1 of Pseudoalteromonas sp. P80D2. NCBI lineage: Bacteria > Pseudomonadati > Pseudomonadota > Gammaproteobacteria > Alteromonadales > Pseudoalteromonadaceae > Pseudoalteromonas > Pseudoalteromonas sp. P80D2. Next base: position 3,552 of record NZ_JAZDAR010000018.1, read on the forward strand.
TACTGTTAGTTTGCCATGTACTGTTGTTGGTGTTTTTTGCGTTTGTGCTTGTGCTTGGCACCAGCTGGATGAAAAACTTAAGTAATGTTTTATACAAAGATAAAGTTATCTACTCGCAAGCAACTAAGTATCAGCACCTAGTTTTAACTGAGCGTTTGAGCCGCAATCAGCCCAATGCAATTACCGATCTTTACCTCAATGGCCGTTTACAATTCTCAAGTGTGGATGAGCAAATTTATCATTCTATGCTTGTCTATCCTGCTATGTTGGCCTCAAATCGCCATGACCGCGTGTTGATCATCGGTGGCGGTGATGGGCTTGCATTACGTGATGTTTTGAAGTGGCCAGTAGAGCATGTCACTCTGGTTGACTTAGATGGTCAGCTGTTAAACTTATTTGGTAATGATGTTGGCGACTATGATGCGCCAGAGAAAATCAGAACACGTTTAACAGCGCTAAATAAACATTCTATGAGCGACCCTCGTGCTGATATTCGCATTGCAGATGCCTTTTTAGAGGTCGAAGCAATGCTTGCTAAAGGCGAGCGCTTTGACACTATTTTAATTGACCTACCAGACCCTAATCACCCTGATCTTAATAAGATGTACAGTGACTATTTTTACAATCATGTACGTCAGTTATTGGCGCCTGACGGGGCTGTGGCCGTGCAATCAACATCGCCTTATCATGCGAAGAAAGCATTTTTGAGTATTGCTAAAACAATGAAAGCTGCGGGTTTTGGTTATGTTGAGCAATACCAACAAAATATTCCTTCGTTTGGTCAATGGGGTTGGACAATCGCGACTACCGCTGGAAAATCAGCAAGTCAGCGAATTCGCGAAACTAACGAATTACCCGTGCCATCTCGTTGGGTAAGTAAAGAATATTTATTGGCTTCTTTTGTGTTTCCGAATCATTTTTTTGAACAAGTAAACACGATTGAAGTCAATAGATTAGGTTCTGGAACCTTATATGATTATTACCGCCAAGCGTGGCAAGTTGAAACCGAATTGTACAAAAATTGATATTTTATAGTTGACATAATATGTCGGCTATGCAAATCTTAACTCAGACATAATATGTCAAAACGTAAAAAGGTGAGACATGGAATTAAATGAACTATCAATCAAACTGGCTTCTTTTGAAACAGAAGGTGTGAGCTTTGAGTCTTTCTTGATTGCCAACGAAGGTGAACAAGATGTGTTACAAGTTATCGTCGATGGGAATGATGAGTTACCTATCTTTGTTACTCAAACAGAAGAGCAATTACTGTGTATTAGCTACCTGTTTGCTGAAAACGAAGTACAAGCAGATATGCGTAATGAGTTAAACGAAACGTTACTACGTTTAAATGTACCAATCCCATTAAGCGCATTTGCAAAAATTGATGATAAATACGCTATTTTTGGCGCGTTATCGGTTAATTCATCGTTTGATGATATTACCCATGAGTTGGTAACACTGGCAGACAATGCGATTGATGCACTTGAAGCCGTGACCATTTATTTAAACGATTAATTAGCAATTTCTGGAGTTAAGATTATGAGTATTTTAAAGAAACTATTTACAGCTGTACGTGGTGGCGCTCGTGAAGCAGGACAAGCAATTGTTGATGCAAACGGTATCCGTATCTTTGAACAAGAAATTGCTGATGCACAAAATGCCCTACAACGCGCTAAAAAAAGCCTGACCGAAGTAATGGCAAAAGAGATGCAAACGAAGCGTAAAATTAGCGCACTAGATGCATCAATTGCTGAACATGAAGCGTATGCAGGCCAAGCACTTGAAAAAGGTAACGAAGCTCTTGCATTAGAAATCGCAGAAAAAATCGGTGATTTTGAAGCTGAAAAAGCAGAGAACGAAGAAGTGTTAGCTGGTTTTAGTAACCACATTGTGCAACTAAAGCAGCAAGTTAAAGAAGCTGAAAAGTCGATTAAAGAAAACCAACGTCAATTAACAATGGTTAAAACGACTGAAAGTGTGCAGCAAGCAACAATGGCTGTAAACAGCACGCTAAATACGAATAGCTCATCAATGACATCAGCACGTGAGTCTCTAGAGCGTATTAAGCAGCGTCAGCAAGACCGTCAAGACCAGTTAGGTGCGGCTAAGCAATTAGAAGCTGATACTAATGGCGATGATTTAAAAGCGAAAATGGCTGAAGCGGGTATTGGTGATACCAACCCGAAAAGCGCAGATATTTTGGCGCGTATTAAAGCAAAACAAAATAGCTAATCAGTTAGCGGAAAAACAAAAGGTAACCCACGCACTGGGTTACCTTTTTTGCTTCAACAAGGAGTCAGCCAATGTTTAACTTTTTCAAATCTAAAAAAGCCCCAGAGCGTCAGCTTACTGATCCAAGCCAATTACTCGTTGGTGATATGCTGACGGTGATTGATTCGTTCGCTTACCCAAGCTGGTTAAAAGGACAAACACTGCGTGTTATTGATGTGCAAACGTATCAGTACCAACGTAGTGCAGAGTATGAGTTGGTACTCGAGAGTGAATCTGGCCAAGTGGTGTTTTTGCAAATTGAATCAGATGATGGTGAGCAATGGGCAAACTTTGCGATCAAAATTCAACGCGATGATGTTGATGAGATTTTTACCCTTGATGAGTTCGCTCGTATTTTTGATGAAGACGAATTAACGGCAATTAATGTACAAAATAGTCCGGAGCGTTTTAGTCACTTTTTAGCATCGAGCTACAAGCAATCAGAAGCGCCTTATGTGTGTTATTTCCATAATAAGGACTACCGCAATAAGCCTTTACCTCGTTATGAAGATGAAGGCGGTGAACCGTGTGAAATGATCTGTTTAAGCTCAGATGATGAATCGCATAGTTTAAATATTGAGATTTGGGAAGGCGGTGAAACAGAGGTATCACTGACGTTAACCAGACCAATTAGCGATATTGTTGACTTATTTCCTGGGGATGCCAAGTGAGTGATGCAAAAGCCAAATGGCAGCGTCAGGAGCAAGCCGTTAGAGCCACGCAAATGGCGTTTGATTTAAGCTCTGAAGTGCAAAAATCAATTAAGAAGCAAGCCATTGACCAAGAGCTTACGCCATCAGATATGATCCGTAAGATTTTGGATCTCGACGTTAAGTCAAAAAAAACCAGACAGCGTTTATCGTTTAACTTAAATGATGAAGAGATTGCTTTATTGGCTGAGCGCTTTGGTGTTGCAGCCGATGATAAGCGTGCTGTGAAGCAGCGCGTGGCTGAATTACTCATTGAACACAGTAAAAAAAGCTAAGGTTTTGCCTTTACTTCTTTAAGCCCTTACACTGAGACTAGATGTTTTAAAGAAGTGGCATGACTGTGGATATTATTTTACTTGCGTATTTAGTTATTTTTGCATTATTTGGCACTGCAGCAAGTTACTTTGTTCGCTATATTTATGCTTACTGGGTGCATAATACAATGCAGGTTAAATACATATATAAGGCCGGGGTTTGTATCATCAGCGTGGTGATTGTTTCCGGCCTTATTGCATTATTTACTTAATCTCGATTGCTTGGCACTGCTGTGAAATACACAGCGATTGTACAGGCAAAACTGGTGAGCAATCGTTAACAGTTAATGCTTGATCAGATGACTTCTCAGCCGCTGTAATTCGCTCTGCAAGTTGCTCTGCTTGCTCTTGTGTATTGTTTAACGTTGAATAAACCACATAGCGACTTGGGCCACCACATGCCCGCTCACCAACTTCTAACACCTTACATTGAAAACTCGCAGTACAGCTATTATTGCTAACGATATCGTTCAGCTGATCATTTAAATCACCTAGATCAACGCGTGCAGAGCTACCCGACGTTGTTGTTTCGCAACCGCTTAAAGCAATGCTTGCTAACACAGTTGTGGTGATGAAAAGTTTCTTGAAAGTCGATGAACGAACCATTATTGCTTATTCCTTAGTATACACTTGCCGCTGAGCCTTCGATTCTAACACAAGTATTCTCAGAACACTGCGCACCTGGCGCGGTTAGATGCTGACAAATACTCATCATGTCGTTTGCTGCGTTAAATTGCTTTTCAAGGGCGGTGATATCTTTTGCAAGTTTTTCAACCTCAGCAGTGTCAGCTGTTTTAGTTGAATACACAATGAAACTACTTGGGCCGCCACACGCACGACTACCAACAGGTAATACTTTACATTGGCTGCTGTTGTCACAGCTTGGATCATCGATTAGCTGTTTAAGTTGTTCCTGGGCAGAGCTAATAGTGGCTTTATCTGGGGCTGCTTTGGTCACTTCCTCAGCGTTTTTTATTTCAACGGCTTTTGGTGCCTCGACAAGTTTATTGCTGGTTGCCGTTGATTCGGCTTGCTCATTAGTTGCAGCGTCCGAGCACGCAGTTAATAACACAGGAAATAAAATTGCCAATAGTGGATAGCGCATAACATACCTAAAAATCGTTGAATAAGTACTCACTATCATACACATTGCTCAAAGTGGAGCAATAAAAACGTTAGCTTTCAGTAAGTAGCTCTGTATTCACAGAGCTACAATAAGATAAAAGTTTTACAGCTATCTGCAATAAATAGGTATTACAAACCACCTTGGGTTAGTTTGGCTGGGTTCAGTAACTCGCTCAGTTCTTCGCGCGAAATATCCGTATGCTCTGCAGCAACATCAATAATAGGGCGACCTTCTTGATAAGCTAATTTGGCAATTTTTGCGGCTTTGCTATAGCCGATCACCGGATTAAGTGCAGTGACCAGAATTGGGTTTTTAGCGAGCGCTTTATCAACATTGCTTTGGTTTACTTTAAAGCTGGCAATCGCTTTATCTGCCAGTGCTTCACTGCTATTTGCTAACAGTTCGATACTTTGCAAAATGTTTAAGGCAATCACAGGCAGCATTACATTGAGCTCAAAGTTACCGGCTTGACCAGCCACTGTAATGGTTGCGTCATTGCCAATGACTTGTGCGCTGACCATAGCGGCCGCTTCAGGGATCACAGGGTTTACTTTCCCCGGCATAATTGATGAACCTGGCTGTAAAGCCTCAAGCTCAATTTCTCCAAGCCCTGCAAGAGGGCCTGAGTTCATCCAGCGTAAGTCATTGGCTATTTTCATTTGTGCTACAGCAAGTACCTTTAGCTGGCCTGACAGCGCAACAATGGCATCTTGTGAACCGATGTTATAAAAGAAGTTTTTGCTTGGGCTAAAGCGAATACCCACATTCTCACTCAAGTGTTGGCAAAACTCACCGGCAAACGCTGGGTCGGCATTAATGCCGGTACCAACCGCTGTGCCACCTTGTGCAAGTTCACAAACTCGCTCAAGAGCTTGTCGAATACCAGCCATTGCATGATCAACTTGTAACTGCCATGCAGCCAGTGTTTGTGCAAAACTCACCGGCATTGCATCCATTAAATGAGTGCGACCGGTTTTAACAATATGGCCTACTTCGGCTTGTTTGCTTTGTAGGCTTTGACTGAGTTTATCGAGTTTAGGAAACAACTCATAAATGATGTTAATAGCGCTACTTACAGCAATCGCAGTGGGGATCACATCATTTGAGCTTTGTCCCATGTTCACATCATCGTTGGGGTGAATGGTTTCTCCTGCAAATTGGCTCGCCAGCGTTGCAATGACTTCATTGGCATTCATATTTGAGCTAGTGCCAGAGCCGGTCTGAAATACATCAACAGGAAACTCTGAAAAATGCTTACCGTCGATGACCTCTTGGCATGCTTGCTCAATGGCTTTGGCTTTACCTTGGCTCAAATGGCCTAAAGCAGCATTACTTTGAGCGGCAGCTTGCTTAATGTAGGCGAGGGCGGTGATAAATTGCTTAGGCATGGCTAAGCCACTAATTTTGAAGTTATTGATAGCGCGTTGCGTTTGAGCTTGATACAACGCATTCGCAGGGACTTGTAGTTCACCCATGCTATCTGATTCGGTTCTAAATTGGCTCATAAACACTCCTAAATCTGGTTAAATTCTTGGCTGAGAAGGCACGCTTCTCGCTCCAAACTGAAATACTTTTCAATACAGTTATGAGTTTTGTAGTAACGCTTTAGCGCAAGTTGCGGTTTATAAAGCTGAGCCAAACATTGTTTACGAATTGCATTATGCACTAATGAATCACACATCTTTTCAAGTAGCTCATGAAAGGTGCGTCTTAGATACAGCTCTTGCAAAATAAAGTTGTGATGCTTTTCGTAATAGCGTGCAATGTTTAAACCCGCTTCAACATAGTTAGCAACAAGTGCAGGGGCATGTAGCCCAGGTCTTTGGCAAACACATTTCATTTGCCGCTGATAATGGAGCATAGCATTGTGAGAGTGCATAGAAAAACCGATTAACTGTAATGATAATTGTTATCATTACAGTTAATCGGTTTTAGTGCAAGTCTTATATAATGAAGCTAAGACTGAATGGATTAACTGTGTGTGATTAATTGTAGCCGAGAATAAAAATCTGGTCTGTTTCATGTTTTTTCGGCGCCTGTACATTTTCTTTGTTACATTGAGAAAGAAGATCGATCACGGTTGCTCTGTCGTCACAACTTGTTAAGGCGGCTTTTTCGCTTTCAGCACGTTCGCTGGCTGCAAGTGCTGCATCTACAGCGGTGTAGGGTGAGATATACATAATATTGCTCCTATTGGTTAACTCACTTAGGAAATAGCATAAGCTGTACCAATATTGATCAATAAATTTAACTTGTTGAAAATAATAGTTTTATATTTTTAACTAATGAATTTACCGCGACTTTATTATTTATTTTTGCTTTACTGTTGTGCACTAATTACCAAACATGGTGCACTAATTTGTATGGATAAACCCTTCTCTCAAGCCTGTGAAAACAACAAATTACCTATTTTAAACGTATTAGAAGCGTTCTTTTCTGATGTGACGGATGTATTAGAAGTCGGCTCAGGTACTGGGCAACATAGTGTGCATTTTGCAACGCATTTAGCACATTTGCAGTGGCATTGTAGTGATCGCGAGGTTAATCACCCGGGGATTTTACAATGGCATCAAGAAGCTGCATTAACTAACTTGCATGCGCCACTGACACTCGACCTTAATGATCCTTGGCCGGTTGAAACTGTGAATGCCATTTTTACGGCGAACACAATGCACATTATTAGCTGGCCACTGGTGGAGCGCTTTTTCCAAGGTGTAGCAAAGCACTTAGCGCCAAAAGGTAAGCTGTGTATTTATGGACCATTTAAGTACCAAGGTAAGTTTACCAGTGCTAGTAATGCTGAATTCGATGCTTTTTTAAAACAGCAAGATGCAAATAGTGCGATTCGTGATTTTGAAGCGATTTGCCAACTTGCAGAGCAAGCTGGCTTAACCTTGGTTGAAGATGTGCAAATGCCAGCGAATAACCAATTATTGCTGTTTAAAAGGCAGTAAGCTTTCGCATTGGGCTTTATAGAGCGCCATATGTTGGCGTTCTCTACTAATAAAATCACTAATGGCAACTGCAAACTCAGTGTGCTGAATATGATGCAATGAATAGGTATTTACGGGCTTAAAACCGCGACTTATTTTATGCTCACCTTGTGCGCCAGAATGGAACTGTTTAAGTTTGTTGGCAATGCAGTATTCAATGCCTTGGTAATAGCAAAGCTCAAAGTGCAAACTATCGAGCTCATAGTTCGTTCCCCAGTATCGACCATATAAACAGTTCTGATCTTTAAAGCTGAGTGTGGCGGCAATCACTTCTCCTTGATACTTAGCGAACATTAGCACCAGTTTGTCGGCTATGCTTTGCTGCAATAACTCGAAAAAGGCGGTATTCAAATAACCATTGTGGCCTGAGCGCTTTAAATAGGTTTGGCGGTAAAAATGACTAAATTGCTGCATATGCTGTTTGTTGATGTCAGCACCTTCGAGCCATTCTATGGTTATCTGTTGTTCAGCTATTTTAGCGCGTTCTTTTTTGAGCGATTTACGTTTTCTTGCGGTGAGTGAAGCTAAAAAGTCCTCAAAGCAATTATAGCCTTCATTAAACCACTGAAACTGCACGCCATGACGTTGCATTACGGTGTCGCTAGTTAATGCTGTCGCTTGTTGCTGGTGGCAAAAATTTATATGCCAACCTGACCAGTCTAATTGCGCTGCTGTTGCTGTGAGTATGTGCTGAATATACGCATAGACTTCAGTGGGCTTATTGTGATTTATACTAATTCGTTGCCCTGCAATAGGTGTGAAGGGGACGCCACACAGCCATTTAGGGTAATACTCTAGGCCATGTTGTTGATAGGCTTCAGCCCAAGCCCAGTCAAATACATATTCACCATAAGAGTGGTGTTTTAGATACCCGGGTAGTAAGGCTATGACCTGTTCTTGCTGGTAAATTGCTAGGTGCATAGGTTGCCAACCCGACTCTTCACTCACACAGCCCGTTTGTTCTAAAGCCGCTAAAAAAGCGTGATCAGTAAAGGGCGTATCATCAAAAAATGACTGCCAAAGAGCGGCATCAATCTCGCTTATTTGATTAAACCAGCGGTGGCTAAACTCACTCATTGTGCAGCCGATTCAATATCTTTGATGAAACCGTTGATATGCATAGCAAGCTTATCGAAATAAGGGTTAAACGTGAGTCGTGCAAAGGGTTTGTGCGCTTGTAAATTTTCGGCTGTTCGTTCACCCATCACAATGTCTTTTTGGTATTTGCAGGCTGTATAAAGCGTGTCGTCATCTAAGTAGCTTCCGCAATTGCGATACAATGCTGTGCGACCGTAGTAAGGGTTGCTGGGTTTATTAACAATACCAATATGTGACATTCCTTTGATTTTTTTACAGTCATCGGTGTCGCAGTCATCACGAATTATTTGGTAATCAGCTGGAAAGCTGGCGGGGATGTTTTTGTCATCCCCATAGTATACAAGCCGATCAAGTTGGTTATTCTTGCGTGTTTTTGGGTCGTGCAGCTTAGTTAAAATCTTAAAGGTTGCTTGGTTATCTATTGTGGTGTCAACATCACTAAAAGTGCTAAATATCGCTACATTAGGGAGTTGGCGATGACGTAGTTCATCAAGGCTAATACGGCTCATTGCTTCGTGACTAGCTGAGGCTGCACTAAATGGAAACGACTCATACTTGGCAAAATCAAGGTCCGCGTCTTTATCAATCCAATTCACAAATGGAATCGCATCGACCCATTTCGCCAGCCAACCGTTTTTATTGTGTGGCTCGCTTGCGGGTGAAAACAGCATAGCAGCAGTAATCTTATTATCGACCGGGCCTTGAGTTAAGTAATCAATAACTAGTGCAGCACCGGTTGAGTACCCCCCTAATATCACCTGATCAAAATCTTTTAATGTGCGCTCAATGGCATACACGCTAGCCTTTTGCCAATCATCGGCATCTATGTCTCTAAGTGCTGCAGGAGCGGTACCATGCCCAGGTAGTAAAATTGTGCGTACCGTATACCCTTGTTGATAATACACTTGTGCAAGGTCGTGATAGGTAAAGGGTGAGTCGGTTAAACCGTGGATCAAGAGCACTGCTTTACGGCTATTGGCCTGTTTAAGTTCAAATGGGCTTATTAAATCGGCAACAGTCGCGTTAGCTGGTCGAGCGCCTTGTGCAACAAGCTGCTGATAGGTGTCTGTGTAAACAGGGCATGGCAAACTAGCACGCGGGTTTTCGCTACTAATTTGCAAGTAGGCAGCGGTTAAATAGTCACTAAATGCTTGCTCGATATTATAGCTAAAGGTGCTATGGGTGCGTGGTAATGGCTCTCTAAATAGTCCTTCGCGCTTACTTTTCATCATCAGTTTTTGGTCTTCAAGCTGAGTAAGGCAGGTTTGTTGCTGCGCCATTAATGAGCTGCTAAATAGCCCACTGATGGCCCAAGAGATAGCAACTAAGTTGATGAATTTCATATTTAAGCATCCTTTTAAAGCCTGTTTTTAGCTTATCGAGTTATGTTTTATTTGCAAGCAAGGTGCGTCAAGCGAGCGGTAAATGACGCTTAGTGAACGCTTGTTTTAAGACCACTGTCGATTCGATGTTAGCAATACAATCAATACTACCTAATTTATGTTTCACAAAGCTTTCATAGCTTTCTAAATCAGCGGCAACGATCTTCAGCAGGTAATCATAACTGCCTGAAATAACAGAACACTCAAGTACATGGTCAAGCTTCTCAACCTGCTGTTCAAATTGCTCAGCAGCGGCAACAGAGTTCTGGTTTAAGCGAACAAAGGCATACACAGACACATTTAAATCAACTGCTTTAGGATTGATGGCAGCATGGTAACCACTGATCACATTTGCTGATTCGAGCTTTTTAATGCGGCGTAGGCAAGGGGTATCGGACAGGCTAACCGAGTGTGCCAGCTCTGAGACAGAAGTTCTCGCATTATCCTGTAAAGCATTAAGTAATTGTTGGTCTTTTTTATCTAATTTCATTTTTATTTGAGTGATTTTCACTAATCTAGATGGATTCTAGTCTATATTTTGGCGATTAGCACTCATTGAACTCTGTTAACATTATCGCAATATAATTATTTTGGAGTGAGCCTGTGACTGAGAACACTAAGGCATTTGATAGCTGGCTTCGCACCCGTTTTGTTGAGATCAACAGCGAATTAGAAAAACTATATTGGCAACAAGACGATAAAGCGAATGTAGAGGGTGTCGGTGAGCACCTTAAACGTCAATTAGAGCAAGAAGGTAATGAGCATATTCGTGCTTTACTGGCTGAGGGCAATACCGATGAAGGCTTTGATAACGCCTTCGATTTATTAGGTAATGTTGGTTTGTATATGGCGGCATGCCGTCGTCATGAGATCACTGAGCCTTCTCGTGAAACAAGTTCACCTCTTGTTGAAGCTTCTGCGTTGGCAATGCACATTGGTGCATCTATTGGTGTAACCCCGCGTTTTGCAACGGCGCATTTAACCACCCACAACAAAGCGGTTGATGGTTTGTATAAGCGTTTTACTGACCTTGAAGATGAGAAAATCTTTATCGATTACAATACCAAGGGCATTTTAGCGTATAAGCGCGCGGCGGATGCTTTATTAAAAATTCAGCCGTTAGGGATATCACATCCTATCGCGGCAGATTTACTCGCAGTAGCAAAACAAGCATTGCTTGATGTGATTGAGTCGAACAATACGTTATACAACAAGCTCGATACAGACCGCTTTTTCTATTGTGTACGCCCGTATTACAAGCCGTATCGAGTAGGTAAAGAGGTATATCGTGGCGCGAATGCTGGTGATTTTGCGGGCATTAATGTCATCGATTTATTGCTTGGTCTTTGTTTTGCTAACGAACCTAGTTACTCGCAAATGCTGGTGGATAAATTCTTGTATATGATGCCTGAAGATCAGCAGATCCTGCGTGAAAGCATGCGTATGACAAGCATTATGGATGACTTTTTAGCAGCAGAAGCTGAGCGCGATAGCGAATGGTTACAAACTAACTTAAAGCTGTTCATTCAAGTGTGTAAACTGCATGGTGATACAGCCATTGGCCACCATAATCAATTAGTCAGTAAATACATTGCGCAGCCTTCACAGCAAATGCAGCAACAACATATGGATAAAGTCACAGCCAGTGGGCCGCCTTTGCATGTGTTACTTAACTCATTAGAGCAGTTACGTGATCGCCGTGCGGCAGCAAAACGGGATGATATTCGTACTCGGTTTGATGATTTAACTAAGTTAAAGCAGTGGATTAAGTAATGAGTAAAGACGATTTTGTAATTCCACAAGGCAGCTATTTGCTTAACCACTCTGTTGGGCGCCCCTTAAAATCTGCTGAGCAGCATTTTCATCAGCAGTTTTTTGCCGCTTGGCAAAATGAAAATAAAGAACCATGGCAACAGTGGTTGCAAGGTGTTGAAGCATTTACGAGTAGTCTCGCTAAACTATTTAACTCGCAAAGTGAGTTATTTTGTCCACAAGTTAACTTATCGAGTGGTTTAACCAAGCTGTTGATGTCGCACCCGCGACTGCAACAAGAAAATTGCAAAGTGTTAATGGCAGAAAGTGACTTTCCAAGCATGGGTTTTGCGATGCAAAAAGCCCTACCTGAAAGTGCTGAAATCGTGTTTATTGGTAAGCATGAAGATTTAACTGATGCGCAGATTTGGCAGTCATATTTAGCGAAAAATGATATTGATTTAGTCTTTATTAGCCATGTTTATTCAAACACGGGTCAGCAAGCGCCTATTCATGAAATTATAAATATCGCGAAACAACACAACACATTGAGCTTACTAGATGTTGCGCAGTCTGCGGGTATTTTAGAGGTCGACTTAACTAAGCTTGATGCCGATTTTATGTTGGGCTCGAGTGTTAAATGGCTATGTGGTGGACCGGGTGCTGCTTATTTATGGGTTAACAGCAAGCAGCTATCACTTTGTCAGCCACAAGATGTTGGCTGGTTTTCTCATCAAAATCCGTTTGAGTTTGATATTAAGCACTTTGCTTATCATCAAACCGCGTTACGCTTTTGGGGCGGTACTCCTTCAGTTGCACCTTATATTTTAGCTTCGCATAGTATTAATTACTTTGCTGATCTTGGTATTGAGAAAGTACGCGCTCATAACTTAGCAATGCTCGCTCAGTTTCATGATCAATTAGCTGATTATATGCGCTCACCAATACAGGCTGACAAATGCTCTGGTACGGCTATTATGCATTTTGGCGAGCAACAAGCGGCTGTTAAAGCTGCGCTTATTGCAGCGAATATTGCGGTTGATGAACGTCACTTAGGCTTAAGAGTCTCTGCTCATATTTATAATGATCAGCAGGATATAGATACTTTTATCACGACTGTGAAAAGCGCCTTAAATTAAGAGCTTGTCGAGCTTTTGCTTTGACGGAACGCCAGTGCGTCATTGGTTTTTCGGGGACCAGCGCTAAAATTTGCTCAAAGTCGATGTCATCAATACTGACTTCGTTGCTGTGGGCAAACATAATCCGTTTTGGTTGTAGCGCTTTTAGCATCAACAAAGAGCTTAAATACAGCTTCGGGTAAAAAACAGGAAAGGGTGGTACAAGCTGCCCTTTTACTTTCACTAGTAAATCAGCAATGTAAATTCGCTCGCTAGGAATATGATACAGGCTAATATCTCGGTCAGTGTGACCTGGGCTATGTAGTGCTTGCCAATCGTCAAAGCCGGGTAAGGTTGCATCAGTAGCAAGGTAATAATCTGCATCTAGATGGCGGCTGTACCAAAGGTTGTGCCGTTTTTTATTTAACCTACCGGCGACCCACCAAGCCAAAGCGATATCGGTTAAATGCATTAAGAAACCATCAATGCCTCTATACCATTGACCTGGAGCATTCGACGTCGCTATTTTGCCGCCGCTTAACTTTCTTAGTGCATGCGCTCCACCGGCATGATCTGGGTGCATATGGGTGACAACAATCAGTTTTAAGTCAGTGATGGGACGCTTTAGTTGTTCGGTAATATAGTCAAATACTGTATCAACATCAGCACGGCAACACCCATCAAGCAGCATCAATTTATCTGGATATTCAACTAAATAGATATTTTGAATATAACCTTCGAGCGTGTGAATGTGCAAAACAATTGATCCCTAAACTAAATCAGCAAATGTTGTTATATCATGTCTGACCAGTTTTGGTAAGTTAAGCTAATTGGATTGCGTGCCTCGCTCTTTGAGCTGCTTTTTGTTTTCTTCTAACTGTGCTACCTGTTTTTCGAGGATGCTGATTTGGCTCTTATAGTAAGCGTTAATACGCTCACTTTGTTTGCTGATAGCATCATCAATAGACGTTGCGCCTAACCTATTTGCGGCATCTTGCGTCATATTATTGAGTTTATCGATGCGCTCACTTTGTTGTTTTTGTAGTTCTTTAATTTCTAGCTGAAGGCGCTCTATTTCACGATCGGCTTTTTGAATTTTTAAATAATCTTCAACACTTAAGTCGGCAGGCTTTTGTGGTTTTTGCGGTTGCTCTGTAGCTGGTGTTTGGCTAGTTGCTGGTGGCGGTGCAATTTTCACGATTACTGCATCTTTTCCACAAGGCTGCTCCGTAAAAGTGGCAACCCCGTCAATCATGCACTTATAAATAGTGGCTTGACTGTTGGCGCAGGCAAGTAGGGCAAGAGTAAAAAATGCAAAACGAAACATAGCATCACTTTGTGTAGCAAATAGATACTTAGCATGCATGAAATATAATGAAGTGTGCAAGTTTTCGGGCATAAAAAAACCGCTTAAAAGCGGTTTTTAATAATAAAATGGTGGAGAAGGAGGGATTCGAACCCTCGATAGAGCTACAAACCCTATACTCCCTTAGCAGGGGAGCGCCTTCGGCCACTCGGCCACCTCTCCAGCGCATAATTCTGATTGTAATTTGCTGAAATTAATCAACAAATAAAAATAAGTGGTGGAGAGATAGGGATTTGAACCCTAGAGGGGCTACAAACCCCTGCCGGTTTTCAAGACCGGTGCATTCGACCACTCTGCCATCTCTCCACATCGTGATGCGAGAATAATACTTAGCTGAATCGGCTGTGTAAATAGGAAAAAGTTTGTTTGCTTGTTTTTTGAGCGTAAAGAGGGAGTTTTTTGTAAAAAGGTTTAATTAATTGCTGTTTTTAACTTAAAAGAAAGGGGTTGGAGCAGTAAACGGAGGAGCTAAAGAAGGATCTTCGTTAGTGGTTGGGTGTTTACTGCACCGATAAAGTAACCATGGTTGGGGATTACTTGTGTTGTACTGCGCCGCCAAGAGCTAACTTTTTGCCGTAGCGATTTAGTTTTGCCAACATTTTTGCTTTGCGGTTTGTTGGTTTTACGGCAACATGAGTTGCAGCGTTTTGGTTTAATGTATTAATTGGGTTCATTACTTTGCTCCGGGTTGTGTTTGGTTGAAAACGTGAGTATTTTGCAATCAAACTGAACAAAAATAAAACGATAAAAATTGAGTCTGTCGGATAACTTTTTCTAATCCAAAAACCTTTTATTAACATGGGGTTAAGTTTTTACCTTAGTGGTATCTTGCATTCTTATGCAGTTTGTTTGACGCTGAAGTTTAGGTAAATAAAGGTTTTTAGTTTTTATTCTTTTTATTTATGCGTTTTTAGAGTGAGAAAGTGACTAAATATTCAGATTAATATAATTTGAACGAGTGTGGTGTTTTTACCATGCAAGAAAAGAAGTAACCGTTGATGTTGATAATAATAAAGCCAAGTGACAAAAAAAATCATAAAAACAGTGTTGATTGGCTACTAAAAGAATGTAAAAAAAGACAGATTGAGCCTGAACTGTATTTAACCACAGGCAAGTTTGAGAATGATTGCGCTGATATAGCGCTTTTGGCTAAGAACCAGACTCAAGTTGTGGTGATTGGTGGTGATGGGACGCTGCATTTAGCTGTTAATGCATTAATGATGAGTCGTTGTTCTATCGCGTTAATTCCGGCAGGCACAGGAAATGATTTTGCTCGCGGCTTTGCGTGTAAACAACAGGCTTGGTATGACGCTGTTTTTAATAGCCGTACTGAGTTAATCGATGTTGGACAAATCAATCAGCGCTATTTTATTAATGTGGCGGGAATAGGTTTTGACGCTGAAGTCGTGACTCAACTAAATAAAGCCGGAAGTTTTAGCTCGTTTGGCTACACTTGGCAGGGCATCAAGCAGCTATTTTCATTTAAGGCACAGTCACTTCAGGGTGAGTTTAATGGTAAAGCACTCGGCTACAGTAATTTAGCGACGATTTTTGCTAATCATCATTACTTTGGTGGTGGCTTAAAGATTGCCCCTCGGGCAAAGTTAAATGATGGTCAGCTTGATTGCTACTGTATGCCAGCTGGCGGTTTGTTGAAAAACCTGATCAGCTTTTTGTATTTACTGCTCGTAAAGCATCATGGTTTGCAAGCGCTAGAATATGCCCGGTTAACTACTGCTGAGGTCACCACGAAAGGGTTGGCTATAGAAGCCGATGGTGAGCTTGTTGGTTTTACTCCGGCTAAAGTTAAGATTCACAAACAAGCACTTCGTTTTCATGTGCCATAAAAAAGCGCCGGCAAAATTTGCCAGCGCTTGGTGTTAGAGGCGACATAGTCACTTCTAACTGGGGACGGAGCTTTTTTGCTGCAAGTTACGCGCAGCAAAAAATGCTTTAATTTGTCGAGTAGGAGTCAGCACGATAGCATTACCGAATAACACTAGGCTAAAACCCATAAAGGTATTCGCTTGCCATTCAAATCCTTCAAATAAAGTACTTAACACCACTGCAACCAGTGGGAATAATACGATTACATAGCTTGCTCGCTCAGGGCCGATGTTTTTAAGTAGCGCGAAGTAACAAGCAAATGCGATTACGGTGCCAAACACTGCTAAGTAGAAAAGCGACACCCAATAGCTACTCGGGGCGTTCAACGTGAGCTCAACATCACTTACTAAAACATAAGCTGCTAGACCTAAAGCGCTGTATAACATACCCCAGGCATTGCCTTGAAGTACGCCAATGTTACGTTGTGAATTTCGAACACTGACCATATTCCCCAATGAAGCCACAAAGGTTCCAGATAGCGCAAGTAGTAACCCGACCAACGCACCATTACTCAAGTCGAATTGCTGAATTTGTGGCCAAAACAAGCTGGCAATACCCATTACGCCGAGTAGAGCGCCAAAGTAAATTCGTTTCGCAATTGGCTTTGCGAAGAACAAGCGGGTATTAATAATGTTCATCAATAGCAACATAGAAAACGCAATTGAGGCCATTGCTGAGGTGAGATAGTTCTGCGCCCAATACAGCACTAAGTAATTTAAACCAAAGTTAAATAAGGCTAATAAAGCAAAAAATCCGTGATCACGCAGTGAATAATGCATAGGCAGCTTTTTCATGAGCACAAAGGCCCACATTAAAATAGCTGCAATGGCAAAGCGGTAAAATAAAGAGACCTCAACAGCAACATCACCTAGTTGAAACTCAATAGCTAGCCAAGTCGATCCCCAGATCAGTACTGTAGCAAGGTAGAGAGCGGCGCTTTTCATAGTTAGTACCCAAAAATTGAAAGTATGTTCATTTTAATCCTCTTCTGTATACTTAACATATACAGAAAACTAGAAATGCAACCTATACAGTTTGGTGGGCTATGTCACAAGTTATCAGTCGTAGTAACAGTGAGTTCTTATATCAACAAGTTATTCAGCTAGTTAGAGATCTTTGCTTGCAAGGCTCGTTATTACCGGGTGAAAAGTTACCTTCGCTCAGAAAAATGGCAGACAAGCTCAACATCAGTATTCCTACTGTAAAGCAAGCGTATCAATTACTTGAAGGGCAAGGATTGATTGAAGCAAGAGAAAAGTCAGGGTATTTTTTAAAGTCTTCACAGTTAAATCAGTCACGACCAAAGCGAGTTAGGCTCAGTCGAGAGCCGACCACAGTCAATAAGCAAGGCTTGATTGAGCAAGTCTACAGCGCTATCCATAAAGCTAATGTGGTGCCATTTGGTATCGCCAACCCTGTAGCCGCTGCACCGACAGATAAAGCACTGGCACGAACAATGCGCCGAGTAATGACATTAGCGGGCGCATCGGCAATTAATTACGGCCCGATGGATGGCTTTGCACCACTTAAAAAACAACTCATTCATCGCTATCTGGACTTTGGCATTGGGGTTGATAGCGATGAATTAGTGATCACCAATGGTGCTCAAGAAGCGTTGGCGATTGCCCTTAAGTGTGTCGCTAAACCCGGTGATGTTATTGCTATCGAGTCGCCTTGTTATTTTGGCATTATCGAATTAATTGAAAGCTTAGGCTTAAAGGCTCTGGAAATACCGCTGTGCCCCGATGAAGGAATATGGCTAGATGATTTGGCTCAAGCACTCGATGAGCATGATATAAAAGCCTGTGTGTTTTCAACCTCATTAAATAACCCAGTTGGCAGTTTTATGCCTGATGCCAAGCGTGAGCAATTAGTGGCACTTTTAGAGCAGCGTGACGTGGTGCTTATTGAGGATGATGTTTATGGCGACTTACATTTTACAGCTAAGCGCGCCACTCCTGCACAAGCTTATTCAAAAAAGGGCTTAGTGATCACCTGCGCGTCGTTTTCAAAAACAGCCGCACCTAGCTACCGCATTGGTTGGATCATTGCCGGTAAGTTTGCAGAACAAGCAAGGCGACACAAACGCGCGCTTAGTTGCTCCGCGCCACTTATAAACCAGTGGACCTTGTATGAGTTTATAGCTAGCGGTGAGTACGACCGTAACATTCGTTTGCTTAGACAGCGCTTAAGTACCAACAAAGAGCGTATGATTTGGTGCCTGCAGCAATATATGCCAAGTTGTGCGCGTATTAGTAATCCGCAGGGTGGCTGTGTTATCTGGGTTGACCTTGGTATCCAATATGATGCGGTAAAGTTATTCCATTTGGCACTTGAGGCGGGGATCAGTATTACTCCGGGGTTGATATTCTCAGCGGGTAAAAAGTACCGTAGCTGTTTTCGTTTAAGTTATGGCTTGCCTTGGTCTGAGAATTTAGAGCAGGCGATTAAAACGTTATCGCAGCTGACTGTGCTGGCCAAAAAATAAAAAAGCGCAGAGCAAGCTCTGCGCGAAAGGACCAAGTGTTTTGGTTCAGGGATGTTAATTCATTACTCTGCGTTCTGTTTAAAAGTAAATAGTTGATACTCTTTTAGCTCTGGTACTAGAACTACTAGCTCTTGCTCTTTATGAGCGATATCAGCAAAGCTGCCGCATAATGCATCTGCACGCTCTTCAAGTTGAGCTGCCTGTGTTTCTACACGAGCTTCGATTTGTGCGCCCATGTTTTCCATACGTTGCTCAAACTCATCCATGTCGCCACCTGAACCTAAAAGCTCAGAGCCTAGCGCCACTAAAATACTGCCCATCGATTGCATCATGGCTGACTCGACAGCCGATTCGATTTGCTCATCGAATTGGTCTTCAAAGTTTTGGCCAAATTTTTCGAAATTTTGCTGACCCATGGTGAACGCACCTTGCTGATAGAAAGCGTTTTGTACTTCTACGCTGATATCGTCCATTAATTCTGAAATGTCGCTTAGGCCATCAATATTGAAAGCATTTGAGACTTCTTCGATGGCTACACCAGCTATTTTTACACCATCAAGTGCGATATTTGCTACTTCAGGAAGTTGGCTGCGTAAGCTGTCTGAGTAATCTGCAATTGCTTGCTGTTGTGAAGCATCAAGCGACACGCTTTGACCATCGATATATAAAGTGTGTTGATCGATGATTTTCATAGTGCGATTATCGGCTGTGTATACTTCTAACTCGCTTGGTGTAATGCGTACATCATTTATAAATTCAACATCACACTGCTCACCGCTGAATGAAATATTTGTATCATTATCGTTATGAGCCATTGCGCCGGTAGCGATAAATAAAGAACTTACTAACAATAACTTTTTCATTTTTTTCTTTCCTGTTTGAAATGACACAAATACATAATCAAATTGAATGCCAAAATTTATAAATTCAATTAATTCAAAATCTTGCTGTGTTTTGAGGCTTTTTCAAAAATTGCGGGGAATAACTTTTTAACCATTTTTTAGTCAAATTAACTAAAAAATACACATGCATAAATGACTTTTATCGAAACGATAAAAAACTCTCACTTTTCAGAAATCAAATTTAGCGCTATTTATTCACAATATTGACATATGACCTATTTAGCATGGGTGTATGGCTTTATTTTGGTGGTTTTTTAGATACTAAATTACTACTGAGCTTTTTAATCTTTGCCAATTCATCGAGCAAATTTTAATCTCAAGAATTGGTCTCAAACACTTTATGGAGTGGGTTGTGGGTAAGACATTTAGTTATGACGCGCTAGATGACGATTTTGTTGAAGACGAGTACGAAATGGTCGGGCGTAATCAACACGACAAGAAAAAGCAACGCGTAAAGAAGAAGTTGGAAGACTATCTTGAACAAAAACGCTTGCGCAGAAACTTAGGCGATGACGACTTTGACGAGTA
The DNA here is from genome assembly GCF_036680945.1 of Pseudoalteromonas sp. P80D2. Lineage (NCBI taxonomy): Bacteria > Pseudomonadati > Pseudomonadota > Gammaproteobacteria > Alteromonadales > Pseudoalteromonadaceae > Pseudoalteromonas > Pseudoalteromonas sp. P80D2. The sequence goes on from NZ_JAZDAR010000018.1 coordinate 23,490, forward strand.
CTTGAACGACTAAGCATAAATTTAGATAAAGAGGCAATTTGCCTCTTTATTGCTTTTAGGCTTTGTTATTTGTCCAGTGCAGCTGCGATGTCTGACTCGAGCTGTTCAGGCTTTGTCAGTGGCGCATATCGCTTAATGGCCTTGCCATCTTTACCAATTAAAAATTTGGTGAAATTCCATTTTATTTTGCGGGTAATAAACCCCGGTAATTCTGATTTTAGGTATCTAAAAACAGGGTGAGCATGTTCGCCATTCACATCGACTTTGCTCATCATTAAAAAGCTAACGCCGTAGTTAATTAGGCAGCCTTCTTTAATTTCTTTTGCATCACCTGGTTCTTGTTTGCCAAACTGGTTACATGGAAAACCAATTATGACTAAGCCTTGCTCATGATACTTTTCATGCAGTGCTTGTAAGCCTTCATATTGTGGAGTGAAACCGCATTTACTTGCGGTATTTACAACAAGCACAACCTTGTTTTCAAAATCAGAAAAGTCAACGGTTTGGCCTTGTAGGCTGGTGGCAGAAAGTTGGTGAAATTCGCTCATAATGATAACTTTTTATTATTGTTGCATTGATTCTAACTTGCTTGGCATCTTTCTAAAAGGGTAAATTTTAATCAGCGGTTTTTCTTACTTGGCGTTAAGCATCGCAGCTAACTTAAAATTATAAACAATCCCATCCCTGCCAGTGTTGTGTAGTATATGTTATGTGTTTTATAGGCCACGATAACAGACACAACAGCAGCACTTAGGTAAGGGTTTTGCCAATCTAGATTTATCCCTTCGTCATTAATAAACACAATGGGCACCCAAATTGCGGTGAGTACTGCAGGGGCGCTAAAACTTAAGAATTGCTGCATTTTCGGGCCGACTTTAAACGGTAATGCGCGGTGTAAAAATAAGTAACGTGTGAAGAAGGTGATACACGCCATTAATAAAATGGTGGTCATCATTGTGTATGCTCCTCTTTTGCTTGCCAGCGACTAATTAGATAACCAACCGTCATAGCGATAAGAGCCGCGGTGACAAGCCAAAGTTGAAAGCCCTGACTTTTTAATAGTGTTGCAACAACGCCTGCGGTGATCACTGTAGCCAGTGTTGCAAGGTTCTTTACACCCGGAATAACTAAAGCAATAAACGTGGCAGCGATGGCAAAATCAAGGCCAAGATTTGTTAAATCGGGAAGGAGACTTCCTGCGACAATACCTAGCAAGGTCCAGATATTCCAAGCAATATAAAAACTAAAACCGGCACTGAGTGCATAAATAAGGCGCACTTTTGTGCGGTACGCTTTGCGATGGTGCGAAAAAGCAAATAACTCATCCGTCAGTACAAAACTCACTGGTAGTCGCCAACGAAAGGGTTGATCTATGACTTTGTGGCGAATAGCTAAACCATATAAAAAGTGCCGTGAGCTAATAATGAGAGTGGTAAATAAGATAGTTAAAAGCGGGGTATTGCCGGCCATTAATTCAATCGCAACGAGTTGTGCTGATCCTGCAAATACCAACAACGACATAGCTTGTGTTTCTAAAGCACTGAAGCCATTTTGAACGGCTAACGAGCCACATAAAATCCCCCAAGGTAACACCGCAAGACATAAGGGGAGCATGTCGAAAAACCCTTTTAGCAAGGCTCTTATTGTTGATTTATGCATCTTATCGCTCATGTTTGTTGTTATGGCTCAGATCAAAACAGCTGAAATAGAGGTGTGTCAAAATAACTGAAGTTTGCAATAATGTATAGCCGAACCCATTGCTGAAATTTCATATCTGCAAGTTATAAGCGTCTTTAAAGGGAAAGTTACAATGTCTAAAGTTAAAGTATGGGATGGCTTTATAAGAAGCTTCCATTGGTTATTAGTTGCGGCCATCGCAACCCTCTATTTTAGTGCTGAAGAAGGTATGTTGGAGCTGCACTTTGCTGCAGGCTACTTCACTCTAGCGCTTATTATTACACGTCTTGTTTGGGGCCTTATTGGTAGTAAAACGGCAAAGCTGTCTGCGCTTATTCACTCACCTGTTGCTGCAATTAAGTCATTTACAAGCAATGAACATAAGGCGGGTCACGGCGCGGCGGGTAGTTATATGGTGATAGCCTTTTTTGCGTTACTCATTGTGCAGCTAACCTCTGGCTTAATGACTAGTGACGATATATTAACGGATGGTCCACTCGTCGAGCATGTATCCTCAGATACCGTAGAGTTTGCCGGTTGGTTACATCATTTAAACTTTGATATTTTGTTGTATGCCATTGTGTTGCATGTAATAGCGATTGTGATTTACCGCATTAAAGGAAAAAACTTAGTGAAACCTATGCTTACGGGTAATAGTGAGCAAGTTGCGGTTACTGAGCCTGTCACTAAATCACCGTTGATAGCTTTTGTTATTTTTGCAGTGTGCTTAGTGGTGCTATTTACGACTTGGGGTGCAGAGCCGCTCAGCTATTTGCTTGGGTAGCAACTTCAAAACATGAAAAAAAGGCGCTAATAAGCGCCTTTTTAGTTTAAATCATAACTTGACTAGTCTTTGAAAGACTTATGGCAATCTTTACAGCCTTTAGCCCAAGCGCCAAATGCTTTGCCGATTACTTTCTTATCGCCACTTTGTGCTGCTACTGCTAGCTCATCAGCATATTGTTGGAAAGCAACTGCTTTTTTCATAAAGGTTTCGTTGTCGCTCCATACAGCTGCAAGTGCAGATGTATCACCCTTGTCAGAACCCGCTACGAAAGCTTCCCAAGGCATTTTAGATAATGCCGCTGCATTGTCGGCACGCTTTTGAAAACGTTCTGCATCAAAAGGTACTTTTCCTTTTAGCATATCGCCCATGTCACCAATTTGTACGCGGATCATTGAAAATGCTGCTTGACGATACTCGATTGCATCGCTTGGCTCTTCAAATACAGAATTTGCTGAAGCGCCTAGTGCCATTGTTGAAAGCATTGCACCCACTACTAATTGTTTTAATTTCATTCCTTTTGCCCCTTAAGATGTCATAAAAGTAAACTAACTGAGTTTTATCTTAGCTCAATATAATATTCAAGTGTATCGCGGTTAATCTTAACTTAAGTTTAATTTAATCATTTATATCAATATCAGCGAAGATCATGCCGCGGCGCATGCTTCTTGTTGCTAAGAAAACCTCGCATAGTAAAGATAAAAATCCACATATCAAAAGCGCCATAGCAGCCACAAAGCAGCTAGCAATTGTCACGCTCAAGTTGATAGATTGAATATGCGATAAAAATAGACACATAACCACAGCACATACTAATAAGGCACTGAGTACACTTAGACTAAATGCAATATGGATGCAGCGAGAGCGTTTCAACAGTGCCCTTAGCTCCGTTGTTAATGACTTATTGAAGTCTTCATCCGTACTGACTTTAAGTTTACGTTCTAACTGTCTCGCTCGATCGGTAATACGCGCTAAGCGGTTTGAAAGCACGCCTAACGTTGCAGCAATACCGGTAATTAAAAAGACGGGTGCAACAGCCGTTTGAATCACCTTTGCCATGGTAAGAATGTTGATTACTTCTGAATTCATTTTCAATACTCTATTTACTAAAACTCAACACACTGTTCATTTACAAATATTTACAACTCTAGCTTGCATCTTTAAATCATTTTAAAACAATATGTTACTTAAACTCAGTGTTCTTTGTTTTAGCTGAATGTAATTCTTATGTAACAGAAATGTTGTTCTTGCTAGGGTTTCCGTTTTATATTGGTTCTGAAACTTTGTTTCAATCACTATTTAGACGATAACATAACATATCCCAGGGGAACCCATGTCTAAAAATCTAATAAAAAGAACTGCAGTTGCTTTGGCTGTAACCAGTGCAATGTGCGCTAGTGCACAAGCCAATGACTTTTCTAAATATAATCTTGCCGGCAAAAAATTAATCCAATCGAGCGCGGTAACTAAAAAAGAACAAAAAGCTCATCGCGAAGCTACAAGCTGGTTAATTAAGTTAAATGCTCCAGCATCAGTTAATGCTAAAACAATGGGCGCGGATGTAGCGTCAATTCAAGCGCAAGCAAAAGTAGCGCAAGCAAGCGTAGAGCAAGCAATCAATAGTATGGACTTGCCTGTACAAGTTGTCGCTAAAACATCAACACTAGTAAGCTCAATCGTAGTCAATGGTAATAAGCAAGATGTTGCTAAGTTACTATCGAACTCTCAAGTTGAGGGCATTTACCCAGTATACGATTATGAATTGCATGTTGCTGACAGCGCTGACTATATTGAAGCAACTCCTTTGGTATCTAATGGTTTAGCAACAGGTGAAGGTGTTCGCGTTGCTGTGCTTGATACAGGTATTGACTACACTCATACCGCTTTTGGTGGTGCGGGGACTGATGAAGCCTATGCGGCAGCTATTGCTGATCCTGCGTCAGTTGATTGGCCACAAGGTAAAGTATTAGGTGGTTATGATTACATTAACGATGATGCCGATCCTATTGATGTAGATACAAACCACGGTACACACGTTTCTCACTCTGTTAACGGTATTGCACCAAACGTAGATTTATTTGTTTACTCTGTATGTAATAGTGGCTGTCCAGGCCTTGCACAACTTTTAGCTCTTGAAAGTGCAATGGATCCGAATGGTGACGGTGATATGAGCGACCGTGTTGATGTTGTAAATATGTCACTTGGTGGCGATTACGGTGATATTGCAAACGATGCAGTTGGCCTATTCATCAACCAAGCAGTTAAACTTGGTACAAACGTTGTTATCTCTGCTGGTAATGATGGTGCTTATCCATTCATCGTAGGTGGCCCAAGTACAACTGAAAACGCTCTTTCAGTGGGTGCGATGACTCACCCTACCGGTGAAGAATCAGTTGGTAGTGGTACAGTTAATGGTGAAGAAGCTGTTGTGCAGCCAGCCAGCTTTGGTCCACAGATGGCATTTAGCTACACTAATGAAAACTTGGAACTTGTGTACCCAGATGCAAATCAAACGGCTTGTGAAGCGTTTGCTGACGACGTAGATTTTACAGGTAAAGGCGTTATCATAGACCGTGGTGCATGTGCATTTACAGTTAAAGTATTAGCAGCACAAGCTAAAGGCGCAAAGTTTGTTATTATTGCAAACAATAATGACGATGGCACGCCAGCACCTATGGGCGGTTCAGATCCAACTGTTACTATCCCTTCTGTAGGCGTAACGTTTGCAGCTGGTACAGCTCTAAAAGCGGGCGGTACGTTTAACCTAACAGTTGAGCGTCTTGTTATGTCTGGCGCGATTGCTGATTTCACATCGCGTGGTCCTTCAATGGGCGGGCTGTTAAAACCAGAGATTACAGCACCAGGTGTAAACATCATGACTGCTCATCCTGGTCTTGGTGATGGTCTTACTGGCGCAACAGGTACTTCATTCTCGGGTCCTATTACTGCTGGTGCGGTGAGCTTATTAAAAGAAGCGCTGCCAGAGCGTAACGCGTTTGAAATTAAAGCGACATTAATGAACACGGCAAACCTAAATGTAACTATGGAGCCGTTAGCGATTAACCCAGACGCTGAGCTTGCACCAATTAGTTATATCGGTGCGGGTCTTGTTGATGTAAACAAAGCGGCTAACTTACCGGTTGCTGCTTGGGCTGCAGATACCAAACAAGCTGCGCTTTCGTTTGGTTTAGTAAACGCATCAGAAACAGTTGAGCTTACTAAAACAGTTCAAGTTAAGAACTTCTCTAACGAAGACCAAGTGTACACACTTTCTCTTGAACAACGTTATGCAGACGATGTTGAGCGTGGTTCATTCTCACTTGACTACCCAGAGTCAATTACAGTGCCAGCAGGTCAAACAATGTCATTTGACGTGACAGCAACAATTGATCCTGCAACTCTACCTGAGTGGACTTTAACTGAGGAAAATATTGGTTCTCAAGATGCTACGGCTGACTTAACTAACCTAGAGCTTGATGGTGCGCTAATCTTCTCTGATGGCAGCGATGAAGCATTCCACCTTGTTTATCACGTATTACCAAAAGCAAATGCGGCAATGAGCTTCATGCCAGTTGTGACTGATAACGGCGTTGCACATGAAGTAACAAACACAGGTGCGGTAGCACTTGATCCTGTATTTGCTCCTACAGTAATGACTGATGATATTGATGAAGACCAACGTTTTGACTTAGTAGGCGCATCAATCGAAACATTTGCTGTATCAGCTGAAATTTGTGAAAGCGGTTATGTAACACTTACTACATTAGTGCTAAACGAGGGAATTACTCACTCTTACGTGGGTGGTTTCATGGCTGACTTCGATATGGACCAAGATGGTGTTTACGATGTTACAGTACAAAATGGTAAGTTAGAGTGGTTCTACGATGTTGAGCCGGGCACTGCAATTACCTTTACTCACGGCTATGGTAGTGCTTCTGGTTTCTTAGATAATTATTACCAAATTATCGGTAACAACCACCTCACAATGCAAAGCTGTATTGAAGCATTTGGCCTAACAGCCGATGACATTGGTCGAGCAACTGTAGATGTTCGTTTCCGTACAGAAGAAGAAACATGGACACCAATTGCAACTGAAGAAGGTGATGTTGCAATGGGTACTTACACATTCACAGATGCATCAAGTGATGTATATGCAATGTTTGTAGATGAAGCTGGTGAAGCTGTTAGCTCAATTGAACCAGGTGCTTCAGCTACTTTATACAATGCAGGTGAAGACTTCATGATTCTTTCAGACTCGGGTTCTAAAGCGTATGCTGCAACACCTGAATCAGACTCGAATACTCCACCAGTTATTGTTGATACTGAGTTCTCTGTTGATGAAAACACTGAAAATGGTACGGTAATTGGTACGCTAGAAGCAACTTATGGTGCTGATTTAGCAAGCCCTGTTACAGAGTTCATTGTAATTAGCTCAAGTTCAACAGCTATTTCAGTAACATCTTCAGGTGATGTTGTAGTTATGAATCAAGACGTACTTGATTATGACGCTGGTTTAACATCAATTGAACTAGAAGTTGTTGCAACTGACAGATCAGGTAATGTTTCAGAGTCTGCTATGGTAACTGTTACAGTTAACAACCTAGCTGATGAAGCGTCTGAGCAACCAGTTGTAGTTGAAGAACCAGAGAAGAAAAAATCTTCTTCAGGTTCACTAGCATGGTTAACATTACTTGCTACACCGTTCGCATTTATGCGTCGTCGTAAGCAAAAGTAATTACTTGATAAGTAAGTGATAAAAGGGAGCTTCGGCTCCCTTTTTACATTGCTTCACAAAGGCTACTTATATATTGCAGTTTTTTTACTTATATTGGAGACAGAATAATAAAACGAAAACAGGAATCCCATGAAAGTTGGCCATTCACTTTGCCTAGCGGCACTCTCTTTAGCTGTTCTATCAGCGTGTAATAAAGTCCCAGATAATAAAGAAAAAGCTGTTATCACAGAGCAAGTTCAGATTGCAGCACCCGTCGCCAAAAAAATACCTCATGAAATGACCATTCATGGAGACACTCGTGTCGATAACTACTATTGGATGCGTGATGATAAGCGCAAAGATGCCGCTGTTATTGCTCATTTGAATGCTGAAAATGCGTATGTTGAAAGTAAGTTAGCGCATACTCAAACGCTACAAAACACCCTGTTCGAAGAACTTAAAGGGCGTATTGAGAAGGATGATGATACGGTACCGACAAAAAAAGGGGAATATTACTATTTCTCACAAACGCGCGGTGATGACGAATATCCGGTTTATGTGCGCAGCAAAGATAGCCAAGGAGAAGGTAAGCAGGTTATCTTAAATGTGAATGAGCTTGCTAAAAATCATGATTATTTTGCCGTAACAGGTTTAGCTGTCAGCCCAAATGGCAATTTGCTGGCTTATGGTGAAGACACTGTGAGTCGTCGTATTTACACAATTAAAGTAAAAGATTTAACCACAGGTAAAATGCTCACAGAAAGCCTTGAAGGTACAGAAGGTGATGTCGTGTGGGCTAATGACAACAAAACCTTTTACTACATCAAAAAAGACCTACAAACGCTGTTAGGCTACCAAGTATATCGCCATACGCTAGGCACCCCGCAAGCCGACGACGAACTCGTTTACGAAGAGAAAAATACCAGTTATTACACCGGTATTTACAAGAGTAAAGACCAACAAGAAATCTATATTAGCCATGGCAGCACCAGTGCATCGGGCGTCTCGGTTATTGATGCAAATGATGTCAAAGCAATGCCAAAACGTTTTATTGAACGCGAAGCAGGGCTTGAATATGACATCAAAAAGTTAGGCGATTGGTATTACATCGTTACCAATTTAAATGCAGTTAACTTTCAACTGATGAAAGTGCATCGCGATAAAGCGCATGATAAAGCAAATTGGCAAACGCTAATTGCTGGTCGTGATAACGTAAAGCTTGAAGGCATTGAGTTATTTAACAATCATTTAGTATACGAAGAGCGAGAAATAGGGCAAACCCGTATCACTATTCGTGACCTTCGTAACCAACAAGAGCAAGTCGTTGCGTTTAATGACCCAACCTATATGGTCTTTAGTTATGGTAATGGTGAGTTAGATAACCCTAACTTACGTGTTTACTATTCAAGTATGACGACGCCAGGCAGCAGCTACGATATCAACCTAGAAAGTGGTGAAAAAAACCTGCTTAAACAGCGTAAAGTGTTAGGTGATTTTAATCCTGACAATTATGCCTCTGAGCGAGTTTACGTGACCACCCGAGATGGTGTCGATGTTCCTGTGAGCCTTGTTTATCGTAAAGACATGTTCAAAAAAGACGGCTCTAATCCGCTTATGCAATATGGTTATGGTTCGTATGGTGCGACCATGGATCCGAGCTTTTCTAGCTCTCGATTAAGCTTACTTGATCGTGGTTTTGTGTTTGCGATTGCGCATATACGTGGCTCACAAATGCTGGGTCGTCCTTGGTACGAAGACGGCAAGTTGCTGAAAAAACAAAACAGCTTTAATGACTTTGTTGATGTGACTAAATCATTAGCAGCTCAAAAGTATGGTGATAAGGATAATATTTTTGCCATGGGTGGCAGTGCAGGTGGCTTACTAATGGGGGCTGTTGTGAATCAAGCGCCTGAACTTTATAAAGGGGTGATTGCAGCAGTGCCTTTTGTTGATGTAGTCACGACCATGTTAGATGCCAGCTTACCACTGACAACGAATGAGTATGACGAGTGGGGCAACCCGAACGATAAAGTCTATTACGATTACATGCTGTCATATTCGCCGTATGACCAAGTTAAGAAGCAGGCTTACCCAAATATGTTAGTCACCACCGGCTTACACGACTCTCAAGTTCAGTATTTTGAGCCTGCAAAATGGGTTGCCAAGCTACGTGAATATAAAACCGATGATAACCTGTTGCTGTTCAAAACCGACATGGAAGCAGGGCACGGCGGCGCTTCTGGGCGCTTTAAAAGCTTGCAAGATACCGCTTTATATTACGCCTTTATGCTCGATTTAGCGGGTATCGAAAAATAATAACAACACAGGCATCCGTGATTAAGCGGATGCCTGCATCGCTAAATTAAAACGAAATTCACTGCCTTTTCCTAAGGTACTTTTTACGTTTATTTCACTATCCATTAGGTTGAGCAGTTGCTTGCAAATAGCAAGTCCCAAGCCTGTTGAGCCTCGTTTTATACTATTACGCGCCTGATAGTGAGGTTCGAAAATCGCATTGAGTTCATCCTCATGAATACCAACCCCGGTATCAGACACTGCCACGTATAACTGATCACTTTGCTGGCTAACTTTAACGGCTATTTCACCGCCATTTGGGGTGTGCCGAATGGCATTTTCGATTAAGTTTGTAAGCACCCGCTCTAATTTTGCAATATCTGCTGTCACGGTAAAATCGCAAATTTCGGGAATAACCTTGAGCGAAATCCCAGCTGATTGCGCTGTTAGAGCAAGCTTTGCCACACAATCATAAATCAACTCGCCCAAATTAAAGGTCTCGGATTGTATTTTCACTTGGCCGCACTCTAAATTAGCCAGCTCAAAAATTTGTTCAATCAGCTGTTTTAGTTGCTGGCAGTTATCCATTGCAAGGTTGAGATAATGACGTTGCTCGGGCTCGTTTAAGTGGCTATCCGGTTTATTGATCACCTCTAGAAAGCCGTGCAGTGAAGAGAGCGGCGTACGTAAATCGTGTGATAAATGAGTGAGTAACTCTCGGCGTTGCTTATCAGCGTGCTGTAATGACTGAAACTGCTCATCAATACGCGCCAGCATGGCATTGACGCCTTTGCTTAAATTGCCAATTTCATCATCAGCTGTATAGCTAGAGTCCAATGACATTTTGGTTAGGCTGTAGTTAGCCGCTTCTATTTTATTAAGCTCTTTATTGAGTTTTTTGAGCGGTAAGGTGAAAAACCGAAATAACAGCAACATCGCAATAAAGAGCGCAACTAAGGCGGCTACAAACCACATTGCGGCTAGCCAAAGGTTATCATTGGCTTTAATGTTTTTCAGGGTTGTATCGTAAGCTTGCCCGCCAATTATCACGTACAAATAGCCTTGCAGTTGTTGCTGATTATAAACTGGTGCGGTCGAAAAAATTTTTACGCCATCCTTGCTACGTGGATCGTCACCATAAATTGGCGTGGCAGTGGGGTTGTCGAGTAGCTGCTGTATTGGGCTTAAGTTTATTTGTTGCCTTACGACTTGCCCCGGTTTGGCTGAATAAGTCAGTAAATGACCTTCTGGGTCTACAAAATAAAACTCAAAAGCCGGACCAAGTATCATCAGCGTGTGAAATAAGTTTTCTAGTGCCTTATAGTCATACACACCTTGCTGGATCAGTGGGTTGTCGTGCACTAAATGCTCGGCTAGTTGGAGGTGCAAGTTTTGCTGAGCATGATGAACAGAGCTTTGTTCTAATTGCTTACTCCAATTTAAAACGAGTGCGCACAACAGGCTAAAAATAAGCACCAATGACCAAGCGAGTTTTTGATATAGCGTCATTGGTTTCATTAGCTTGCACTCAATTGACCGGGGTTTAGTTTATAGCCTACACCCCAAACTGTTTCGATAAAGTTGGCTGGGTGATGTTGCTCAAACTTACTGCGTAAACGGTTTATATGGGAATTAACCGTATGCTCGTAGCCGCTGTGTTGATAACCCCATACTTGGTCAAGTAACTGTTGGCGGCTAAAAACATGGTTTGGGTGTTTAGCAAAATAGACCAGTAAATCGAATTCGGTGGCGGTTAAGTTAATTGCTTGGTCAGCTAAAAATGCTTGGTGGCTGGCAAATTCAATGTGTAGTTCTCCAAGTTGAATTGCCGCTTGAGCGCTATCTTCATGATGTGATTGAGCTGCCATAAGTTGTGACCTATGCCGTAATTGTGTTTTTATTCGTGCTTGTAATTCTCTGGCGAAGAAAGGTTTGCAAATATAGTCATCAGCGCCCATTTCCAGACCAATCACTCTGTCCATATCGCTACTGAGTGCGGTCAGTAAAATAACGGCAATACTTGGGTAGTGCTCTTTAATTTTGCGGCATAAGCTCAAGCCATCCATTTGTGGCAGATTAATATCAAGCAGTACTAAGCCGTAACTTGAGCTGGCAAGCTTCTTTATTGCAGCTTCTGCGCTCGAGGCTTCATCAATATGTAAGTTTAGGCAGTGCAATTGTGTGCTGATAAGTTGGCGGATTGCTCTATCATCTTCGACGATTAATAATTTTTCTTGGCGCATGGCTCACTCCAAATCACAGAGGCACATCCTTATGACCTTCTGTGTAAGGAGTGCGATTATTATTGCGTCCGCGTTATCGTGATCCGAGCAACCGGGTTATCAAACTTATGCTGGCTGGTGAGCACTGAGTTTGTCAGGCCATCATCTTGACTAACCACACCTGGGTGCATTGCAACACGGTTAATATCGTCACGTATTTCGTTGTAGCCTTCGCCTGAGTCTGCAGGGCCTGGGATCGTGCCTTGCGCTTCAGAGTTAGCTTCGGTGCCTGCATCATAGGCAAAACTAGTACGAGACAGTGACTCATTAACCGCTAACGAAGACACGTCTATAGCATTAAGACCGGTAAACGCATCATTTGTATTCACCAACATGGTCGCTAAGCTAATTTTTAATGAATCAAGCTCTCCCGTTGTCAGGGTCAGCGTGACTTGCTCCCCTGGTGGTAATGGGCTTTCTGCTGAAGCTGCTTGCATTGTCATTTCTGCTGCGAGTAGCTCGCTGTTATTGCCGCCTTCAGCCACAATTTCAAGTGCTTCAGATGCTGGCTCGCCAATTTTCCAAAGCATGCCATCGGTGTGAGCAATCACAGCAACAGGGGAGAAAGGTTGAGCAGCGGTGAGATTGACTACCTCCACCATAAATTGATGATTTGTTGCCATCTCACCCATTTCCATTGTCATTTCTTCCAGCGCTTCATCCATGTTGTCTGATGATTTATCTGAATCCCCACAGGCCGCAAGGCCGGCACTCAATGCGAGGATAATTAAGCTTTTTGAAAAGCGCATAATAACCTCCTATTTAACCGTAACTGTTAGCATCGCAACTGGGTTTAACCATCTGTGTACGGTGTTATCGAGGTCACTCATACCTGCTTCTAAATCGTCGTCACCTAAATTACCCGGATGAATATGCACCATCATATTGGTTTCGTTACTGGTGACGCCGCTGCCATTCATACCCGCATTACCACCAGGTGCGGCAGGAATGCCTGGCGTGCCCGGCATTCCTGAACCCTCAACAATAAGCTCATCATTGGCTTCGGTTCCTGCATCATAGGCATTGAGATAAACAGTGTAGGTACCAGCTTCGGTTGGGATCATCCAACTATCTAAACCTACAAAGCCATCATTGGTAGGCAGTAGCATGGCTGTTAGAGATAAGTAGTTATTGCCATCCTTGGTGGACAAGCTCGCCATCGTTGAGCTTGCTGGGGCTAATAAACCTTCAGCTGGGTTGGCAACCATGTCGCTGTTTGCGGCTGTGGCTTCAGTCATTAATGGCTCGAGATTGCCACCTTCAGCCATAGTCTGTAGGGCTGTAGAAGCAGGCATAGCAACGCTGAAAAGTTTGCCATCACTGTTATGGGCAGTAATGAGAATAGGGGTAAAGTGTAAACCTTGCGTGAGGTTAGTTAGTTTTATATCAAGCTCAGCAGCTTGGCTTGCAAGGCTAGTTACTGCGCATGCAGCGAATAAAGTTAAAGGTAAAGCTTTCATGTGAGATTCCTGTTTTTGATGATTCAAAACCAGTATCGAATAGCAATATCCAGAAACCCTCACGAAGTTATCACATTTTTATCACAACGTTGATTACAGCCTTTTTTGCTGGTTGAGAGTTTTAAATTTAACCAATTTAACTAGGGTAAAAGGTCATTACGGTTTATAGTAGAGATACAAACAGACCCATAACAAGGAATTTAAAATGGATGATAATCAAAAAGTTGAAATAATTGTGGCAGATAAAGAGCAGCGCACATGGGCAATGTTTTGTCACTTAAGTGCCTTAGCTGGCTTGCTTTTCCCGTTTGGTTCGGTGATTGGGCCCTTGATTGTTTGGCTTGTAAAAAAAGAAGAAATGCCACTTGTTGCTGAGCATGGCCGCAAATCACTAAACTTTCAATTAACCATGATGATTGCTTACATTGTGTGCTTTATGCTGATGTTTGTTGTCGTTGGAGTCATCCTGCTGCCATTAGTAGCGCTATTCTCATTGATTATGGTGGTCGTATCGGCGATTAAAGCCAACGATGGTAAAGAAGTTAAATATCCAATGGCGATAGAATTTATAAAGTAAACTAATTGCCATATACTAAAAGCTCAGCCATTTGCTGAGCTTTTTTATGTGATGTTTATGGCCTACTTATCGTTATTTTTCAGCGCGTTTATTTCCGCAACCTTATTACCTAGCTCTTCAGAATTAGTAATGACAGCTATGATAGCCAGTGGTGACTATCTACTTTGGTTGTTATGGTTAAGTGCAACTGTAGGCAATGTGCTTGGGAGTTGTGTGAATTATTGGCTGGGCACGCAGGTTATGCGATTTAAAGACCGTAAATGGTTTCCTGTTTCACAAAACTCGATAGACAAAGCCGAACAGCAATTTAATAAGTACGGTGTTTACAGTTTGTTGTTTGCTTGGCTGCCTATTATCGGCGACCCTTTAACGGTTGTTGGCGGAATTTTTAGGGTTAAGTTTTCAATCTTTTTGTTACTCGTGACCCTAGGCAAAGGCGCACGTTATTTAGCTGTGCTTGCCTTTGCTCTTGGACTTGATAAATTATTTTAACCTTTTAGCCAATCAAGGGTCAGCGATACTGAATCTGCAAAGCGCAGCGCATGAGGTTTATCGACGCGTACTTTGGCATAGTGAACACTTTGATGCTGGTGGCAAATTGCTAAAATTTCAGCAACCAGTTTTTCTAACAGCAAAAAGTGGCCTTCTTCGACAAGGCTGATCACTTCTTTAGTAATGGTCTTGTAGTTTAGTGCTTTATCGACTGCGTCAGTTTCACAAGCTTGATCAGCTGGGTAATGAATTTCTAAATTAATCACTACATCTTGTTTTTTCTCACGTTCCTCAGGGTTAAAACCAATAAATGTTCTTAGCCTGAGGTTAGTGACATTAATAATTGCGTTGGCCATCATTACCCTCTAACTAGTTGTAAGAACTCGTTACGGGTTTTTGGATCGGCTCTGAAATTACCTAACATAACCGATGTACGCATACTTGAGTTTTGCTTTTCAACGCCGCGCATCATCATACACATGTGTTTTGCTTCAACGATTACGCCAACACCTTTCGCGCCAGTTACTTCTTCAACTGCTTTAGCAATTTGATGGGTTAATTGCTCTTGAATTTGAAAACGACGTGCGAACATGTCAACAATTCGCGCAAACTTAGATAAACCAAGTACTTTGCCATCAGGAATATAAGCGATATGGCAGCGGCCAACAAATGGCAGCAAGTGGTGCTCACACATAGAGTAAAGCTCAATGTCTTGGATCAATACCATGTCATCGGCATCTGAAGTGAATACCGCATTGTTGGTGATTTCATCTAATGTTTGACGATAGCCTTTAGTCAGATACTCCATCGCTTTTGCTGCGCGTTTTGGTGTGTCGAGTAATCCTTCACGAGCAGGATCTTCACCTACTGCGGTAATTATTTGTTGGTAACTATTTTTTAAATCATCGTGCATAGCTTTCTCAGTAATTCGTTATTTTAAATGTCTGCCACCATCAACAGGCATAGAACGACCTGTGATGTAGTGACTGCTTAGTAATAGTTCTACGCTGTTAATAATCTCGGCGCAGCCGGGCTCAATGCCCATTAGCGATTTCTTTAATGTTTTGGCTTTGTATTCGGCGCTATCGTGTTCATTAAAAATAATTAACGAAGGGGCGATAGCATTCACTTTAATGTCTGGTGCAAATTTAGCGGCAAACGACTTGGTTAAATTATCAAGCGCCGCTTTACTTGCTGCATAAGCAAGGTGCTTAGGGCTGCCTTTTTCAACTACGTAATCGGTTAAGTGAATAATATCTGCGGCTTTACCACTGTTTTGCTGATAATGCAGTAACAAATCAGAAGCTGCTAAATTAATTAAATAGGGCGCTTTGGCGTGGATACGCATCATGTTATCGAATAGGTCTGCGTAGTCGTGGTTATTTGCTTCGCAATCCCAGCTAGACGCATTATGGATAATTGCCTTGAGCTGGTTGGTATGGGTTTTTAATTCTTCGATAAAATGCCCGATAGCTTGGTCACTATTAAAATCAGCATGGATGCAAATAGCGCCTTTACCTGCAAGCACATCAATTGCTTCATGGCGGGTACGGTAAGTGACTATGATTTCTTGCCCTTGCGCTAAAAAGTGCTCGGCCAGAGCGAGTCCAATACGTTGGCCTGCGCCAGTAATTAAAATGGGCGATGACATAAACTAATATAAAACCTTAGATTTTTGATTTGAAATGTAATGTATTTAACTGTAACAACTATAAACCAAATTACAGAACTATTTCATCTTTACTGCAATCATGTTGCTAACTTTTACGTCAAGCATAGCGCTCTAGATCATTTAGCGCGGCCGATAATGAGTGATTGAAGTTTTTGAATATTGCTAAGGGACTTTACGAGGAAGGAAAAAGGGCAATTATTATTGCCCTTTTAGTGTTTTAACCGTTTTTAAAGCTCGTCGTATACCGTTGGGATCGCTTGGCGCTTATGTTGAGTACGTAAGTAAATTGCTGTTAGCTTTTCTTCGACTTCATTGCTGACTTCTTTACCTTCTAAGAAATCATCAATTTGATCGTAAGTGAGGCCAAGCGCTTCTTCGTCAGTTAGACCTGGGCGATCACACTCTAAGTCGGCCGTTGGGGCTTTATGTACAAGGACAGCTGGCGCTCCCAAGTGCTCAGCAAGCGCACGAACTTGACGCTTTGATAAGCCAAATAAAGGTGCCAGGTCACATGCTCCGTCACCAAATTTTGTGTAGAAGCCAGTGATGTTTTCAGCACTGTGATCGGTACCAACAACTAAGCCTTGGCTGAAACCGGCAATTTCATACTGCGCAACCATGCGTTGGCGCGCTTTTACATTGCCTTTGATAAAGTCGATTTTAGCTTGCTCTGGTAATTCAGCACCACCACCAACAACTGCCGCCATTGCTTGTTCATGCATGCCATCGACAGCCGCTTTAATGTTAACCGTCATACGTTTACTAGGTTGAATAAAATCTACGGCTAGTTGTGCTTCGTCTTCATCTGCTTGTACGCCGTAAGGTAAGCGCACAGCAATAAATTGATATTCGTTGGTGTTATGTTCTTGATTTAATTCATCAACCGCTAATTGGCATAAACGGCCACAGGTTGATGAGTCAACACCGCCACTGATCCCTAATACAAGTGAGCGAGAGTGCGCAGCAATAAGTCGGCTTTTAAGAAAGTTAACACGACGGGTGATTTCCGCTTTTACATCAATAGTTGGTTGGACTTTCATTTCCGCCAGAATGTCGGCACGCATGGTAGAGCTCCTATTTTTCGTTGTGGTTGTCAGCGTCTTGTACATTATGTTACGGGCGCGGTTTTTATTAAAGACCTAAATGCGCTTTTATTGCGTTAATTTGTTGCTTAAGTTCTTCGATTTCGCTTCGTAATTGCTGCACTTCACTACTATTATCCTGCATTGGCTCATTAGCAGCCATGTCCTCAGTAATGCTGTCTGGGTCAACAAATAAGTGCATGTAGCGGCTCTCTCGTTTGCCGGGCTCTCGTGCTAAGCGTGCCACATGTTCTTGTGCAATGAGTGCGTTTAATGCGGCTTCGACTTCATTGACGTTACTGAACTCAGCGAGGCGGTTGCTGCGTGTTCTCAACTCGCCTGGTGTTTGCGGGCCACGTAACAGTAACAAACAAATAATGGCGCGTTGCTGCTCAGTAAACTGCAAACTGCCAAATTCGGTATTACAAAAGCGGTGAGCATATTTATTTACACGCCCTGACAGCCCTTCATCAACCGTCACTAAGCGTGATGCAATAAGCTCATCGAGGGTATCTTGTACTTGCGCTTCAGTTAAAGACAATACAGGTTCACGGTTCGACTTTTGATTACATGCATTAGTCAGTGAATTTAAAGATAACGGGTAATGTTCGGGTGTTGTACTTTGCTTTTCGAGTAAACAGCCAATAACACGTTGTTGAATTGATGATAATTGCATGGTTTTACTCTCTTTTTATTCTTCAGTGCTTAGCCACACTGTTAACTTTTTATTGAGCGAGTCAAATTTAAGGGGTTTGGTGACATAGTCGTTCATACCTGCGTTTAAACAACGTTCTTTGTCACCTTGCATCGCATTTGCAGTGAGTGCGACGATATTAACCCCCTGATGAGCTGCGCCTGCTTCACCTGCCCGAATGGCTCGCGTTGCTTGGTAACCATCCATTTCTGGCATTTGGCAATCCATTAACACTAATTGGTAGGGGCTTTGCTCGCGGCTTGAAAGCTTTGCAATCGCTTCAAGGCCATTTTCAGCGATATCAAAACTAATGCCTGCTTGTTTTAGCAACGAACCTGCCACCATCTGATTCACTTTATTATCTTCAACCAGTAAGACTTGCGATTCAGCGCTATCGCTACTGGTCACGACCTTAGTTATTAAGGTTTCTTTATTAACCTGCTGCTGTTCAATGTACTTGTCGTTTGCCAGAGAATTAAATAAATCAGACTGCGTTAATGGTTTAAAGATAATACTCTCAACTTTTAATGTTTGTCTCGTTTGTTTTTCAGTAAGACTCATTGGGGCCATCAAAATCCGTTTACAGCTGGTGGCATTAAAGTATTTTAAGAATGATTGTTGGTGCTCTTTTGTTGCGCTGCTATAAAAAAGATAATCCACTAAAATTGCATCGCAGCCATTATCGGTTGGCATTGCAGCACGATTGAGTAAGCTTGGCATATCACTATAGGTCTCGACCTCTGCTCCCCATAGCTGCAATTGTTTTTTGGCAATATTGCTACTGAGCTTACAATTATCAGCAATTAAAATATGCTTTTTATCTATAATGTGGCTTGGCTCTGGCGCTTGCTTTGTATGATCACGTTTAACTTTTACAGTAAAATTAAAGGTGCTGCCTTCCCCGTACGAACTAACCACACTGACATCACCATCCATTAACTGACACAGCTGTTTTACTATTGCAAGGCCAAGCCCTGTACCGCCGTATTGGCGTGTAGTTGATGCATCCGCTTGCGTGAATGAGTCAAATAAAGTGGCTTGCTTTTCGGGCTTGATACCTACACCCGAATCAATAACAGAGCAGTTCAAGAACAATTCTTCGTTGTTTGTTTCGAGTTTGGCGATGACGATAATCTCACCATCTTTTGTGAATTTAACCGCATTGCTAACTAGGTTATTGATAATTTGCCTAATCCGGTTTGGGTCGCTAATGATAAAGCCGTGATTAAGGTGTGTGGTATCTAGCAGCAACTTGGTATTGTTTTGTTCTGCTTTAATGGCAAACGATTCGATAGTATCGCCAAGTAGTTTTGATACATTAAAGCTAACATTTTCAATATCGAGCTTACCGGCCTCAATTTTAGAGAAATCTAAAATATCGTTAATGATATGCAATAGTGATTCAGCCGATGATTGCGCCAAATCTATATGGTGGTTTTGCTGGGTGTCTAGTTTGGTTTGTTTGATGATATTGAGCATCCCGATCACGCCATTCATAGGGGTGCGGATCTCATGACTCATGCTTGCTAAAAATTCACTTTTGGCTTTTACTGCTTGTTCAGCAGCTTCTTTTGCTTGAACGAGTTGTTGTTCGGTCTCTATACGGCGCTGACTTGCGTGTAAACTACCAATGAGTGCCGCAACTGCGATTAAAAAGCTTTCTTCATTTTTACTCCAATGTCTGCGGTTATGACATTTTTCGGCGCACACAACCCCCATTGTTTTGCTACCTGTGGGGATTATCACAGTCAGCATTGAGCGTATATTAAACCAATCAAGATAGTTGCTACGTAGGTCACTAGTCAGTGGATGTTGCTGTGCATCACTGGCATTAATTACAGCGTGATTGTTAATAGCATCAAAATAATTTTGAAATTCAAACTGCTGGAGTGAAATCGGCTCACTAAATTCAGGCTGACTTTGGTCGTGAATAGCAAAGGTATTGAGCGATTGGCGATCGTCACTAAATAGCCAAATACTAGCGCGATCAATATCAAAAGCGTGACAAATTGCTTGCACAATAACATGTTTAGATAAGTTAAGGTTACCCGTCAGTACCGCATCATTAACGGTAAGAGAGGCTAAAATCTCATTATGTAAGGCTATTTTGTTGTTTTCTAGCTCATCTCGCTTACGGGTATCAATATTTTGTAGTGAACCAAAAAGTTTTATACAACGGCCATTTTTATGCTCGGCTTCACCATGTAGCAGCACCCAAACTTCATCACCTTCAGCAGTTATGATTTGCACTTGAGTCTCAAAACTCTCACCATACTTGATTGCACGCTCGTTAAGGCGACGAATTTTATCCCGGCTTTCACCAGCCTTAAAAAGTGTAAAGTTAGCAGGCCACTCTGGCTGTACATTAAGAGGAAACTTAAAAATTTGCTTGGTCATATCAGACCAATAGACGGTTCTTGTCTCTAGATTAAAAGACCAAGCGCCGACTTTAGCAAGACTACTCATAGTTTCTAACATACGTTCGCTTTTGTACTGTCTTTCGACCATGCGTAAAAAGAATACAGAGGCGCCAGCAAATAAAATACAAAATAGAATAATGGCCAGTCTAAGCGGCCAAATAGCAGAACTTGGTGGCTGCCATCCAGATTTTGGTGTGGCGTACATCTGCCACTCACCACCTGGAAAGTTAATTCTAAAGCTCAAAGGGTTGGTATTGAGCACGTCTTGTGAACCGTAGAAAAAATCACCTTTAGCACCAAGGCCATTTCTGCCTTGCAGGGCAACATCATAATGCTGACTCAGTGCGATTAACCCCGAGTTTGTATAGATTTTATCTATATCGAGGACAACAGAGAGTAACCCCCAAAAAGTGAGCTCTGGTGGAGTGAATACGGGCATTCTTGCTATCAATGCTTGACCACCTTGCACCAACTCTAATGGGCCGGCCATAACAATACGGTTTTCATCCCGTGCTCTAATTGCGTCGTCACGCTGCGCTGGGTTTTCTAAAAAGTTGAGCCCAATAGATTTCTCATTACCCACAAGAGGATAAGTCATCTGAATAACCATATCCGGTGCTGCGCCGATGTTCCTAAGCTCTGAAGACGTTGAAAATAGGGGGCTGGCAATTTGCGTGAAGCGGGCTTGGTCTAAATTGGGTTCAGCCGCAACGGCAACCGCCAAGCCGCGTACAAGTTGAATGTTAGATATTAAGGTGGCTTCGAGCTCTGCACGATAGGCACTTACTTTTGCCAGCTCCTGTGCACGAAAAGCATCTTTCTCGCGGCTGTAATTAATTTGGTCGATTACAAGACCAATCACGATGATACAGGCAAGTGAAAACCAGAAGGCTAGCTTCAGTTTTTGTAGTTTTTTATTATCTGTTTCGGTCGCTAGCGGCATGAGAAATATCAGGTTTTATACTATTTACCTACTATAGACAATTTCTGTGGTAATTAACAATGAACAGCAAATCTATAAACCTAATTTCAATTATTTGTATCGCAACACTATTCTTTCACAAAACTCAGGTTAATATAGTGTTACTTTAGCGCAAGGATAATTGGCATGTTTAAGATAATCAAATGGTTACTAATAGGTTTGTTCGTTGTGGTGTTACTCGCAACGGGGCTTGTTTATGGCGTATTAAACTTAAGTTTACCGGCACTTGATGGTCGCGGTAAAAGCGACGCTATTTCGCAATCAGTTAAGATTGAGCGAGATACCTTAGGACAGGCTGTTATTCATGCCGAAAACCGATTAGATGCAGCCTATGCGCTTGGTTTTGCTCATGGTCAGGACCGATTCTTTCAAATGGATTTACTGCGCCGTAATGCTGCAGGTGAGCTTAGTGAGTTATTTGGTAAAGCTGCCGTTGGGCTTGATAAAAAAATGCGCTTTCATCAGTTACGTAAACGCAGTCAGATTGCTGTCGAGCAGTTACCTGCTAAAGATAAAGCGCTATTAAAAGCCTACGCGAATGGGGTTAATGAAGGCCATGCGCAAGTGGGTTTCGATAGCTTTGAATATTTACTCACAGGCGCTGAAGCAAAACCTTGGCAAAGCGAAGACAGCTTACTAATCATTTTTAGTATGTATTTAGATTTACAAACAGCCACCTTTGAGCGCGACAAAACACTGATCGAAATCGAAGATTTATATGGTAAGGCGATGGTAGACTTTATTACTCAGCCTAGCCTTTATCAAGCGGCACTCGACAACAGCCAATTAGCACCTTATGACGGCAGTATTCCTAATCTCAAAGACCCTCAATGGGCTATGACTGACATTGCAGACCGAAAGGAACTTGGCAGTAATAACTGGGCGGTTACTGGGCAGTTAACTGAAACAGGTGCTGCAATGCTGTCTGACGATATGCATTTATCGTTTGCTGTGCCAATCATTTGGTACCGTGCCCAGCTTAATTACCCTCTCAATGGCGAAATGCAACAAATCACCGGTGTGTCATTACCAGGGGCTCCTGCCATTGTTGTTGGTACCAATAATAAAATAGCTTGGGGATTCACCAATGGTTATTTAGATACAGCCGATTGGATAGCCCTTGAGAGCAAAGAGAAAACCTGGCAGATAGATGAACCTATTTTACTCAATGACGGTAACAGCGAAAATTACGCTTTAACCATGAGCGAGTATGGCCCAGTTAAAGAAATTAATGGCAAATCTTATGCGCTAAGTTGGGTTGCCCACCATGAGTATGCGGTTGATATGGAGTTACTTAAGCTTGAGCAAGCAAACACGGTTGATGATGCACTAGCGCTTGCTGCTGAGGTGGGTATTCCTGTACAAAATCTGATGGTTGTTGATGATAAAGGTAATGCAGCTTGGAAGAATATGGGAGCCGTGCCTGCCCGTAAAGAGCCCCATCAATTATCTGTGGCTGAGCAAGCGTATCCTGCACAGTGGCACGAAAACGAAACCCAGCGTCCATTTGTTAAAAACCCAGAAAGTGGCCGTTTATGGACGGGCAACTCACGAGTTGTTTCCGCAGAGGATGACCAGCGCTTTGGTAATGGTGGTTATGCAATGGGGGCTCGCTCGGCACAAATTCGCGACCGCTTATTTGAAAAACAACAGTTCAACGAACAAGATTTTTATGACTTACAACATGATAACGAAGCGCGTTTCTTAACGGCTTGGCATAAACTGCTGGTCAAACAGCTTAGCAACGCAGGCGATAAATACGCGCTGTATTTAAAAGAGCTAAATAATTGGCAGGCGTGTGCTTGTAGCGACTCAATTGGCTACACCTTAGTAAAGCGCTACCGCAGTGAAGTGATTAACGGCTTATTTAGCCCGTTAGAGAATAAGCTAAAAGCTCTCGATAGTAGCTTAAAACCAGTAAAACGAGACTTAGAACCTGCTGTTTGGCAACTTATCGAAGCGCAGCCTCAGGCATGGTTAAACCCTGAGTATGCAAACTGGCAACAACAAATGATAGGAGCCTTTGACCGCGTTATCACTAAACTAACCGATCAATACGGTAACAACCCGCATAGCTGGGAGTGGGGCAAGGTTAACGAATTAGTGATTGAGCACCCATTTGCCAAGCAAATACCTGCACTGAAAAGCTTATTGAATATGCCTACGGAGCCTGGGTTTGGTGATACTTTTATGCCTTCGGTGCAAGGACGTAGCTTTGGTGCTTCACAGCGCTTTATTGTTCAACCTGGGCACTTAGATAAAGCGATAATGGCTATTCCGGGTGGGCAATCGGGGCATCCATTGTCAGAATTTTATCGTGCCGGGTTTAACGATTATGTTAGTAATGGTTTAACGCCATTATTGCCACAAGAGATTGCCCACAGTATCACTATCGATGCGGTTAATTAACCGCATCAGTATCTTTGAAAGCAGGGCGTTGACCTTTAGCAATGGTAGTTTGGTTGCGTCCTGCGTGCTTGCTTTTATACAGCGCTTCATCAGCGTGTTGTAGCATTTTTTCTATTGAAGCGAGCGGTTGCCATTCAATAAGCCCAAAACTCATAGTGACATTGAGATCGGGGAATTCATGATGCGCCTCTAGTTCGGCAATTCTTAAACGTAAGGTTTCAATTTTTGTAAAGGCCTGCTTTGCATCTGTATTAGTTAATAAAATTAAAAATTCTTCACCACCCCAGCGTACCGCTATATCTTCATCATCAATAAATTGGCGAATTAGCCTTGCAACATTAACGAGCACCGTATCACCTTTTTCATGGCCATAATTGTCGTTAATACTTTTAAACTTATCGATGTCTGCCATAACAATACAAAGACTGCTCTCAAGCTCTATGCTCTTTTGATGTGCAGCAGTGATTAATTTTTTTGCAAAACGGCGGTTGTAGAGCTTAGTGAGTGGATCTCGGGCTGCCATTTCTGTTAACTCAACCCGTTGTGACAAAGTGATTTCTCTGATTAGACCCATGCCATAGACCATAGGTAAACCGGCAATAATAATATTGATTACATTTACATGTGGTAGTAACTCTGGGTAAGCAAAGCCGTACTGAACATCTGAAAAAAATACATATAGCAGGGCGAATATCGCAATCATCACTAAGCTATATAAAGCTGCACGCTTAAAGGTTAATTGATAATCGATCATTAAAATACAAGATACAGTCCATAGGTAAAACTGGAACCCTGCGCCTAAGCCAAGGGTGGCGCAGACAATCACTGCATGAATAATTACTTCAAGACAAAATACTCTAAGAGCAAGCGAAGTCAGCCCTTGTTTAATTAAAAAGATGCCGCTTGCCCAAGCAAGCACACTCAAGATATTAACTAAAGCAAGCGTATTTGCCCCTATGTGAGCAAATACGGGGATCAGCAAGACATGAACAATCAACGCGAAATAGGCGATTTTAGAAATAATCAGAAATTTAACGTGTTCAATCTCTTCTAAGCCAGATTGCTTTGATTGTTTTAGTAAGTGTTTGATCAATCCAACCTCAAATACACATGGAGAGTAGCGTAATTATAGATGAAAAGTTGAGCAATGCAGGTTTATAATTGCTCGCTTTTGCTTTGTAAACGCATGTCACTGATGTTTATGAATGAAGCTAAGCGTTTGTTCACATCATGTTTGTTAAGCTTGGGGCTTGGCAGAGTGGGCATTTGATGCCACTCTAGTTAAAGCTAATCTAGAAACATGCTGAGCAATGTTTGCTGTGATTATTCTCTCGTGCCTAAAAAGGAGTAGCTATGCCGGCGGAAAAAACGCATTTAGAGATTTGTAATCTAACCAAAGAACAGTACCCACAAATAAAGACCCTTATGGATCAAGCGTACCCAGGGCTTGGTGGAGCTTGGCCAAGCCATACTATTTTTAGGCTAATAGACCAGTTTCCGGAAGGGCAAATAGGTATTGTTGACGATGGTGTCTTAGTCGGCATCGCCCTGAGTGTTCAGGTAGATTACGCGCGCTTTTCTAACCCACATACCTACGAAGATATTGTTGATGGCCATGACCGTGTATTTAGTGATCCTGAAGGTGATGCACTTTATGGTTTAGATGTGGTGATTTCATCAACTCACCGAGGTATGCGATTGGGTCGTCGCTTATACGATGCACGAAAAGAGCTGTGCCGTCAGTATAACTTACGCGCCATTCTAGCGGGTGGGCGTATTCCGCGTTATTACAATCACAGTGCAGAGATGACTCCGATGGAGTACATCGAAAAAGTAGACCACAAAGAGCTGTACGATCCGATTTTAAGCTTTCAGCTATCTAATGATTTCCAAGTTAAACGTTTACTTAAAAAATACCTTCCTGAAGATCAAGAATCAGTTGGTTACGCCACTTTACTTGAGTGGAATAACATTATGTTTGAGCCGACTGATACAGTACTTGAGTCGACCAAATCAATTGTCCGTGTCGGTGCCGTACAGTGGCAAATGCGCTGTGTTGAGTCTGTTGAAGAGCTGCTCAAGCAAGTGGAATACTTTGTTGATACGGTGTCTGACTATAAGAGTGACTTTATTCTGTTTCCGGAGTTTTTCAATGCCCCGTTAATGGGCCTCACCGAGCAAAGCAATCAAACTGAAGCCATTCGCTATCTGGCCGAATACACAGAAACCTTCCGTGATGCAATGTCGCGCATGGCGGTTGAATACAATGCCAATATTATCACAGGCTCCATGCCGCTTGCTGAAGATGACAAGATTTATAATGTCAGCTACCTATGCCATCGTAGCGGTAAAATCGATGAGCAGCGCAAAATTCATATTACGCCCCACGAGCAAAATGACTGGGTGATCCAAGGCGGTGATAAAATTGCTGTATTTGAAACCGATGCGGGTCGTGTCGGTATTCAAATTTGTTACGATGTAGAGTTCCCTGAGCTGTCACGTATTCTCGCTAAGCAAGGGTTAGATATTTTGTTCGTGCCATTTTGGACGGATACAAAAAATAGTTACTTACGTGTTCGTCATTGTGCGCAAGCACGTGCAATTGAAAATGAATGTTATGTTGTGATTGCAGGCTCGGTTGGTAACTTACCTGAGGTTGAGAGTTTAGACGTACAGTATTCGCAATCAGCAGTGCTTACTCCTTCTGATTTCTCATTCCCACATGATGCGACCTTGAATGAAGCAACACCGAATACCGAAATGCTGTTATTCAGTGATTTAGATATGGATAAACTGAAAATCCTTCACAGTGAAGGTACTGTTAGAAACTTAAAAGACCGCCGCGAAGATTTGTATGACGTGATCTTGAAAAAGCGAGATAACTAATGGCGTGGTTGTATTTAATTGTCGCAGGTCTGTTAGAAATTGGCTGGCCTGTTGGCCTTAAAATGTCTCAACAGGCAGACAGTCGCTGGTTAGGCATTGCAATTGCCGTCGCATTTATGGTCGCTAGTGGTTTTATGCTGTGGTTGGCGCAAAAGGATATTCCGATGGGAACATCTTATGCGGTATGGACAGGCATAGGAGCCGCGGGCACTTTCTTAGTTGGTATTTTATTTTATGGTGATGCCGCAACATTTGGCCGCATTGCCGGAGTATTGCTGATAATTAGCGGTGTAATAACGCTAAAAATTAGTCATTAAAAAAGCGGCAATGCCGCTTTTTTAATGACTTGGGATAAGACTAATTTGGTAGCATTACCAGAATGGCTGCCAGTGCAATTAACACAAGCCCAGCCGTGTCTTGGCGCTTTAAAGGTTGTTTTAACCAAAGAATCGATACCATAATGGTAAAGAATACTTCTATCTGCCCAAGCGTTTTTACATAAGCAACATGCTGCAAACTCATGGCACTAAACCAACCGATTGAACCTAAACAGCTACAAACACTAACAGCGGTAGTAGTGCCTTTGTGATGCCACATTTTCTTAAATGTATCGCGTTCTTTGAATGCAATATACACGCACAGCATCAGGGTTTGTAAGCTGATTATCAGTAACAACACCCAAGCGGCAGAGTGTGGGAAAGTCAGTCCTGAATTTAAACTTGCTTCACGGATCCATGATGAAGAGAGAGCAAATGAAGTACCACAGGCAAGCCCAAGCAGTGCAGTGCCCAAATTAAAGTGTTTAACATTCGCGATGCCACTTAATAGCAATACCGCAATTGCACCAATAAATACCCCAACCCAGCCTAGTAACGACAGCGCTGAGCCAAAGAACATAACGCCTAAAATGGCCGCCATCAGCGCTTCACTTTTGGCAAGCCCAGCACCGACTGCAAAGTTATTCATTTTAAATAGTTTTACCATCAAGCCTGTGGCAAGGATTTGGACGATACTGGCGCCAACAATGTAGCCAATAAAAGCCAGATTAAAGTCAGGAAGTGCAGCATCTTGGTATTGATAAAGAGCAAATAAATAAAGGGCAGCAATCGGGCTGGCAACAATAAAGCGGGCAAGCGTCACCCCTGCAACACTCACTGTTGCACTGAGTTTACTTTGCAGAGCATTGCGCCATGACTGCATAAACGCTGCAAAAATAGTTAAGAAAATCCAAGTCATATTGAAAATATATTAATTAGGAGAGGCGCTTAGAGTATCAAAACCAAAGTATTAGGGCATTAGCTTATCGACCAACTTGAGAAAAACTCAGCTGTGACAATATGTCGCAGGGCTTTTATGCCGGCTTTAGACTATAGTGACAATGATGCTATTGCTAGCCGTTGCTTTTAGAAGTAGCGGCTTTTTTTTGTTTGCTGTAGGGTAAGCTATTACAGTTAAAAATAAGGAAATATCATGACCACACTGATTATCTGCGCACTCATCGCAGTACTCATACCTTATTTAGCTAAAGCCCCCGTGGCTTTTGCACAAAATAAGCTAGCAGGCTACGACAATAAGCACCCTCGCGAACAACAAGCAAAACTAACCGGCTTTGGTGCTCGTGCATTGGCTGCGCATAAAAATAGCTTTGAGTCACTGATTATTTTTGCTGTCGCTCTGGCAGTTGTAATAGGTAGCAATAATGCCTATCAGGCAACTGAGACCCTAGCGATTGTGCATGTTATTGCCCGCGTGTTGTACTGTATTTTCTACTACATAAATCAAGATATTCTGCGCTCATTAGTCTGGCTAGTGGGTTATGTTTGTGCTGTGGCGATGATTGCTGTTTGTCTCTAGTTACAAAGCAATGAGTTAAAACCACAAAGCAAGCGGCTTAAATAAGGCGCTTGCTTTAGGGTCTTAAGTGGTTACTTTTACTTAGAGCTAACTTTAATTTTTTCTATTAAATCCTTTGCTTGATAGTTTTCGTCTAAGGCAAAATCGAGTTGTACTAAGGCGTTTATAAAGCCAGATTCAGACGGCGCATATTGCCATTGTCTTAATGCTATTTTGGCTTGTCGGTCAAAAATACCTTTTGGTTCGGCACTTACCACACTAACATTGCTGGTGGCGCCATTTGGTAAAATATCGTATTTCAAAACGACTGAACCGCTAATACCTTGCTCTGCAGCTTGAATTGGGTATATCGGCTCTACACGCATAACCGCTTGATAGTCCTTTGTCTTTTCAACGGACATCGGCTGTTTTGCAATGGCAAAGCTGCTAAGCATGCCCGCTGTAAAAATAACTAACGCTGTTTTTGCAATAAATGAGCTGTTGTCGATCTGCTTTATTTGATTTAGACGTTGTAACATGGTGTTTTTATCTCCGTATTGTGAATAAGCCATTAAGCCTGTTCTGCTAAAGCTTGCACAGTGCACTAATGCCTTACTGTATAGAATTCGTTGCTCAGTTGATTTATTTTTGAGTACTTGCTCATCACATGAAAGCTCTTGAATGCGGCGCAGACTTGCATAACCAAGCCAAGCGACAGGGTTAAACCACAACAAAATAGTGGCACTTAAAGCGATGGCATTAATTAGGTTATCTTTGCGTTTAATGTGCACTGATTCATGTTCTAAAATAAGCGCTAAAGCATGGCTGTTGTAATGGCTTTGGTAGTTTGTTGGCAGCACTAGCTTGGTGTTTATAACCCCTACAACCATAGGTGAGCTCACCTGATTGCTTTGGTATAAGCGCATGCTTTGGTTGCTGTGCTGATCAAGCGTAATTGGCGCTAATTGCAGTTTTGCTAGAAAACGGTAATGAAAATATACGGCAGTGATCAGCAGTGCGGCACTAATAAAGCCATAAATAGCAAACCAAGTGAGCGTAAACTGCGGCATTATTGCTGTGTTTGGCGTGATAGTCAGCTTACTGATAAAGTCGTTTTGAATTGGCTTTAAGTGTTCTGGTAGGTTCGCTAACAATAAACTAATTGGTAAAAGCGCCCACAGTGTATAAACCAAGCGTGCCGATAGCTGGCTTAGTAACTTTCGCTCTAGCAGCAATAAAAACATAATTGCAGATGAGATCAAAAGTTGTTGATCTAACAACCAATTAAAAAATGCATCCAACATAACAACGCCTTATTTTTGCTGTTTTTCCCAATCATCGATGACCTTTTTCAGCTCATCAATATCATGTTGTGAGAGTTGCTCTGATTTAGCAAAGCCACTCACCAGCGGCGCAATTCGGCCATTAAAAAAGCGTTCAATAAAGCTTTGGCTTTCTTTTAATGTGTATTCTTCACGGGCAATGCAAGGGGTGTAGTTATATTGGCGACCTTGCTTCTCGAAGCTTAGTGCGCCTTTTTTAACTAAACGGCTTAGTAGCGTTTTAATGGTTTTTTCGTGCCATTCTTTATCGTCACTTAAACGCGCAATTATTTCACTAGCCGTGGCTGGGTAGCCAAGCCATACCGCATCTAATACTTCAAATTCAGCTTTAGAAAGTTCAATCATTTTTATGCCTACAGATGTAATCTTTAAGTTAAGATTACACGCGTAATCAATTAATGCAAACTTTTTTGTTAGAGAATGTCACTTTTTTTGATACTGACTATCTGTCCTTCGGGCAAATTCAGCGTGGTGAGTGACAATTTTGCGATATCTGTGCGGTAAAGGTCGATGACTTTGTAGCCACAAAAACGTGCCATTTTACGTATTTGCCGATTTAAGCCTTGTTTTAAGACGATGCAAAACTGCGTTTCGTTGACTTGAGTTACCGTGCAAGGGAGGGTTATTTGTTTATCGACAGGCACACCGCTCGCCATTTTTTTACAGAAGTCGCTATCAAGGGGTTTATCTACGGTGACTAAATAGCGTTTGGGTTGGTGGTAATCAGGGTGGATCAGTTGATTACAAAACTCACCGTCATTGGTCAAAATCAACAAACCTCGGGAGTCTTTGTCGAGCCGGCCAATTGGGTAAACCCGAGTGGTTTTAGGTAGACTATGAATAAGACTGGTTGGGTCGTCAGCATTTAATTTGCAATCTATACCAACGGGTTTGTGATAAGCAAAGTAGGTGAGTGGCGCTTTTTCTGATATTTTTTCGCCAAGTACAATCACATCATCGTGCTCATCAACATGATCTATATGATTTGCGGCACGGCCATTTACTGTTACCTCACCTTGATCTATCAAGCGCGATGCTTGCTTTCGAGAGCAAACACCCGCATGGGCAATAAATTTAGCAAGTCGTACTTTTTCTGGCATGAGTGATTTTTGTACAATTAATTTGATCACAGTATATCAAAATCACGTATAAATAGTTCCACCACCAAAGAGGAACGCACATGCCTATCAAGTTATCAGAGCTTGCAGATCACCAACCACTGCAAAAGGTCATCCTTCATTCATTAGAAATGGCGCTGTATCAAGTGTCTGTGGTAATTAATAACGTTGAGTATTATGTTACTGATGAGCAAGGTGAGTTTATTCGTGATATTAGCCCGTTGCATATTCAAAAGCGTCTTGATCACCTAAGTTATGGTGACATGGTTCTACGCCACACCAGTGCTTATGATGAAATGTGCGGTCAGCCCGAAAAGCTGGCGAGTAACATGCTCGAAGTACCCTATGGCAAGAACCACTTATACTGATTAACGATATAAGCGTATACTGAGTCATAACATTTTATAGGTATGCTATGTATCAATTAAAAAGTGATGACTCAGCTGATCTCAACAACCAGCTAAGAGAACATATTGTGGCTTTTAACGCTGCGCATTTTAATGCCGAGCGTACTCCTTTAGGCTTTAAATTTGTTAATAAACAAAATAGTGTTGTTGCCGGTATTCATGGCCAAGTATTTGGTAATTGGCTGCTTATTAGTTGGCTTTGGTGTGATGATAAGACTCGTGGTAAAGGGCTAGCGACACGATTGTTAGCTGAATTAGAGAGCAAAGCTAAAGCATTTGGTGCAAGCACCGCTCAACTTGATACGCTCGATTTCCAAGCCAAACCCTTTTACGAAAAAAACGGCTACCAAGTTAAATACGAGATGAAAAACTACCCACTCGACGGCTGCCGTTATTTTATGGAAAAAACCCTTTAACTATTGGTTTTAATCACTTCGCCTTAAGCACGTCTTGCTCGGTAAAAGTAATCCCTAAGAAAGGGGTCGCTTCAGGGGCAAGCATAAAGGTGCGAATGTTCATATGGTCTTGCCCTTCAGGATTGGGCAACACGTCATCACGATAAAACGCGCCAAAACAATCTAGGGTATTTTGTTTGCTTAGTTGATTAAGCTTTGCAAAGGCAAAAATTTTACACGAACCGTTATTTTCATTTGCTTCGCTTAGCAGGCCATGATTGTTAAAACCGCTTGGGGTAAAATCATAATTGTTGTCTATAACCGCCATGGTATCGGTAAACTCAATTTGCTGTGGTGAGCTTGCTAATGTCGCCAGAAATTCGTTAAGAGTCATTGCTTGTCCTTAAAAATTGTTCTTTATCAACTCTAACTCATTCACTTGCTGATTGATATTAAACTTATAATTCTCTAAAAAGTTCATACCTAATAAGCCATAGCCAGCATGATTTTCTATTATCAGCACTTCAAAATTACGAATACGTTGTTGACCGACTTGAAATGATGCGAGCTGATAACGCTGTGCTTCAACAATTCCATTAGCTGTGTTTACTTGCAAGGTGCCAAGGTAATTGGCTGGGGTGTTAAGCGAGTTTAATAATGTTTGGTTAATTACAGTAAAGCTAGCGCCCGTGTCGATCATCAGCTCGGTTTCAATATCATCGTTGATAATACTGTTTACTAAATAATGTGAACCTCGAGCGGTTAACTCTATAACTTCAACACCTGCGAGGGCTTGTTGAATCAATTTATGTAATTGCTCAGCCTGTTGTTTATAGTCATGATCTTCGGGTAGTTGATCTAGGGTTATTTGGCTCGCGACATAATCTTCTAAATGGTAGTTAGCTAATGCATGGTTATATAAGTAATGGGCGTTGCCAGGCGCGTAATCAAGCCATTGTTGACTAATATTAAGTAGGGCTTGCCATTGTTGTGCTGCAGTAAGCTCATCAATATAGGATGTGCTTAGCTCGTCTATTTGTTTGTTAAGTTGTTGCTTATCATTGCTGTCTAACTGGTTGCTAAGAGCCAGTAAATTGATAATACCTTGTTGGGTATCACCTTGTGCGATTAAACGCTTAGCTTCAAGTTCAAGCATGGTGACATCGTAAGGGTGGCTATTTAAGAAGGCCGTTAAAAATTGCTCACTTAAAGTGAATTTTTGATGGGAAAGCCATGTCTCAAGTTGTTGTTGCCAAGCTTGCTTTAGCTGCCTTGCATAGCGAGGTTCATTCACAAGTAATTGAGTGTACTCAGCGACGGCTTTATCAAATAACTGATTGCTAAATAGTGCAACTGCTTGCTGGAAGTGGGCAGGTAAGACCGTGCCTTTTTGTACTTTAGGCGCTGGTGCGACAGTTTCTATTTCTATAGGCTTTGCAGGGTTAAAAAGCTGCCAAATAAAGTAACCATTTAAACTAAGAGAAAGTAGCAATATTAATTTAAGAAAAGCATTCATCCGTTTCGCCCACCAGTTTTAAATCTTCGTTGCCTACTTACTCAGCATAAAACAAATTTCTCAAAGTCGTTACTTTGTAATCAAATGATTGAGCGCCATGATATTGCTTATTTCAATATCTGCTAATCCTTGATAACGATATTGCGTTGCTTGGTTATTTAGCCAAACGCTTTGGCATCCGGCATTATTGGCACCTTGGACATCAGTATCTAGGCTATCGCCAATGTGCAAAATTTCCTTGTGAGGCACTTCTAATTTTTTGGCTGCGCTATCAAATAAGGCGCTGTGCGGCTTTGCTTTTCCGTGTGGGCCTGCTTGTAAAACTAACTCAAACACACCATTAAGGTTAAACTTTTCTACTTCGACATTACCATTGGTGATGGCGATGAGGCGGTAGTGTTTACTGAGGTTAGCAAGTAATTCAAGCACTTCATCAGTCACGGTTATTTGACTGCGGGCATCAGCGAATGCCTGATAAGCGTTTTCGGCATGCAACTGAGCTTGCTCTGCTGAAAAACCCAGATCGGTCATGGCATAGTGTAATGCTGCTTGTCGCCAGCGCGTCACATCATCGATTAGAGTGGCATCCTGCTTTAAAGCACACTCGCGGCATTTTAACCAGTAGCTGATACTATCGGCGGGCCATTGGTCTAACGCTTCGAGGTAATCAGCTTGTGCTTGCAAGGCTGACTTTATGATCGGATGGTTGTTGTAAAGTGTGTCGTCTAAATCAAAACTTAAAACAGAAACTGGCGATAGGGCACGGTTAAATCGGATCATAATGGCAAGGGGTTACTCTGATGTTGAGCGCTTTTTAGCGCGTGGATGGGTGTTATCGTACACTTTAGCTAAATGCTGAAAATCTAAATGCGTATAAACTTGAGTTGCAGACAAACTACTGTGTCCTAACAGTTCTTGTACGGCGCGCAAATCCCCTGATGATTCTAAGATATGTGAAGCAAACGAGTGGCGTAATTTATGTGGGTGCACTTGCGAGCTGATCCCTTGCTTAATACCCCATTCTTGCATGCGAAGACGAACTTGGCGTACGGAAATTCGCTTTTTTTGGCTGCTAACAAACACGGCTATTTCATCAGGATGTGCAAATTGAGGGCGAATTTTCAGCCATGCTTTTAATGCACTGAGCGCTTTGCTGCCTACAGGTAATAAACGTTCTTTGTTACCTTTACCACGGACTAAAATTTCGCCTTCAGTGGGGTTTATATCTTGTATGTTAGCGCCAACTAACTCGCTAATACGCAAACCCGAAGAGTACATTAATTCCATCATGGCTTTGTCACGAATAGCTAAAGGCTCATCATCTGGCAGTTCTAGTAGCTTAGCCATTTGATCTACGTCTAAATTTTTGGGTAAAGGCTTGGAAAATTTTGGCCCTTTAATGGCCTCTGCCGGATTGTGATAATGTGCCTGACTGGCTATATTTTTGGCTTTTAAGAATTTATATAAACTGCGAATACAACTTAGTTTTAAACTGATTGTGCGACCACTCAATTGTTTACTTCGCATTTGCATGCTGTAACGGCGAATATGCTCACCTTGAACAGCAAACCAGTCTTCACATAGTTTACTAAAGTACAAAGCTGCGAAGCCTAGCTGGCTAGTGTATTGGTTTACTGTGTGCGCTGAGTATTGTTTTTCGTAGCGTAAGTAGTCTGCAAATAGTTGGATGGGTGTTTGCCAAGCATCACTTAATTCATCAATGTCTGGCGTCGTCACATCGCTCATGCAAGTTCCAATAAGCGCAGTTGCAATGAGCGCACAAACTCAAGGACAAAAAAGCTGTCTTTTGCCGGTTCGAAGTGATTTACGTCATCACTACCAAACGCCAAAATAGCCACAGGGTGTTTCGTGTTACCGATTAAATATAAAGCAGTCGATTGAGTTGTGTCTGAAAACAGTAAGTCTCTTTCTTGCTGACTTACTCGACCCAAATAAATACCGTCGTTTTGCAGGCGGTGGGCAATTAATTCATCAAACTTTGTATCGTACTTAACTAAGTGGCATTCGTTAATGGATGGGTTCGTGCAGATAATATTGCGCAAGTTGCTAGCCAGTGTCGTAAAGTCGTAGTTAGTCCATAACTGACGATGACAGTCGCTAAATAAGCGGTAAATTAACTCGTTTTCTTTTGCTTGTTCAACGAGCTGCTCAATCTTATTTTTTAATAACGTATTGTGTTCACGTAATTGGCGCTGTTGAATATGCACCAAAGACGTTGCTCCCGCCGTTTGCTGTTGTAGTTCAACTTCAGCGAGTACATCAGGGTTTTTAATAAAAAAATCAGGGTGTGCTTTTAAATATTCAGCAATTTGTTGTTCTGTTAGTTTGCTCATAGTGCCACTTGTCCATCAAAAACATGCTCAGCAGGGCCTGTCATTCGTACAGGGTGCCCTTCACCTTGCCAGCGTACTTGTAAACTGCCGCCTGGTAAGTCAACTTGTACGGTAGTAGCAAGTTTACTTTGAATTTGACCAACCACGACCGCAGCACAAGCACCTGTACCACAGGCTAAGGTTTCACTAACGCCACGTTCCCACACTCTTAGTTTAATGTGATCTTGCGAAATTACCTGCATAAAACCAACATTTGCGCGTTGTGGAAAGCGTTCATGATTTTCAAGGAGTGGGCCTAAGGTGGCGACTTCTGCGCTATGAATGTCATCAACTTCTAACACGCAATGCGGGTTACCCATCGATACTGCGCCACTAAATACCGTATGTTCTTCCGTACGAAGAATATAGGTCAGCTCACGCTTGCTGGCTTTTAATGGGATTTTGTTCGGTTCAAAATTGGGGTGGCCCATATTTACCGTTACTTGACCATCTTTCTCTATATAAAGCGTGAGGTTACCAGATTTTGTTGAAACCGAGATTTTATGCTTATTGGTCAGGCCTTTCATACGTACAAAGCGAGCGAAACAACGCGCACCGTTGCCGCACTGTTCAACTTCGTTACCATCGGCATTGAAAATACGATAATGAAAATCGAGATCAGGAGAGTAAGGGGCTTCAACCATAAGCAGTTGATCGAAGCCAATGCCGAAATGGCGATCTGCCAGCTTCTTTATTTGATCACGTGATAAAAAAACATTTTGAGTAATGTTATCAATAACGACAAAGTCATTACCTAGGCCGTGCATTTTTGAAAAATTAACTAACATAACGCTCTAATTCGGGTTTGCTCTGAGCTAATCATGCCACAGAGCAGGGCGGTTATAAAAACGTTTATGGTAAAATTTTCTCACCTTGCCAAAGGCTTTCTAAGGTTTCGCGTTGG
Organism: Pseudoalteromonas sp. P80D2; assembly: GCF_036680945.1. NCBI lineage: Bacteria > Pseudomonadati > Pseudomonadota > Gammaproteobacteria > Alteromonadales > Pseudoalteromonadaceae > Pseudoalteromonas > Pseudoalteromonas sp. P80D2. The sequence goes on from NZ_JAZDAR010000018.1 coordinate 59,825, forward strand.
CGAATTAAATGGCTTTGCTGGCCATCCACCATAATCTCTGCAACACGCGGGCGTGAGTTGTAGTTTGAGCTCATGGTAAAACCATACGCGCCAGCGCTGCGTTGTGCTAATAGGTCACCAGCTTGAAGTGCAAGCTCACGGTCTTTACCTAAAAAGTCGCCGGTTTCACAGACAGGGCCGACAATGTCGTAGTTGTAAGTAGGCGTATCATCTGCGCGAGGTTCAACTGGTACAATACTTTGCCAAGCTTGATACAGCGATGGACGCAACATGTCGTTCATGCCTGCATCAACAATAGCAAAGAACTTATCTTGGTTTTGTTTAATAAACTCAACTTTAGTAACTAAAATGCCTGCATTGGCTGCAATCGCACGGCCAGGTTCAAAAATAAGTTCTAAATCTTGGTAGTCTGCTAATCGAGCGGTAATTTTATCAACATACTCACTCGGGTGAGGAGGTGTTTCGCCATTATAAGGCACGCCAAGACCACCACCGATATCTAGGTGTGTTAGCTTGATGCCAACCGCTTTTAACTCTTCGATAAGAGTCAGTACTTTTTCAAGGGCTGCTAAGAAAGGTTTAATTTCAGTTAGCTGCGAACCGATGTGGCAATCTACACCGGTAATTTTTAAACCGGGTAATGATGCTGCATGTTGATACACAGTTACCGCAGTTTGAATATCAATACCAAACTTATTCTCTTTTAAACCGGTTGAGATATAAGGGTGCGTTTTTGCATCTATATCTGGGTTTACGCGAATCGAAATCGGTGCCACTAAGTTAAGATCCGTTGCCACTTTTGAAATACGCTCAAGCTCAGCCACTGACTCAACGTTAAAACACTTGATCCCCAATTCAAGTGCATAGGCAATTTCGTCAGCGGTTTTTGCAACGCCAGAAAACACAACCTTACTTGCGTCTCCGCCTGCTTGGATAACGCGCGCAAGCTCACCTTTTGAAACGATGTCAAAACCTGAACCAAGTCGCGCTAAAATATTCAGCACGGCAATATTTGAGTTGGCTTTTACGGCATAGCACACCAAGCTTTTATGTGACTTAGCAGCGTCTGCAAATGCTAAATAATGACGTTCAAAGGTTTTGCGAGAATAGATATAACAAGGCGTACCATATTGTTCGGCAAGCTCTTTGACAGCGATGTCTTCAGCGAACAGCTGATTATTATTGTAGTTAAAAAAGTCCATCTATTGGTCCTGTTTTTGCTCTGGTTGTTCGGATGGATCAGCTTGTGGCTGAGACTTTGCAGGCGGCTTAGTATCATCTGGCAGATAAAGAGCACCACTTTGTCCGCAACCTGCTAGGGTTAGTAGAAGGACGCTTAGAGGTAAAATGGTTTTTAATTTTTGGCTATGAGTCTCTTTCATTAGATTAATACGGTTGCTGGCTTTATAATCGCAGAGTAACAGAATATTTAAAAAATGCAGCTATTCGCGGATGAATTTATTCCTGTTACACTTGATGTACACAATCTGCCCCCAGATCTAGGCTTAAAGCCAGTTAAAGGACACTAAAATGACTGATCATGAATACCACACACTAGCCGATGCATTAATGCTAACTATTGAAGAGCAAATCGATGAATGTGATGCCGATTTAGACTATGAATCAGCGTCAGGTATTTTAGAAATCATCTTTCCTGATCGCAGTAAAATTGTGATCAACAAGCAAGCACCATTACACCAAGTTTGGGTAGCGACTAAATTTAATGGTCACCATTTTGAACTACGCGACGATAAGTGGATTGATAACCGCTCAGGTGCAGAGTTTTGGCAATTTATGTGTGATGCGGCAACTCGCCAAGCAGGTCAAACAATTGAATGGCGTTCTGAACTATGAGTTTAGAGTTTGTTGAGTACCCAGCGCAAGGCGACCACAAAGCAACGGTTATCTGGCTACATGGTTTGGGTGATTCTGGTGATGGTTTTGCGCCCGTTGCACCGCAACTTGCTTTACCAAAAGAGCTTGGCGTACGTTTTGTGTTTCCAAATGCGCCAGTGCAGCCGGTCACCATAAATGGTGGTATGGCAATGCGTTCTTGGTACGATATTAAATCGATGGATTTAGATAAGCGTGCTGATGAGCAAGGAGTGCGTGAATCTGCTGCAAAAGTGGCTGCAATTATTGACCAAGAAATTGCAAAAGGTATCGCTCCTAACAAAATTATTCTTGCCGGTTTTTCGCAAGGGGGTGTGGTATCGCTGCACTTAGCGCCACGTCTAGATTATAAATTAGCGGGTGTAATGGCACTTTCAACCTACATGTGTGTGCCTGCAAAATTAGCCGATGAAGCCAAGCAGCAGGGGTTAAATATTTTTATGGCACATGGTCGATTTGACGATGTGGTACCGCATAGCGCAGGCAGACAAGCATTTGACGTGCTTAGCGCTAACAACATGGAAGTAAGCTGGCAAGACTATCCGATGGCGCACCAAGTTTGTGGTGAAGAGTTAATGGCTATTCGTGAGTGGTTAATTGCTCGCTTGAGTTAATTTTTGGTTTTAGAGGCCAACATGACAAAGAAACTTGTAATTACAGCAAATATGAATGCCGTTGAATCGGCAGGTTCAACTCCTACAGCAGTGACTTATCAATGGCATTGGCGACGCATTTTTATGGTTAGCAGTGTTATCTTAGTAGCATTGGCTATTTTAGTGTATAGCTTAACTGGTGCTGTAAATGCTGAACAATCACCGCAAGATGAACCGCAAGCAGAGTTTACAAATGCTGAATTACAAGCTCCTTTAAATGACGCTGAGCAAGAAGAGCCAAAAGAAGTTGTTGCTTCGTCAATTAATGAGCAAACACCGCAGGCTGATAGCACAGAAACGGCTAAAGCAGAGGTTGTGAGCTCAAACATTGTTGAACCTGAGGTTACGACAGTAGAGGTTGAGATCGACAGTGAACAGGTTGTTGACGAGCAACAACCGGAAACATCAGAGGTCACTCTTGATGAAGAGCCACCACAAACCGAACAGCAAGTAGAGATTGCTGCAGCCCCTGATGCTCAGCAGCAGTTTTCGCAGTCAGCGCATATTGCCAGTGTCGCAATTGGCGCTAAAATAGACACAGACAAAGTAAGCCGCGCGGTATTAACAACCGATGTTGTTGATCGAGAACCAGTAAACGTTTTAAAAAACGATGTAAAATTAGCGCAAATAAGCAATAGCCTGAGCTTTTTTAGCGAGCTTAGAAATATGCAAGGGCAAACTGTTCGTCACCAATGGTATTACCAAGATCAACAGCTTGCTTCGATTGAATTGGCGGTAAGTAGTCCACGTTTTCGTACTTATTCAACGAAAAACATTATGCCAGAGCAACTGGGTGATTGGCGTGTTGAAGTTATTGACGCAGATGGCAACTTACTGGCCCAAAAAGAATTTAGAATTTTAGCTGAGTAATATTTAGTATCAGCCTGATAATTAATTGGATTTTTCATGACACAGACAACAAAACTAGTTCGTATCGCTACCCGTAAAAGTGCACTTGCTTTATGGCAGGCTGAATTTGTAAAAGCTCAACTAGAGCACTTCCATGACGACGTAACGGTAGAGTTGGTTCCTATGTCGACACAAGGCGATATTATCCTTGATACGCCACTGGCAAAGATTGGTGGTAAAGGCTTATTCGTAAAAGAGCTTGAGCAAGCCATGCTAGATGGCCGTGCAGATATTGCGGTGCATTCAATGAAAGATGTGCCTGTTGAGTTTCCTGAAGGCCTAGCATTACACACTATTTGTGAACGTGAAGACCCACGCGATGCGTTTGTATCAAACAACTACAAAAGCTTAGATGAGTTACCACAAGGTGCTATTGTTGGTACATCAAGCTTACGCCGCCAATGCCAAATTCGCGAAGCTCGCCCAGATTTAGACATTCGTGATTTACGCGGTAATGTTAATACGCGTTTAGCAAAACTAGATGATGGTCAATATGATGCAATCATTCTAGCTGCAGCGGGTCTAATTCGTTTAGAAATGCCTGAGCGTATTACAGCTTTTATCGAGCCAGAAGTATCATTACCTGCAAATGGTCAAGGTGCTGTGGGTATTGAGTGCCGTATTGATGATGAAGTGACAAAAGCACTGTTAGCGCCACTCGAACATAATGAAACACGTATTCGTGTTAATGCCGAGCGTGCTATGAATCGCCGTTTAGAAGGTGGTTGCCAAGTGCCAATTGGTGCATTTGCATTGGTTGATGGTGAGCAAGTGCATTTACGTGGTTTAGTGGGCGCTATTGATGGCAGCCAAATGCTGCGTGATGAAGTGACAGGCCCTGTGGCTGACGCAGAGCAGTTAGGTATTACACTTGCTGAAAAACTACTTGAGCAAGGTGCTGATAAAATTTTAGCTGAAGTATATAGAGACGCTTAATATGCATATTTTGATAACTCGTCCAGAAGGTAAAGGCACTGAGCTTGCTCTTGAGCTTCAGCAGGCGGGTTATCAAACAACCCTGTGTCCTGTTCTTACCTTAGATTACCTCACAGTAAATAGTAGTGAGCTCGCGCCGCTAGAAAATGCCGATAAAATCATTTTTATCTCGCAAGATGCCGTGCATGCCTTGTTAAAACTCACACCAACCATCAACAAAGCAGCGCAACTTTATGCGGTCGGCCAGCAAACGGCTGATGCGGTTTATGAAGCCTTTGGGCGACGTGCTGCAGTACCCAAACAGCATGATTCAGAAGGTCTGCTTGAATTAAAAACACTACAAGATGTTGAGCTAAGTAACATCGTTTTAGTGAAAGGTGAAGGTGGGCGCACGACCATAGCAAAAACCTTAAAACAACGTGGTGCTTTATTAAATCAGTTGGTTGTTTACAAGCGGAGCGCAATTGAGAGCGAACCGGGCAAGTGGATGGACCACTGGCAAACAATTGATGTAGAAGGTATAGTCATTACCAGTAATGCAGCGGTGGATGCCATTTTTAATGGCCTAAATGAGCCTCAGCTTGCATGGTTGAAAGAGCGACAATTTTTCGTTGCCAGTGAGCGTATCGCTGATTATTTAAAGCAACAAAATGTCGCAAGAACACAGATACATATTGCTGCAGGGGCGAGCGACAGCGCTATGTTCACCTGCATTAATCAGCAAGGTAGCAAAATGAGTGAAGCAGAATCAAAACAACCCGCAAAGCCAGTGACCGCACAGCCAGAGAAAAAAGCGCAAACGGCAAATACTGGGGCGAAAGCGCCTGCACAAGCTAAAAGAGGTATCAGCAAAACAGGTAGCTTAGCGTTACTTATTTCACTTTTAGTGGCTGGTGCAGTTGGCTATGAGTTTTATCTAAAATTAAATAGCGATCAGCAATCGGCTGTGGCATTGACTGAGCTGACAGATGAAAACCTACGCTTACAGCAGCAAATTGATGCATTAAAAAGTGCCCAACAAACAATGCAGCACTCGCTTTATAACAGTGAACAAAAGGTCACTGATGCACTAAATGAAAGTGCTGAGCAAACACAGCAGCAATTACAAGCAGCTTTAAAGCGCGCCGAGCAGCAAACTTTCACGCTTAATCCGCAAGAAGTCACAAGCCTGCAGCGTATGGCCGAGTTTAAATTGTGGGCAGAGCACGATTACCAAGGGGCTGCTGCTGTGCTATCTCGCTTAGATAGCTTACTTGCAGAACACCCGGGTACAGGCGCTATTCGCCAAGCAATTCACCAAGATTTACAAACCTTGAATGCCATAGAACCTGTGGCTGTTGAAGCAATTTATTTAAAACTGCATGGCATTAATCAAAAAGTTGATGAACTGGTATTTAATGCTATTTCACTCCCTGAAGAGGTCGTCAAAGAAGACCCAAATCAATTAAGTGAAAATGTCAGTGAATGGCGTCAAAACCTTGCGAAGTCGTGGCAGCAGTTTAAAGACTTCTTTGTAGAAGTGCGCACACGTGAAGATATGGTTATCGCACCATTTTTAAGTGAGCAAGAGCGTCACCTAGTAAAACAGCGCTTAAGTTTATACTTAGCTCAAGCGCAAGATGCGGTATTAAGTAAACAAAGTAGTGTGTATTTTAGTGCTGTTGATGCTGCTCATAGTTTGGTAAAAGATTACTTTAAACAAGATGATGCGCAAACAAAAGCGGCCTTAAAAAGTCTTGCTGAGCTTTCTAAAGAGCAGCTCGATTTTAGTCCAAAAGTGTCACTACAAAGTACTGAGCAGGTGAAGGAGTGGGCACAATGATCCGCTTTTTATTAATCATTATTGCAATAGCAGTCTGCTTAGGGATTGCCCCTTTTTTTATAGATCAAAAGGGTTATGTACTAATTGCCTTTAATAAAACAACCATTGAAGGGACTATTTGGGGCGTTACTGCACTTTTAATATTGGCATTCGCTGCACTGTTTTTACTTTATAAGCTTTGCCGTTACGTAATATCTTTATATAGCCATACACGCCATGGTTTCTTTGCGCGCAGTGAAGAGCGTAAACAAGCGGCTATTGAGCAAGGTGTATGGAGCTTAATTAATAACGATTATACGGAGCTTGAGCTTGCACTTGATAACAACAGTGTTGCAGAAAAGTGGAGCGATATACGTTTTGCGCTTCTAGCTAAAGCGGCACTGGCGAATAATGAAAATGAAAAAGCAATTAGCTATCTTGATAAAATAAGCCAAGATAAGCAGCTAAAAGTGGCTAATTTATGGATTGCTAGCGGCGAAACCAGCACTATCTTTGCTGACCTTAAAGCGTTAGCTGAACGCAAAAAAGCCTCTCGTTTAGAGCTTAAAATGTATGCCCATGTTTTAGTGCAAGAGCAAAAGTGGGCGGCACTTAATGACTTTATGCCACGTTTATTACGTAAAAAAGCTCTTTCTGAGCAAGAGTGGCAACAATTGTTCGACCGTTACTTTGCAGCTCAGTCAAATGGGGATTTAACTGAGCGTTATGAGAAATTAGCCAAAAACTTGAAGCCACACGCAGAGGTAAGCTATTTAACGGCGATGGCGAAGGCAGGTGAGTTAAACAAAATTGAGCTAAGCTTAATTAAAATGCTCAAAAAACCGCTACAGCATAAAGATTTAGCACGTATTTTACGTACTAGTAGCGCTGGCGATGCACTCAAGCTGCAATCAAGTTTGCAGGATGTATTAAAAAAAGACACCGAAAATACAGACTTATTACTAGCCCTTGCATGTTTAGCAAATGCTCACGGTGAATATGACCTAGCCGCGCGAGTGTTTGATAAAGCGCTTAATGCAGATAATCGCCATGCTTATTTGCAGCAAGCGGTGCTCAGCTACAGTAAGAGTGCCCAACCAGAAAAAGCATTGGTACTCTATCAATAATTTTACTCCAGCCAGCAAAGGAGCGATGGCTTGAAGAACTTATTTACACTGACAATAAGCATTGCACTTGCTTACTTTCTTACAGGGTACTTAAGTAATTCATTGCTGGCGATTGATGGCTATGCGGTTGCAGCATGGCCGCCTTCAGGTATTGCGCTTGCCAGTATCTTGCTACTTAGAAATCGTGCCTTGCCAGGGGTTCTGCTAGGGGCATTCTTTGTAAACCTTATTCACCTTGATAAAGCCACTGATATTTTTCACTGGCAAATGATGCTGCAGGCAATTGGCGTAACAACTGCATCTACATTCCAAGCTTGGCTTGCCTATTACATTATTATTCATGTCGTTAAACGCCCGATTGAATTATCGTCATTAAAGCAAAGTATGCTTGGTTTAATGATTGGCGGCCCTTTGTGTAGCTTGATTGCTGCATCAATTGGCACCGGCTTACTGGTCATTAACAATGTTATTCCGAGTTATGCGGCGCTTAATAATTTTATCGCATGGTGGATTGGCGATAGCATTGGGGTTCTGATATTCACGCCATTAATTTTAGCGGCATTTAGTTACCATCATACTCGCCAACGGCTGCAAATCATTGTGCCGGCGCTATTAATTTACGTGGTTATTTGTGTCAGCTTTTATGGTGCAGCCAGTGTAAAAAAAGACAAAGACTTACAGCGCCAGCAAGCTAAAGTCAGTGCGATTCACACGAACCTTGAACATAAAGTCGATGAAATTAAGTCGCACTTAGCCTTACTCGCAACTTTTTTTGCTAGTAGTGACATGGTTGATTTTGACGAATTTAAGCGCTTCACATCAAGGCAACTACAATACAGCGAAGAAATTCTTGCCCTTGAGTGGGCACCTAAGGTTATTCACTCACAACTAAATAATTATCAAAATTTACTGCGTGATGAACTGGGCGCTGACTATTATGTGAAAGAAAAAAATGCTGCAGGGCAGTGGCAGCCGGTGAGTAAGCGAACGGTTTATTTTCCGGTGCAATATATTCATCCTTTAGCAGGGAACGAACCAGCACAAGGCTTTGATTTAGCCTCAAACGAGTTACGTAAACAAGCGTTAACTGACTCTCGGTTAATTAAGAATGTCACCGTCAGTGAGCCTATTACCCTGATGCAAGGTGATGGTAACGAAAAGGGCGTTTTATTCTTCAACCCAGTTTATTCAGACATTAATCACCAGGTCGGATTTAGAGGTTATGTTGTCGCCGTGGTCAATTTAGAAGTGTTAGCACAAACACTTAATTTTAATCAGAACACTGATATCGATGCCAGCTTCTATGACGTTACTGACGGCAGTAATCCTGTCGAAATGTACAGCCCACACCGTGTAGGTACAACAGCTATTGCGAGCTTCAACTTTATTATTGGTGAGCGCGTTTGGCAGGTAAAATTATGGGAGTCAGTTGCACAGTCGTCATGGTTGCCTTATTGGTTGGCGCAAATAGTCGGTATGCTGTTTGTTTGGTTATTGATCACCTTTTTGATTTCTGTAACTGGTACTAATATTCAAATTCGTCAGCAAGTGGCAAAGCAAACTCAAAGCCTTCGCGAAGAAAAATTAAAAGCCGATAAAGCCAGCCAAATTAAAAGTGAGTTCTTGGCGAATATGAGCCATGAAATACGCACGCCTATTAATGGTATTAAGGGTTTGCATTATTTAGCAATGCAAGAGTCTGACTGGCAACAAGCCCGTGGTTATATTGATCAAGCCGATGGTGCACTGAATGTACTATTACGGGTGATAAATGATGTTTTAGATTTTTCTAAAATAGAAGCTGGGCGATTGGAGCTACATCAAGAACCCATAGCTGTGAATGCGTTGGTTAGTGAGCTGACTAACTTATTGCAGTTTGAGCTTAACTCTCGCTCTTTAGGATTTAGAGTTGAGTTTGATGCTTCTGAACACCTACTGATCCATACCGACCCAATTCGTTTAAAACAAGTATTGTTGAATTTGTTAAACAATGCGGTGAAGTTCACTCAAGAAGGCACGATTACATTACGTATTTGGCAGCAGGGTGAATTTACTTACTTTAGTGTTATTGATACAGGCATTGGCATCAGTAAAGAGGCTCAGCAGCGCCTGTTTAAACCATTTTCACAAGCCGATAGCTCAACCTCTCGTCGTTTTGGTGGCACAGGTTTAGGCTTAAGCATTTGTCAAAAACTCATTGTTATGATGGGAGGCGAGATAAGCCTAACTAGCTCTGAGGGGCAAGGTTCAACGTTTACAATTTCGCTGCCATTAGAGTCTCCTCTTGAAGAGGTGATTCATAGTGATGATGAGTTAGCTGATATCGATGTGACTGCTGTTTCATTTGCCAATGATGCAATTTTATTGGTTGAAGATAACCCATTGAATCAACATGTGGCGAGTTCGATTTTAAAAACTAAAGGCTGCCAACCTGATATCGCTAAAGATGGCCACGAGGCTATTAAGATGATCAGTGAAAAAAGCTATGACCTTGTGCTCATGGATATTCAAATGCCGAATATGGATGGCTTACAAGCGACTAAGGTTATTCGTAATGAGTTGCTGATCACCGATTTACCGATTATTGGCTTATCGGCAAATGCCCACGATGATGACCTTAAGAAAGGCTTAGCCAGTGGTATGAATGGTTATTTAACTAAACCAATTGATGCAGATAAGCTTTTTAAAACTTTGTGGCATTTTTTGCATAATGCTAGCAGCCATTAAAGCAGACATTTGACCTCTAAAAAGTAAATAAAATCATCTAAACTTGAAATATCGCCGTGGGTACGTATGATCCGCGCAAATTTACTGAACCTGAGTGCTAATTATGATCAATAACAAACTCCCTTTGCTTGATATTCACCGTCATCTAGATGGTAATGTTCGCCCACAAACGATCTTAGACCTTGGTCGTCAGTTTAATCTTGAATTACCTGCTGACAACATTGAAGCGCTTATTCCGCACGTACAGGTTATCGACCCTGAACCAAATTTAGTGGCGTTTTTACACAAGCTAGATTGGGGTGTAAAAGTATTGGGTGATTACGATGCTTGTCGTCGTATTGCTATCGAAAACGTTGAAGATGCGATTGCCCAAAACCTCGATTACGTTGAGCTTCGTTTTAGCCCATATTATATGGCGCAAAGCCAAGGCCTACACCCGCAAGGTGTTGTTGAAGCGGTGGTTGATGGTGTAAAAAGTGCGTGTCATAACGCACCAATTAAAGCTAACTTAATCGGCATCATGTCGCGTACATATGGCACCAAAATCTGTCAGCAAGAGCTTGATGCGCTACTTGCTTTTAAAAATGATTTAGTGGCGGTTGATTTAGCTGGTGATGAAATTGGTTTCCCAGGTGAGTTATTTGTTGATCACTTTAAACAAGTTCACGATGCATACTTAGCTGCCACTATCCATGCCGGTGAAGCGCGAGGTAGTGAAAGCATTTGGCAAGCAATTAACGAGCTTGGTGCAACGCGTATTGGTCATGGTGTAAAAGCGATTGAAGATGCTGCGCTAATGGATTACTTACGTGATAAGCGCATTGGTATTGAGTCTTGCTTAACCAGTAACATTCAAACCAGCACTGTTGCTGAGCTTGCAAAACACCCGTTAAAAACCTTCTTAGACCATGGTATTTTGGCATCAATTAATACTGATGATCCAGCAGTTGAAGGTATTGAAATAGCGTATGAGTATCAAGTAGCAGCACCTGCGGCAGGCTTAAGCCAAGCCGATATGGAAAAAGCGCAAGCTAATGCGCTTGAAATTGCTTATTTAAGCGATGCTGATAAAGCTGCTTTAAAACAGTTAGCTGCTAATCGTTAAGCAGCTAACTTACACTTGGTGCTCTTGGCATGAGACATAGTTTTCATACAATGCTTTGAGCACGTCTCCCCGGCTGATCATGCCAACAACCTTACCATCCTCGATAACCGGGTAGTTTTTTGGCTTACCTGTTTGCATGCCATCTGCCAGCTCTATGATGTTTTGATCGCTACTTACCGTGACAACATCGGTGCGCATTAGCTGTTTTACCTTCACTACACCATCACAGAAATAACTGTTTTGCATGAGCGGTTGCAGCAGCTCTTGTTCAGAAATAAAGCCAACTAGGCTTTTGTTGTCATCGAATACAGGTGCGCCTAGTAATTTAAACTTTTGCAGCTCGCTAATCGCGGTGGTCATTTCAGTTTCAGGCGTAATGTGTGGCAACTTACGTTGCATAAAGTCTTGTACTTTTGTATTTAGCATTTGGGTCTCTCCCCATCGTTATTCTAATCAGAGTATGGTCAAGGAAATGCAGTTTGTGAAATCGTTTAGACGGATTAAGGCGATAGGTAAAACAAATAAAAAAGGCATCCAATTGGATGCCTTAAAAATAACCGGTATGAGCTAGTTATTTAATGAATGCGAATGCATCGGCGTACATGTTCTCACGTACCGCACCATGATTAATAAAATCATCGCGAACCACGCCAATCATGTCGAAGCGGCCTGCCATGTATATATCGTATGGTTCTAAAGACACGATATCTTCCATAACAGCCTTGTGGACGTAACCGGTTTTGCCAGTCCAGCTTTGCGGCGCATTTTCAACTACTGGAATGTATTGGAAATGTGGGTTGCTGTTTGCCCATGCTTGCATTTCATCATGAGCATAAAGTGCAGCTTGCTCACGTACACCCCAGTAAAATAATACAGGACGCTCACAGCCAATTTCAGCAAGGTGATCAGCCATTGATTTGGCATAAGAGAAACCTGTACCGCCAGCAAGTAGAATAATAGGGCGCTCACCCTCAACTCGCAGCTGTGATACACCTAAGCCTACTTCAACATTAACTTGCTGTTGCTCTGTATGAGCTTGGCGTAAATGGTCAAGCGCTTGCATTGCATACGAATCAGCACCCGCGGCACCAATGTGTAGTTCAATCTGTTCAGTTTGCGACGGGCGGCTTGCAATAGAAAAGGCACGCTTATCTTTTTCGCCTAATACTAGTTGCATATATTGGCCTGCCTCGAATGACACAGGTTGCTGTGGTTTCAAAATGACCTTATGTACATGGTCTGTAAGCGGGCTGATCGCAACAACGTCAGCGAGTAGTGTTTGCATAGTTTACCTTTATAAGCACAGAAGCAAATTCGGTTATGAATCGCACTCATAACCGTTAAATTTTGAGCAGTTTAACATAGACACAGCCTAGAGAATATCTAAGCTGTCCCATAATTCATCAACACGTTCTTTGATTTTTGGATCCATAACAATGGGCTCACCCCATTCACGATCTGTTTCGCCTGGCCATTTATTGGTTGCATCCATGCCCATTTTTGAGCCAAGGCCAGAAACTGGCGATGCAAAATCTAAATAATCAATTGGCGTGTTTTCGATCATCGTCGTATCGCGAGCTGGGTCCATACGCGTGGTAATTGCCCAGATCACGTCGTTCCAATCGCGTGCGTTTACGTCATCATCGCAAACAATCACGAACTTGGTATACATGAATTGACGTAAGAAAGACCACACCCCCATCATCACGCGCTTGGCATGACCTGGATATTGTTTTTTCATCGTGACCACAGCCATACGGTATGAACAGCCTTCGGGTGGTAGATAAAAGTCTACAATTTCAGGAAATTGCTTTTGCAGAATTGGCACGAATACTTCGTTTAAGGCAACCCCGAGTACTGCTGGCTCATCAGGTGGACGGCCAGTATAAGTGCTGTGATAAATTGGATTTTCACGATGTGTAATGTGAGTCACCGTCATCACCGGGAACTCGTCTACTTCGTTATAGTAACCTGTGTGATCGCCATAAGGGCCTTCTGGTGCTGTTTCACCCGGCATAATATAACCTTCAAGTACGAACTCTGCGGTAGCAGGCACTTGTAGGTCATTTGAAACCGATTTAACAACTTCAGTCTTACTACCGCGTAGTAAACCAGCAAATGCATATTCGCTTAGGGTGTCTGGTACTGGTGTTACAGCGCCTAGGATAGTCGCAGGATCGGCACCTAATGCGACAGACACAGGGTAAGGTTCGCCTGGGTGCTCTTTACACCATTCACGAAAATCTAATGCGCCACCGCGGTGCGATAGCCAACGCATAATAATTTTGTTTTTACCCAATAGCTGCTGACGGTAAATGCCTAAATTTTGGCGCTTTTTATAAGGCCCTTTGGTAACCGTTAGACCCCATGTGATCAAGGGAGCAGCATCACCTGGCCAGCAATGTTGGATAGGCAGCTTAGTTAAGTCAACATCATCGCCTTCAAGTATAACTTGCTGACAAGGCGCTTTTTTTACTTCTTTAGCTGGCATATTCAGTACTTGTTTGAATACTGGGATTTGCCCTAGTGCCTCTTTAATGCCTTTCGGTGGCTCAGGCTCTTTTAGAAAAGCTAATAACTTACCAACTTCGCGCAGTTCACTAACATCATCTTGCCCCATGCCCATTGCAACACGCTTAGGCGTACCAAAAAGGTTGGCAAGAACGGGAATAGTGTGGCCTTTAGGGTTTTCAAATAACAGAGCTGGGCCTTCGGCACGTAAAGTACGGTCGGCAATTTCGGTCATTTCAAGGTAAGGATCAATTTCTTGTTTGATCCTTTTTAATTCACCTTTTTGTTCTAATAACTCGATAAATTCGCGAAGATCTTTGTATTTCATTATAGCCGCTTAAACGCTGAATAAACTGTCGCTATTATACTCAAAACCACTGATTAAGCTAATTTAGCGAGCAAAGCTTTTGCTATTACTGAGTTAAGCTACATTGGTACTTTTTACCTTTTAAAATCAGCATGGCTTCATCGCCTTTAGACCAAAACAGCACATTATCGGCACTGTATTTAACCCCTGAGCCGCTTACTTGGCGATTGAGTAAAAATTCAGAGTCCTTAAATGTCAGTCTTGCTTCCTCATCACTGTATTCAACAATACTGGCGCTAAGGGTTTCATCGCACAGATAATTGCTTGGTGCACTTTGCTCAGCACACGCGCACAAGGTAACTAAAGCGAGCCCTGAGAGAAGTGGTTTAATCATAGAAACACCTCTATTTTTGAATGAGCTATAAGCCTAACAAAGAAAAATTAACCGTTGGTGAAAATGGCAGGATAAGTTATGTTGATAGTGTATTTAATGGGCAAGGAACCACCATGGCAGGCACTAATTTACTAACCTTACTTGATGATATTACGACACTTTTAGACGACATTGCGACGATGAGTAAAGTCGCAACAAAAAAAACAGCGGGGGTGTTAGGTGATGATCTGGCTCTTAATGCTCAGCAAGTCACAGGGGTAACTGCCGATAGAGAGTTGCCTGTAGTTTGGGCTGTGGCAAAAGGCTCGTTTATTAACAAAGCCATCTTAGTGCCCGCAGCATTATTGATTAGTGTTTGGTTGCCTTGGTTAATTACTCCGCTGTTAATGGTTGGCGGGCTGTTTTTGTGCTTTGAAGGTGCAGAGAAAATTATCGAAAAGCTGTTTGGTCATGCTCAACAAGAAGATGAAACTCTGGCTGAACAAAAAGACTTACAAGAATACGAAAAGCAAAAAGTGAAAGGGGCGATCCGCACTGATTTTATCCTCTCAGCAGAAATTATCGTGATAACGCTAGGCACGGTTGCTGACGCAACACTGGTGAATCAAGCTTTAGTGCTTAGTGAAATAGCAATTATTATGACCATTGGCGTGTATGGGTTAGTTGCAGGCATTGTTAAACTAGATGATGCTGGTTTGTATTTACTGCAAAAAGCGCAGCAAAGTGGCGGTAAGTTTAAAGAGTTAGTAGGTAAGTTTTTACTTGCTGCAGCGCCTAAGTTAATGCGCTTTTTAGCCTTTGCAGGAACGGTTGCTATGTTTTTAGTTGGCGGAGGCATATTGGTACATGGGATCCCCGTTTTACATCACGCCCAGCAAGGTAGCACTGAGTTTGTTACGGATTTAGTTGGTAAAACGGGTGAGCTGGCTACGCCGATTATATTTGATGGTTTATTAGGCGTTGTTGCCGGGGTTATCGTTGTGTTAGTGGTTGAACTTTGGCACAAAATTCGTCGCTAAATAGCATCCATTATTGGGTTGTTTTGTTAAATTTTTGTAGCAAATATAGGGTCTTTGCTTTATTATTGCTCAGCTAAAAATAACAATTAAATCGTTAAATGGAGTTAATCATGTCTCGATATCTCACTTTTGTGCTGGGACTAGCGTTATTTACGCTATCATTTACCAGCTTCGCTAAACCTGCAAAATTATCAGTAGAAGACTTTAGTAAAGGTAATGACTTTAGTCGTGTAACTATCTCCCCTGATGGCAACTACGTCGCAGCTATAAAAAAACACGAAGGTAAAAATTCACTCATCATTGTTGATACAACCAAGTTTGCAGTAACCCATGCGGTTGCTTTTCCGGGTAATGCACAGGTTGGCGAATACCATTGGGTTAACAATGAACGAGTTATTCTTGAAAAAGAGTATTTAAAAGGTTGGCAAGATACCCCTATTTATTATGGTGAGTTATTTGCCGTGAACGTCGATGGTAGCCGTGGCGCATACGTAATTGGTTATCATGGTGAACAGCAAACTGGTACTCGGTTAAAAAAACAAACACCAGTTCAAGGAACGTCATACCTTTTAGATCCCTTACTTCATGATGATAAAAAAGTTTTGGTTGTCACTTACCCGTGGACTGCAACCAATGAACCAACTACCGTTGTATATGAAGTCGATGTTTATCGCGGCCTTCGTACTTTAATTACTCGTTCACCAGCACCTATGGGTGAGTTTCTAACAGACCATGATGGTAACGTCCGTATCGCTGAATCGAGTGACGATTACCTCAATGCGACACTTCATGTTCGAGAGCCTGAGGGTGGCTTTTGGAAAGAGCTTGATTTAGAAGGTATTGATTACACCGATATTTCATTAAAGGCATTTGATAAATCAGGTGAGTCTGTATATGCCACTGCATCAAAGGGTGGTGAAGCTGAGAGCGTTATTAAAATTAACCTAAAAACCAAAGAAGTGACGAAAATCTTCCAAGATAAGCATGTGTCACCATCACATATTTGGGTTGATGAAGTTACTAAAGAGTTATTTGCAATAGAAACGGAGGCTGACTACCCAAGCTACTCTTTTGTTGATAGTAACTCAGTAAAGTCTCAGCGTCTTAAAGATATGTTAGGTGCATTGCCTGGTAGTCAAGTGCAGCTAGTCAGCAGTACAGAAGATGATTCAAAAAATATTATTTTCGCATCGAGCGATATAAACCCTGGGCAATATTATCTATATGACGCGAATACCAATAAATTACGAGCGTTATTCTCTGCGCGTGGCTGGATAAACCAAAAAGATATGGCGCAAACCACACCACTGCGTTTTAAAAGCCGCGATGGTTTAACAATTCTTGCTTATTTAACTGTGCCAAATGGCAAAGCTGAGAAAAACTTACCTTTAGTTGTTATGCCGCATGGTGGTCCTTACCAAGCAAGAGATTATTGGGGTTACGACCCTGAAGCGCAAATGCTAGCTAATAGAGGTATGGCAGTGCTAAAGGTGAATTTTCGTGGCTCACCAGGTTTTGGACAGAATTTTAGAGAAGCTGGCTATCGTCAGTGGGGACAAAATATTCAACACGACATTATTGATGGTGTGAAACTATTAATTAATGACGGCACAGTTGATAAAGATAATATTTGTATTATGGGAGCCAGCTTCGGTGGTTACTCAGCACTACAAAGCGCGATTATCGAGCCGGATATGTTCAAGTGTGCAATAGGCCTGATGGGGGTTTACGACTTGCCTCTTATGTATGAAGAAGGTGATACGCAAGCCCGAAGCTATGGTGTTAATTACCTTAAAACAGTGATTGGTACTGATGAAGCCGAGTTAAAAGCATTCTCACCTGCTTATAATGTCGATAAGCTAAAAGCACCTGTTCTTATTGTGCATGGTGGTGAAGACGAACGTGCGCCAATTGAGCAAGCAGAATCATTAGAAGCAGCGTTGAAAAAAGCTAAGCACCCATATGAAATCACTATTCTAGATGATGAAGGCCACGGTTTTTATAAAGAAGAGCACCGTACTCTTTACTATAAAAAAGTATTGGCTTTCTTAGATGAACATTTAAAGCTTTAAAAGAAAAGTGCCGGCGAGCAAGCTCGCCGGCAAGGATTTAGCACGGGAACGTAAGCGTGCTAGTGTGCAAGGTCTTCCTTCAAGTTATACAAACTCAAAAGATGATTCTTTCATCAGGCCGCGTAATCTCAAAAGCAGAGCAGGGAGAGTAACTCGGCTTTAAAAGAGTATAAATACTACGCCACTATAAAAATGTTATAACATAACAAGTTTAAAGTAAATAGTGAGAACCATATAATTAGGCTGGTTTCTTATGTGTGATATTTATGGGTAATAGATTATTGAGTATTCAATTTACTACAATCGTAACTCAAGCATAGCTCTGCGAGCTCAATCTTTGCTTTAGGATTCCCTTGTAAGGTAGCTTTGTTGAGCCAGTAAGCTGCTTTTTCGTTATTCACTTCTGTCCCTTGGCCATCACGATACATCTGACCCAAGTTTAATTGCCCCCATGCATAACCATCTTCCGCAGACAGAGTAAAACTTTTCAACGCTTCCTCGTATAAGCCATCTTTGAAGTAAGTAATCCCTTCTTGATTATGTTTATCGAGCTTAACGCCCGTATATAAAGGCTTAGGTCTAGGCGGGTGCATAACAAAACCACCAAATAAACTATAAAGCTCAGGTCGCATAATTTTATAAATGCTGCCCTCATCATAAAGCTGCTTTATTTGTGACTTACTGAAAGTCAGGGTTTTACTAGAAAAGTAATCATCTTGAACTAGCATGCTGGTACGCATGGCAATCTCGATGTCTTTATTGTATTTGTAAGTGTAGTTAGCAACTCTAAAAGTCATGTTCTTGTCATCGAATTCAACGAGCTGAGCTACTTTTAAGTTGTTAATACGTTTTGGTTTGCCAGTAAATTTATCTGAATAGACAAAATAGGTATCAAATAACTTTGGCTCGTTTAAGTAATTTTGCTCATTTTCAGTTTGTTTATTCGCACCGATTAATGCATTTGTTAATAGGTAAACGATAATGAACAGGCCAATAAAGTATTTTATAAACGACGCTAACTCTAAGGCGGGCAATGAATACCAAGGTGCAGGAGTAACATAGCCACAGTCATCACATTGTCTTTGATAATTAATAGAAAGTGGCATGATGGGCAAAATAGTAAAGCGCAAAACTTTACTGTGATTGCTTAAAGAATAATGTTCACTATGACAGTGAGGGCACGTTTTTTGTTTTTTATAGAAAACATCAGCTGCAGCAGTATTAAATAGAAGCATAGTTTCTTCCTGAAGGTTGCTATCAATAAACTAGAACAAATGCAGAGAGTTAGAAAGCAGCAAACTGTAAGCAAATATGAATTAAATATGCTGAACAGTGTTTTCGTTTAGAGAAACAGCACATTCTCTGCTATGATCCACAGCATCTTCGAGGATGTCCCTCAATTATCAAGTTTGGAATATTACTGTGACTGCTACTGCTTTTTCATCTTTGGCTTTGCCGCGAGAGTTAACCGATAACTTATCAACTTTAGGTTATACGCAAATGACGCCAGTGCAAGCGCAAAGTTTGCCAGTGATCTTGCAAGGCAAAGATATTATTGCCCAAGCCAAAACGGGGTCGGGTAAAACGGCTGCATTTAGTTTAGGTGTGCTGGCTAAGTTAAATGTGAAACGCTTTCGTATTCAGTCTCTCATTTTATGTCCAACCCGTGAGTTAGCAGAGCAGGTAGCTGAAGAAGTTCGTAAGCTTGCCCGTGGTATTCATAACATTAAAGTTTTAACTTTATGTGGCGGTGTCTCTATTGGTCCACAAATTGGCTCATTAGAGCATGGTGCGCATATCATCGTTGGTACTCCAGGTCGTGTTGATGACCATATTCGCAAAGGCACATTGCGCTTAGATGATGTCGAGACCTTGGTGTTAGACGAAGCTGATCAAATGCTAGACATGGGTTTTCAGGATACCCTTGATGCTATTGTTGAGTGTATTCCTAACCAACGCCAAACATTATTGTTCAGTGCGACTTATCCAAAATCAATAGCAGCGATTGCAGAGCGGGTGCTTAGCAACCCAGAAATGATTAAGGTAGAAGAAGAGCAAACAAAAAGCACAATTAAGCAATACTTTTACAAGCTAGATAATAACAAGCAGCGCTTTAATACATTGAAGCTGTTGTTATTGAAGTTCC
The DNA here is from genome assembly GCF_036680945.1 of Pseudoalteromonas sp. P80D2. Lineage (NCBI taxonomy): Bacteria > Pseudomonadati > Pseudomonadota > Gammaproteobacteria > Alteromonadales > Pseudoalteromonadaceae > Pseudoalteromonas > Pseudoalteromonas sp. P80D2. Next base: position 79,425 of record NZ_JAZDAR010000018.1, read on the forward strand.
AACCAGAAAGCTGTGTGGTTTTTTGTAACACCAAGGTTGAAACACAGCAGATTTGTGATGATCTTTATGCTGAAGGGTTTAGTGCGGTTGCCTTACACGGTGATTTAGATCAACGTGAACGTGAGCGTACTTTAATTCGCTTTGCTAATAAAAGCGCCTGTATTCTTGTTGCAACGGATGTTGCCGCACGCGGCTTAGATATCAACGATATGGATATGGTAGTGAATTACCACCTAGCGCATGACCCACAAACCCATGTGCACCGTGTTGGTCGTACTGGTCGAGCAGGTAAAAAGGGTATTGCATGTTCTATTTATGGTGAAGCTGAGCAATTTAAAGTGGCACAAATTGGCGACCACTACGAGCGCGACTTTGACCCTGAACCAATTCCGCCATTTAGCTTGCTAGAAAAACCCGCTTATAAGCCAGCCATGGCAACCATTATGATTGATGCTGGCAAGAAGCAAAAAATTCGTGCTGGTGATATTTTAGGTGCATTAACTGGTAAAGAGGGAATTGCCGGTCATCAGGTAGGTAAAATTAACGTACTTGATAATGTGGCCTTTATTGCTGTGGAGCGAGCTGCTGCAAAACCTGCATTACGTAAATTGACTGAAGGTAATATTAAAAAGCGCAAGATCCGTGCGCGACGTTTGAGCAGATAAATTGTTGAGTTATGAGCAGCTTGCTTTAAGTTGCTCATATTCGAGTTGTATTTTCTTAAACTCAATTGCACAGCCTTGGCGGTCTGGGTGGTGTTTTAGCGCCAGTTGTCGCCAACGCTTTTGTAACTGTTTTTCCGAAAAATCAGTAGGTAGCTGCCACGCTTTTAGTAATTGTAATAGCTGCTGCTGAGGTAATGAATGAATGGCTTTTTTTGAGCTAAATGATGAAAAGCGCTGCCAAAAATCAGTTAACAACGCACCTATTTCATCGCTCGTTGTATCAAAGTTTTGCCAATCTAAATAGTAATCCCGTAGTGGATCATGACTTTCTAATGCGTTACCCGTTTGCTTACTAACAAGTTCAATGTGAAGTGACGCAATCTGTAGCTGTTGCTCAGGTGCAAGTTGTGCTTGTAGTTGATAAAGACCATTCATAACTAAAAAGTTGCGTTTAAACAGATCTTTTTGTGGGTCATTGTCTAATTGCTCTATTTTTCCTGATTCACTAAGTGCGCTGGCAAGCGTATGAACCTTCCAAATAGGCTGTACCAAAAGAAGGTAAAAAATCTCATCAATCAGTGGGTTAACCATTGTTCGCAAGCCTATCTTTAGTGTAATCTACAGTGGTATACGCTATCACAGCTGCTTTTTTGAAACTACGCTAATGTTTTTAGATACTAGGGAATGCATTTAGCCGAGCTTAAATAACTTCATTTTCAGGCTAAGTTGATTTTAAGGGATTTCGCCATATGTTCACATCACTGCGTGTAAGCTTGCTCACTGCTTTATTGTTCAGCTGTAGTTTGTTTGGTTCGCAGTCTAGCTTTGCATCCACTTCGCTACTTGAGCAATTTAGCCAATCCGAGCAATGGCAAGAAAAGCAACAGCTTGCCAAAAAGCTGCTTAATCAAAATACAACAAATCAAGAACTAAGCCTCGATATATACATGCAGCTTGCCGACTTTGCGTTAGAGAGAGGTAATTTCTCTGCGGCGGTAAAAAACTACCAATTGGCAGAGCAAGTAACTAGTTTTACAGCAACGCCAAATCGCTATTTTCGTAGCCTAAAAATGCAAGGCGTCACTTATTATTATCAAGGCTTGATGCAACAAGCGGTGCTTGCTTATAGCAAGGCATTAAGCGTTGCAGAAAAACTACCAGAGCCAATTGCCGAAGCAAACTTACTCAGTAATATTGGCCTTGCTTACTTTGACATGTTCAATATGGATCAAGCACTTAAATATTACAAAGAAGCGAAAGAAATTTATGAAGAGCATGGTAGCGAGCAAGATAAAGCCGATATTTTACACAACATAGCGGGTATTTATATTCGTTTGTCGAGCTATGATATTGCGCTTGATATGTATCGAGAAACGCTAGAGATTTTCCAAAAATTAGGTGATGAAGATGGCGTTGCTCAGTCGTATGGCAATATGGGAGTGGCTTACTCAGAGCTTGGCCAGTATCAACTTTCTTTACACTACTATCAGCGTGCCTTGCGCTACTACCAAGAAACGAATAACGCTTACTTTCTCTCTTCACGCCACACTAATATCGCTAATGTGTATCTTCGCACCGGTGATTTAGAGCTTGCCTTAAGTCATGCAGAAAAAGCCGTTGAGTTTGCAAAAAAAATTGATAATAAAACATTAGAGCTGGCTGGCTTATTGTCACAAGCAAAAATCGAGTTATTACAAGGAAAGCTCACTGAAGCTGAGGCCACTCTGACTACCTCAGTTTTTATGGCTAAACAATATAAAGATGATTTGAGAGTACAAGACGGCGCCGGAATGATGGCCCTAATTAAGTCAGGTAAGGGTGACTATGCAGCAGCCGTTGCTAGTTTTGATGAGTTTGTTCGTGCTTTCAAAAGCGAGCAAAGCCTAAAATTATTAAAGTCTATGGGTGAGCTGCAAAGCCAAATCCAAGCAAGTCAGCTTAATCAAGAAATTGTTGAATTAAAGCAGCTACAGAATGTGCAAGAGCTCGAAATGTCTAAACAACGTCAGTTGGGCATTATGCTATTTATCTTGTTTGTGATGATAGTGGTGACGGGTATTACTATTTATCGCCGTAATATTGAAAAAGGGGCAAAAGAGCAACTTTCGTTAATGGTTGCTAAACGCACCAAAGAGCTTGAAGAAACCGCAGATCAACTACGCAGCGCTAATGAAATTAAAAGTCAGTTTTTAGCAAATATTAGCCATGAAATTCGTACACCTTTAACTGCAATCCTAGGCCAAACCGATAATCTTATGAATGGTTATTATAAACCAGAGCAGTTAAACGATGAGCTGGCTGTTATTCAAAAACAAAGCGATCACTTAAAAGAGCTGATTAATGACGTACTTGATATCAGTAAAATCGAAGCTAACAAGCTAGAGTTAAGCCTAAAGGAAGGTGATTTAGTTCGATTACTTACTGATGTTCATTCTATGCTTAGTGGTCAAGCTAAAGATAAAGGGCTTAACTTTTCATTTCATAATGAGCTTGGCGAACAGTTTTACAGTCAGCTCGACTTTACCCGCATTAAACAGATTCTTATCAACCTATGTGCCAATGCAATTAAGTTCACTAATCAAGGTGAAGTAGAGTTAAAAGTCTATAAAGTTGAGCAAGGCGTATGGTTTCGTGTAACTGACACCGGTATTGGTATGAACGCTGAGCAGCTTAAGCAAATCTTTGAATGTTTTAGACAAGGCGACAATAGCATCAGCCGTCGCTTTGGGGGCACCGGGCTTGGTTTAAGCCTATCGCAACAGCTTGCGATGATGATGGGCGGCTATATCAGTGTTGAAAGTGAGCTAAATAAAGGCAGCATATTTTCGTTTTACTTGCCGTGTAAAGAGCATACACCAAGCACGGAAACAGTTGAGCTTGCAAAGTATGTCCAGCCAGTAACAAAAGGCTTGTCTGGAAAAGTGCTACTTGCTGAAGATCATCCCGATAACCGCCGTTTAATTTCTCGTTATTTAGAGTCAATGGGCCTTGAGGTTATTGCGGTAGAAAATGGTGAGCAAGCTGTAGAGCATTGTCTAAAGGAATTCCCTGATGTGGTGCTGCTCGATATTCAAATGCCAGTGTTAGATGGCTTAAATGCACTCAAGCTACTACAAGAGTGTGGCTTTACCCAGCCTGTATATGCATTAACTGCCAATGCAATTAGCCACGAAATCGACAGTTACCTTGAAGCTGGTTTTACAGGTTACCTTGCTAAACCGATTGATAAAAAAGTGTTTTACACGCAACTTGCTAAGCATTGCAAAAAAGACAGTGCCACAACTAAGTCCCAGCATGATATGAGTGACTTAGTGGCAAGCTTTATCAATAGCTTTGAGCATGAAAGCGCATTAATACAACAGCACCTTGCAGCTTATGAATTGTTTAATTTACAGCAGGATGCTCACCGTATAGGTGGCGCGGCAAAAATGTTTGAGTTAGATGACGTTGCGATGAGTGCCATGGCACTTGAGTCGGCGTTAAAGCAAGATAAACTGACTGATTTAACAAGCTTAGTTGCTCAACTACTTGAGCAACTACATAATGCTTCGGTTGATCAAAACAGTTCAATATCACCGTCTTGAATTTTTTCAATTTCTTGATTGGTATCGAAGCGTGAGCGATCGATGCGCTGTTCGTGATCGGTTTCTGGTGGTGTAATATGAAACATCGAAAGCTTATCGTCTAAGGTATGGGCAAGGCGAACCAAGTCTTTACTCGATACAGCTTGTATTTGTGAACTTGAAAGTGCATCGGAATTGAGCTCAACCATTGCATCAATACTGGTTTGTGCTTCATCTGACATTTGGCTTTGCATCGCCACCTGCTCATGAACACTCTCAGAAAACGCATTAATTTCTAGCATCGCTTGTTCAATTTTATTGGTTTCTTTAGTTGATGCCTCAGATAGCTCAACCGTGCGCTCGGTTTCTTTCAGTGCGGTTTGCATTAATTGATATGCTTGCTCTGTACTGTGCTGAATTTTAGCTACCATCTCACGCACTTCTTGTGTTGATTTACTGGTGCGGGCAGCCAGGTTTCTTACTTCATCAGCGACTACCGCAAAGCCACGCCCTTGCTCGCCAGCACGCGCAGCTTCAATAGCAGCATTTAGCGCAAGTAAATTAGTTTGTTCGGCAATACTATTGATAACATCAATAACTGAGCCAATCGCATCACTATCTTGCTTAAGTAAAATAATCTGCTCACTCGTCAGGTTAATATTATCGGCAAGCTTGATAAGACTCGCCTGGCTTTTATCTGTGTCTAAACGGGTTTGTTGTACTGATTTGGTGGCATCAGATACTGAATTAAAAATTTGTTCTAAACTTTTATCTAGCTCTTTCGATACTTCAATGGTGCGGGTAATGGTATCTGCTAAATCAATACCATGAGCATCTTGTATGGTGGCTTTTTGAGTCATCGATGCATAGGTATCACGAAGTGCGTCAGCCATAGGTAATAAGCGGGCAGATGACGAGTATATTTCGCCAAGCATGTGCTCAACCATCGTCAGGCTTGCATTGAGGGCATGACAAGCTTGTGGTAATTGACGATCATTTTCGTCAAAACGGAAAGTGAAATCGATGCCCTTTTCAGAAGTAATCTGCTTAACAAAGTAGCTTAAATGATCTTGTTGCTTTTTATCCGTTGTATAAACAAAAGCAATCAAAGCTAGCCATGGAATGATTACAACAAGTGTAAGCACAGCCATAGCAGTAGTAGAAATATCAAATACAGTAAAACTAGCAATACAACTAAGTAAGCTTACTAAGAATAGAGCTACAGCTACTTTAATGCGAGTCATTGAGGGGGGTCCTTACCTTTTAATCCTATAATGTATAGAACAAATTTCTATTTATTACCAATAAACTTATTCTGTAAAAGTATAACTTTTAAAGTGTTATGTCCTCAGTTTTACGCAAAAAAAATGCCTGTATTAAACAGGCATTTTTTAAAAACTAGTAATAGTTACTGACGTTTCATTGAGTCAAAGAATTCATCATTGGTTTTGCTCATTGAAAGCTTATCAATTAAGAATTCCATGGCATCAATTTCTGACATCTCATGAACGATCTTACGTAAGATCCACATCTTCTGAAGTTCATCAGGTTTAGTGAGTAACTCTTCGCGACGCGTACCTGAGCGGTTAAAATCAATCGCTGGGAATACACGCTTTTCAGCAATCTTACGATTTAAGTGTAATTCCATGTTACCAGTACCTTTGAACTCTTCGTAGATAACTTCGTCCATCTTCGAACCAGTATCGATAAGAGCCGTTGCGATAATTGTTAAGCTACCGCCTTCTTCTACGTTACGAGCTGCACCAAAGAAACGCTTAGGTTTGTGTAATGCGTTTGCATCAACACCACCAGTTAATACCTTACCAGATGAAGGGATAACCGTATTGTAGGCACGGGCAAGACGTGTGATTGAATCAAGTAAGATAACCACGTCTTTTTTGTGCTCAACTAGGCGCTTCGCTTTTTCAATTACCATTTCAGCAACTTGAACGTGACGGCTTGCCGGCTCATCAAACGTTGATGCAATTACTTCACCTTTAACAAGACGCTGCATTTCTGTAACTTCTTCTGGACGTTCGTCGATTAGAAGAACCATAAGCTCACAATCAGGCTGGTTATAGCTGATTGATTGCGCAATGTTTTGCAGGAGCATCGTTTTACCCGCTTTTGGCGGAGCAACGATAAGCGCACGCTGGCCTTTACCAATTGGTGAAGCTAAATCAAGTACACGTGCTGTGATGTCTTCAGTACTACCGTTACCACGCTCCATACGTAAACGTTCGTTTGCGTGTAGTGGGGTAAGGTTTTCAAATAGGATTTTTGTGCGAGAATTTTCAGGTTTGTCGAAGTTTACTTCATTTACTTTTAATAGTGCGAAGTAACGTTCACCGTCTTTAGGTGGACGAATAAGGCCTGAAATTGAGTCACCAGTACGCATGCTGAATCGACGGATTTGACTCGGTGATACATAAATATCATCTGGACCGGCTAAGTAAGATGCTTCTGATGATCTTAAGAAACCAAAACCATCTTGTAAGATCTCTAGTACACCGCCGCCATAGATGTTTTCACCGCTTTTAGCGTGCGCTTTAAGGATGGCGAAAATAATGTCTTGTTTTCTTAAACGGGCTACGTTTTCGAGCCCCATGGACTCAGCTAAGTTTACAAGCTCTTTGATAGACTTGTCTTTTAATTCGCGTAAATGCATATTGGTGGGTTCTTTATTACAATTGTCATACTCAAAATCATCGTTTGATACATGAGTGAGGTTTGTTGGTATAACTAAGGATTAGTTGGCTTTATAAACTAGCAGGTCACTAGCAAGGCGTCCAGTCTTTAAACAAAATAAAGCTAAAAAAAGGGCAAAAAGCCCTTTTTTTATATTTTCATTAGATGTTGTTTTCTAAAAACTCTACTAATTGAGTTTTAGAAAGTGCACCAACTTTAGTTGCTGCAACTTGACCATCTTTGAAAAGGAGTAATGTAGGGATACCACGGATACCAAACTTTGGTGGTGTGCCTGCATTTTGGTCGATGTTAAGTTTACCAACGGTAACTCGGCCATCAAACTCGCCAGCTACTTCGTCAAGAATAGGGGCGATCATTTTACAAGGTCCGCACCATTCAGCCCAAAAATCAACAAGTACAGGTTTGTCTGATTGTAGTACGTCAGCTTCAAAGCTATCGTCAGTTAATTGAATAATTTTCTCGCTCATTGCGATCTCCGATTAGTTAGGCGAAATATTTAATGCGTATTTAAACACTCTTGTTTCTTATTGCAAGTTTAAACGTTATGCTTAAACGCTATGACTAAGACACATTTGACCGATAAAAAGTTTTCAGACTTTGCTATCGCACCGGAAGTGGTTGCCGGTTTAACCGAAAATGGGTTTGAATATTGCACACCCATTCAAGCGAAATGCCTACCTTTTATTTGTGAAGGCCGCGATATTGCGGGCCAAGCGCAAACAGGTACGGGCAAAACGTTGGCGTTTTTAACTGCCACGTGCCATCGGTTATTACAATCTAGCAAAGCATCTAGTAAACATCCAAGAGCCCTGATCATGGCCCCAACAAGGGAGCTGGCGATTCAGATACACAAAGATGCAAAAATTTTAGCGCCACACTGTAATCTTAACTTAGGATTAGTATATGGTGGCGAAGATTACGAAAAACAACGTGCACAACTAGAAAAAGGCGTTGATATTTTAATTGGTACTACTGGACGCCTTATCGATTTATACAAGCAGGGCTGTTATACCCTCAATGAAATCGAGGTTGTAGTACTTGATGAAGCAGATCGTATGTTCGATTTAGGCTTTATAAAAGATATTCGTTATATGTTTAGACGTATGCCAGAAACCTCTGAGCGACTAAACCTATTATTTTCTGCAACCTTGTCATATCGTGTGCAGGAATTAGCGTTTGAACATATGACTAACCCAGAGCACGTACAAGTTGAGCCTGATGTAAAAACAGGTAAGCGTATTCAAGAAGAGCTATTCCATCCATCACAAGATGACAAAATTAAGTTACTGTTAACTTTAATTGAAGAAGAATGGCCAGATAAAGCGATTGTGTTTGCAAATACGAAACACAGTTGTGAAAATGTTTATGCATGGATGAAAGCCGATGGTCACCGAGTTGGATTATTAACCGGTGATGTAAACCAGAAAAAGCGTCAATCAATTTTGGCTCAATTTACCAAAGGCGATTTAGACTTTTTAGTAGCAACAGACGTTGCAGCTCGTGGTTTACATATCCCAGAAGTAAGTCATGTATTTAATTTTGATTTGCCAGATGATTGTGAAGACTATGTACACCGTATTGGTCGTACCGGACGTGCTGGTGCATCAGGACACGCTATTAGCTTTGCCTGTGAACAGTATGCCTATAATCTCCACGAAATTGAGCAATATATAGAACACAGCATTCCATTATCACATTATGATAAAAGTGCATTGCTTGATGATTTAACTAAGCCTACTATTCAGAAAAAGCGGAACTATTCTACAGGCCCACGTAGTCGTAATAACAACGGACGTCGACCAAATAATAGTTACCAGAAATCACGGTCGTAATAAACGACCGTTGTTGAAGACTTAGTAGTAACTAGAGGTTTTTGAACGGTGGGGCAACTTCAACCGCAAAAAAATGTGTATGCAGTAATCGACTTAGGATCAAATAGCTTTCATATGCTGATCGCTAAATCGATTGCTGGCGGTCTACAAACGATCGGTCGAGTCAAACGTAAAGTAAGGCTTGCTGCAGGGCTTGATGAAAACAACGTCCTTAGCACTGAAGCCATGCAACGAGGTTGGGAATGCCTAGCCTTGTTTGCTGAACGTCTGCAAGACATACCACAGAAAAACATCACAATTGTTGCGACCGCAACTTTACGTCTTGCTAGCAATGCTGATGTATTCAAGCATAAAGCTGAACAGATCCTTGGTCATAAAATCAATGTTATCAGCGGTGAGCTAGAAGCTAAGACAATCTATAAAGGCGTGGCTCATACCTCAGCTTGCAGCGGTAAACAACTGGTTATCGATATTGGCGGAGCCAGTACTGAAGTTGTTATCGGTCAGGGCTTTGATGCACTGCATTATAAAAGCCTGCATATGGGCTGTGTTACCTTTCTAGAGCGCTACTTCAAAGATCAAAAGCTCAGTAATGAAAACTTTGCTGCTGCAATTAAAGCTGCAAGTGAAGTGGTTGCAGAAATTGTCGATGAATACCAAGCAACCGGATGGCAAATTGCGAGCGGCGCGTCAGGCACAGTACAAGCGATTCAAGAAATCATGGTTGCACAAAACCAAGATGAGCTTTTAACGCTTGATAAACTTCTCGCTATTAAAGAGCAATCAGTGCAATTTGAAACAATTGCTGATCTTGAGCTTCCAGGCTTGAGTGAAGAGCGTCGTCTAGTGTTTGTTTCTGGCCTCGCTATATTGATCGCCTTGTTTGAATCGTTAGATATAAAACAAATGGGTCTTGCTCGCGGTGCATTGCGTGAAGGTGTTTTATATAGCATGGTGCCAGAGCTTCATAACCACGACATTCGCAAGCGTACAGTTGATGGTTTAATGAATCGCTATCATGTAGATCAAAAACAGGCTTGTCGGGTTGCGCAACTTGCAGAGCAGTTGGCAAAAAGCGTGATGGGGCAATGGCAATCAATCGATGAAAATGCAATCGCATTACTAAGAACAGTAGCAAAATTGCACGAGATTGGCTTACTAATAGAGTACAAGCTTTATCATAAGCACACAGCTTACATTATAGAAAACACTGATATGCCAGGTTTCTCGCAATCTGAGCATAAATTAATTACCGCTGTTGCTTGTGAGCATCGCGCTGATCTAGTTAAAAACAGTTTTGCTCACTTGGGCTGTCATCAAGTACTCGCTGAATGCTTAACAAGGGTAGTGCGGATCGCTGTGATCTTATCAATGCGTCGCCAAGATGATGTACTACCAGCGATTGATCTCAGTGTTAATGAAAACACCCTCACACTGACATTTGATGGTGATTGGTTAAAATATCATCCATTAATGGCCAGTGAACTGCAACTAGAGTCCAAGCTACAAGCAAAAGTAGGTTGGAAGCTCATAGTAAAATAACGTTAAAAGGCCCTTTAGGGCCTTTTTTAGTGCTATTTTCACCCGTTTCGTTCGTATTTTGCGCGAACAGTCATTTTTTTCATAAAAACTTCAAAAAACAGTTGATCTCAATTCGGATCTCCC
>NZ_JAZDAR010000019.1:0-4099 GCF_036680945.1 Pseudoalteromonas sp. P80D2
TCGAACCACCGACACGAGGATTTTCAATCCTCTGCTCTACCGACTGAGCTATCTGGGCAATATTTAGTTTTATGCAGAATATCCACAAGGATTTTCAATGCAATTCCCGATGGCTCTACCGACTGAGCTATCTGGGCAAAACAATTAGCTAGATGCTAACTATTAAATAAATGGTGCCGACTATCCGAGTTGAACGGATGACCTACTGATTACAAGTCAGTTGCTCTACCAACTGAGCTAAGTCGGCACACTAAACCTGTGTGCGTTTAGCACTTAATCACGTTGTGATTATAAATAATGGTGCCCAGAGGCGGAATCGAACCACCGACACGAGGATTTTCAATCCTCTGCTCTACCGACTGAGCTATCTGGGCATTTTAAACTTTCGTTTAAAAATAAATGGTGCCGACTATCCGAGTTGAACGGATGACCTACTGATTACAAGTCAGTTGCTCTACCAACTGAGCTAAGTCGGCACACTAAAATCGTGTGCGTTGTGCACTATAATCACTTTAAAAGAGATTATCAAATAATGGTGCCCAGAGGCGGAATCGAACCACCGACACGAGGATTTTCAATCCTCTGCTCTACCGACTGAGCTATCTGGGCAAAATTTAGTTTTATGCAGAATATCAACAAGGATTTTCAATGCAATTCCCGATGGCTCTACCGAGTGAGCTATCTGGGCATAACAAAAAGCTAGAAGCTTGATGTTTAAATAAATGGTGCCGACTATCCGAGTTGAACGGATGACCTACTGATTACAAGTCAGTTGCTCTACCAACTGAGCTAAGTCGGCACACTAAATCTGTGTGCTATGCACGATACTGATGTCTAAAGCATAAATTAAACACCAACATATTAAATAATGGTGCCCAGAGGCGGAATCGAACCACCGACACGAGGATTTTCAATCCTCTGCTCTACCGACTGAGCTATCTGGGCAAATTTCAAACGCACTTATGAGCAACAAATTTGGTTGTCGCTGTCTGGGCGTGCGGCGTATTAAACGGGTTTTGCCTTCTCAAGTCAACTTTTTTTTGAGGATTCTAACTGTTTGCACAGTTTTCAATCAAGATTGCTGTTTTTAATAGTTTTTAGCTTATTTAATCTACAAACTTTGTGCTTTTTGGTTGACCCTCATCATAAAAGGGTTACCTATCTTAAAAACGTGGTGAATTTTTCTTCATAGATGGTAGGATTGTCCAATAATCAAGAATATGCTTAATGATGCTGTATAATTTGTTGGACTAAAGCCATGCCAAGTAAATCAAATTCACCTGTAAAAGGCCTACTACCGCTTTTTATAATCACGAATCTTGTCATCACCCTACTTGCGGTTGTTGCTTACTCTTTTTATCCAACAAGTGAAGTAACTCAGCAAGATAGCAAACCAACTATCACAACGCAGCAATTATCAAATCAGCTTTCAGCACCTCTAATCAGCGCATTAACTATGCCTGGCCAAGATAAAGTAAAAGAGGTTCTCGATTTAAGTCTCCTGCTTAATGATGGTTTTGATTACTATTTATATCGATATGAATTCAACGGCGATGTATCGCTTGTATACGCCAGTAATAAAAAGCTAATCGAAGCCAGTAAAGTTAATCAAAAGCTAGAACAAAACACCCTTATTCATACGGTGTTAGAGTTTAATGATCAACCAGTTGGTGAACTAGTTATAAAGCAACACCCGATTGCTGAACCCATTGCGCAGTCTGCAGGTCTTGCATATGGTTTAGCCGCATTGACTTTAGTAGCACTGGCTATTTTATCTTTTGCCTTAAGTATCTTTATTAATAAGCGTTTTACTAAAAGTAGTGAGTCATTAAGCAGTGAATTAATGGCCATCACAGACAATGCTGACTACCAAGCCCAAGTAAATGAAAACCTAGATTTTGGTTTGGATTCAGTAGCAAAAAATATCAATTTACTACTTAATAAAGTTCAATCAGCAATAACAGAAAACAAAGCTGCTCAGGTAGATTTACAGAAACTACAAAGTGGTCTAGAAAACGAAGTACAAAACCGTACTCTAGCTCTTGAGCAAGCAACTCTCAAAGCCGAACAGGCAAACGAAACCAAAACGACTTTCTTGGCAACCATGAGCCATGAAATTCGTACCCCTATGAATGGGGTTATCGGTACCATTGACTTACTCCGCCAAACCGAGCTTGATGGTGCGCAGCACAGATTAAGTACAATTATTCGTGATTCTGCATTTTCTTTATTAGGTATATTAGATGACATTCTCGATTTCTCGAAAATCGAAGCAGGTAAACTGAATATCGATAATATTCCTTTCTCAGTGTCAGACACCATTGAAGAGGTCGCTCGTGTTTTATCATCGGTGGCCAAAAAGCGTGACCTTGAATTAGAGCTAGCAATTGCGCCAGATATCCCTACAAATTTGATTGGTGATACGGTGCGTGTTCGCCAAGTACTTTATAACCTATGCAGTAATGCAATTAAGTTCACTAGTACTGATGATAAACATAAAGGCCACGTTAAAATTTCGGTAGAGGTGGCTCAAAACACCACTGATCACTACACCCTACGTTTTAGCGTATTAGACAACGGCAAGGGTATGACACAAGCACAGCTTCGTGAAATCTTTAACCCGTTCATTCAAGCTGAAGGCTCAATCACCCGTGAATACGGTGGTACTGGTTTAGGCTTATCGATTTGTAAAAGCTTAACTGAGCTAATGCTAGGTACCATCTCTGTAACAAGTGATTTAGGTATTGGTAGTGAGTTTGTTGTCGAGTTACCTTTTAGTACACAAGGTAAAGTTGAATATGCCCACAAACAGGTAATGAAAGACCAACGTGTTGTAGTTGTAACCAATCATGATGGCCGCAAAAAACTACTTACTCGTTATCTATCATTTATGGGGGCAACACCTGTTATTGCTGATAGCAGCGACAAAATCGAAGCTGAACAAGATAAAAAAGATATTATTTGGATCCTCGATGGTATCGAAACCATGGAAGATATTAACTATATCTTACGCCGCTTGCTATACACCTTAGAAGACAATAAACAGCAAGTAATTGTATTAAGTAAGCTAGATGAAGCCGCTGTTAATCATAAAAATATCTTCTACTTAAATGCTGCACCGCTGTGTAAGTCTAACTTTATGATGTCGCTATTAGTGGCGGCAGGTTTACATAAGCCAAAACAAATTGCTTCGGCTAAGTCATTTAACGACTATTTAAGTGTTGATAAAGCCCGCGAAGAGAACAAACTTGTATTGCTTGTTGAAGACAACGTATTAAATCAGCAAGTGTTAACTGATCAGCTCCATCTATTAGGTTATGGTGTTGAAGTAGCTGAAAATGGTGAAAAAGGCCTTGAAGCATGGCGTGAAGGTAAACACTCAATTATCTTGACAGATTTACACATGCCGAAAATGTCAGGCTACGATATGGTTGAAAAAATTCGTCATGAAGCATCGCAGCTTGAAGATATTAACGCTCAACCTTATGTGATTGCTATCACCGCCAATGCCCTTAAAGGCGAAAAAGAACGCTGTTTAAGCATAGGGATGAATGATTACATCACCAAGCCTGTTGAGCTAAATGTGCTCGAGGCCACTTTACACAAATGTGCATACAAAACGAATCCTGAAGCCACTAAACTTGAAGTTAAAAGGCCAACAGCGCCTATTGATATGGCGATGCTTGCTAACTATGTAAACAATGATGAAGCAAAGAAACTACGCTTTTTCAAAATGTATTTAGAGCAAAGTAATCAACTTAGTAAAGAAATCAACAGTGGTGTTATTGAGCAAGACTTAGAGAAAATCATTTCAGCCTGTCATCAGCTCAAGTCAATCTCAAAAACGATTGGTGCAATGAAAGTTGCAGAACTAGCTGCCGAATTTGAAAAACGCTGCAAAGAAGATGAGCTATCAAGCGATGATTTAATTGAACTGCGCGATAGTTATGAAATTGAATACTCCAAAGTAGCTCAATTCTTAAAAGAACAAATACAAAGAGCTGAGCAAGAAGCAACACATTAAAAAAGGGCCTATTGGCCAATGCCAGTCAGTTAAGCTGACTGGCATTTCTTTTTTTATGTGGGTACTTTGATGGCT
>NZ_JAZDAR010000020.1:0-24783 GCF_036680945.1 Pseudoalteromonas sp. P80D2
ATACATCCTTAATTTTTCGAGTCAACACTTAATTTCAAACTTTCTTTCGATTATTTGAAACCGAAGTTTCACTTAACTCTGTGTCACTTTGCTCAGCGTCTTTCGTTGCTGCCCGCCGTGTCAGTGGGGTCGCATTATAGGGAGATCCAAAAACAGATCAACACTTTTTTTCGATCTTTTTACTGTTCGCTCAAAAAGCGAACTAAATTTACCGAAAACAGCAAAAACGGTCGCTATTATGGCTGTTTTTTAAGCCAACATTCATAATTTAATGCAAATTTCATTGCTATGTTCATTTAACTCGTTAAGATAGCAAGTTCACAATGTTAAATTAATGTTTATTTCTTGTTTATTGGTAGATCAAAATGAAATTACCCGATCAAAAATCTTTTCTTTTCTCCGTTATTCTTGCTGTTTTAGGTTTTGTGGTTGTTAAGTTCGCACTTGCAAGCTTAGCTTTAGACCCAGCATTGCTATTTGGTGCAGGCTTATTAATTGGTGCTTTAGTTATTGCAGCACTTTCATCAGCGTCAAGTGAGGAGGCCGAAGTAAAAACAAAAACACTTTATGTTGGCAACCTACCTTATCGTGCTAATGAAGGTGTTGTTCGTGCTTTATTCGAAGAACAAGGCAAAGTTTTCAATGTACGTTTATTAAAAGATAAAAATACAGGTAAACGTCGTGGCTTTGGTTTTGTTGAAATGGCTGAAGCTGATGCAGATAAAGCAATCAATCAATTAAATGATAGCGAATTCCAACAACGTACTTTAAAAGTGCGTGAAGCAAAACAAAAACAAGAGAACGAAGCTAACAGCTTTCGTGAGGGATCTGATCAGTCAGCGTAATAAGCTCAACGCTTAATTGCGAATGACCAATAGGAGCCGTTGCATAATAGTGCAGCGGCTTTTTTTTATCTGTAGTAAGAGTAAAGCCTCGTAGAGCAATTAAACTTTCAACGCGCTTAGCAATCGCTTTGCCTGAGTCAATAAGGAAGATCTGTTGTTTATAGTAGTCACTAATCGCGCTGGCTAGTAATGGAAAGTGTGTACAGCCAAGTACCAATACATCTATATCTTCTGCTATCGCTAAATCACTCAATACATTCTCAAGCTTTGCTTTATTGATTTTCTGCGTATGAAATAGTGTTTCTGCAATTTCTACCAGCTCAGTTGAGCCATATAAGCTGACTTGTGTGTCTTGGCTATGAGTACTAATTAAGTTTGCAGTATAGCGACTCTTGATGGTTGATGGTGTTGCCAGTAAACCAATATGTTTGCTGTTACTTATAGCGCAAGCGGGTTTTATCGCAGGTACTACCCCGACAACTTCTATATTTGTGTGCTGGCGAATAGTTTCTAAGGCAGAGGTAGAGGCGGTATTACACGCAATAACTAGGATATCAACGTGTAAGTTTGCTGTTTCGATAAACTGTAGTAGCGCAAAAAGGCGGGCTATGATCGTTTGCTGACTTTGCTCGCCATAAGGCAATAAAGCATTGTCCATAAAATAACTATAATCAGCATCTGGGATCAATGCTTGGATCTGTTCAAGTACAGTTGTTCCACCTATACCAGAATCAAACACCATTATATGAACTGACAAACTGCTTACCTCGGATCATCAAAGGTCAGCAGTTTGCCATGCAGCTTGATAAAAAGAAAGAAAGGGCTAAGCCTCTTCTTCTGTTGCCGAGCGAAGCTTATTCATTTGCTCAAACATTGCTTTGGTATAATCCACCAGCTTACTGACTTCTTCTTTATCTTGGTTTAACCATTGTAAGATGCCAGCCAGTTCATTTTGCAAACCAATGTCACCCGCTTTATTAAACGCCTGTTTCAAGTCGTCATTAAATGGCGCTATTTTCTCAGCAACTTCTTTTTCGGGAGCAGGTTTATATTCTTCATACCCTTTGATAGCTGCTACTGTTTTGGTTTGTTTCAAATCCATGGTAAAGCCAACGAGTTGCTCGTTACCTAAGTTAAGCTCTTTAGCTTGTTCAAAGGCATCTTCTAATGAACCAGAGAAGAATGTTTCGCTAACACTCTGCAAGTCTTCCATCAATTCATTGATAGCTTGCTGCTCTTGCTCATTTAAATCACCATTGACCGACATCGAGAATGATAAATCACGTGATTGCGAAGACTCACTGACAAAGGCTTCGTTGTCGCCATTTTTGCTATAACTGCTTGCAGACTTACTTTCGTATGCATCAGCAAAGCTAATACTGACTTCATCACCTTCAGCGGTGGTGAAAGTGTACTCTGCGTTATTACTTAAACTGATGTATTGAGCTTGGCTTACTGAAACCGCATTAGGCTTAGGATTGAACAAGTCTTCTTCTAATTCATCAATACCTTTAAAAATACCTTCTTTAGACTTTTCGATACCCTCTTCGATGTCATCGTTAAGAATACCTGACTCTTTAAGCTCATCATACGCATCGTCGATGCCCATTTGCACACCTTTACGTGCATCACCTAGCATGCCTTTGAGTTTTTCATCATCAGCACCATCGGCTTTTGCTTTACGAAGTGCGCCGCCAACAAAGTCGAGTACGTTTTTCACGATCTCTTCAAAGTCGAACAAGGGTTTATCTTTTTTCTCTTCGGCTTTAGGTAAACCTAGTGCTTCAGCAAGTTTATCATCAAGAACTTTTGCCGCGAGCTCTCTGCCGCGTTGCTGATAACTATCTTGACGATTTTGAATGGTAGGCTGCTGCAGTGCCTGTTTACCATTGTATTTATTCACATTTGTATTAGGCATATAGCCTAGGTTGCCAATTTTCATGATCCGACTCCATGTTATGGTTAACTCATTATCGGCCAAAAACCACAAAACTTAAGTTTTTTGTATAAAAAAACGACACTAAAATAAATAACAAAACTAGACAAATCCTCAGCGCTCCCTACAATAGCGCCGTTATAAAGCTAAGAGATAAAAGGTAATCAGCCATGGCGGTTATAAAAATTGATACAACTCAATACGATGCACAATTGAGTGAGAAAGAGCAGCGCATCACCTCACAGTTTCGACGTTTTGGGGTCGAAAAATTAGAAGTGTTCGGCTCTGATCCTATTCATTACCGCCAACGTGCAGAGTTTCGTGTTTGGCATGAAGGTGAAGACCTGTTTCACATCATGTTTGATCAACAAACCAAAGAAAAGATCCGCGTAGATGAGTTTGACCCTGCCGCACCTTTAGTGGGTGAAGTGATGCAAGCGATGATCGAAAACTTAAAAGACAATGAAGTTCTGCGCCGTAAGCTGTTTCAAATCGATTACCTTTCAAGCTTAAGTGGCGAGATCCTTGTTAGCTTGTTGTATCACAAACAACTAGATGAGCAGTGGCTACAAGCAATTAAAGAGCTTAAAGCAAAACTGAGCACACTGTTTAAGATTGATTTTATTGGCCGTGCTCGTAAGCAAAAAGAAGTGATTGGTAATGACTATGTTATCGAGCGTTTAAACGTTAACGGTAAAGAGCTTATTTATCAACAAGTCGAAAATAGCTTTACGCAACCGAATGCGAAAGTAAACATCAAGATGCTAGAGTGGGCACAAGCCCTTTGCCAACCACTCAATAATGACTTACTGGAGTTATATTGTGGGAATGGTAACTTTTCGATTGCTCTTGCAGGTTCATTCGACCGTGTATTAGCCACTGAAATTTCAAAATCATCAGTTTACTCTGCGCAATACAATATCGCACAAAACAAGGTTGAGAACTTAGATATCATTCGTATGTCGAGTGAAGAGTTCACCCAAGCAATGAAAGGCGAACGTACTTTCTCTCGTTTAGATGGCATAGACCTGAAAAGCTATAACTGCCAAACAATCTTAGTAGATCCACCACGTGCAGGCATGGACACACTAACTTGTGACCTAGTTGCGAACTACGACAATATTATTTATATCTCGTGTAACCCAGATACCTTAGAGCGTGACCTTGATCACTTATGCAAAACCCATGAAGTAAAACGTTTTGCGATTTTTGACCAATTCCCTTACACCCACCACATCGAATCAGGTGTGTTTTTACAACGTAAATAAAATCAATCTGCCAGCGCAGCAAATAGCGCTGGCAACTGCTGCTCACTGAAGACTTCTATATTGTTGTCTTTTAACAGTTTTGCAGTTAACCCCATCCCTGAAATTTTCTTTCCTGAATGACTACCATCGTAAATAGTATTGCGACCACATGAAGGGCTTGATTCTTTTAACAGCGCATAGCGAATGCCCTGCTTTTTGCAAAGCTTAAGTGCTTGTTCTGCGCCATAAGCAAACTGTACTGTGACATCTTGTGCATCTTTGGTAAGTACTCTACCCGCTTTGATTTCTGCAGGCGGCCTTGGTGTAGGTAAGCCACCAGCTACTTCAGGGCAGAATGCAACGAGCCTTCCTTGCTGTTTAAGAGTTTCTAAACCAGGATGGAGTAAGTTTTGCGATTGCCCGTCATAACGAACAGGATTTCCTAACAAACAGCTTGAAACTAATAGTTTTTGCATTTGCTTTACCAACAAAAAAGCTCCGCGAACGGAGCTTTCTATTAAATTCAACTAACTAAGCTTATTTATCAGCTAGGTAGTTAATTAAGTCTGCCATGCTCTTCGCATCGCTAATACCTGAATCCGCACCTAGGATTACACGGTATTTACCATTAACAATAAAAGTTGGAACGCCTTTTAAAGCACCTTTTTGTTGGTAATATTCTTGATCGCGTTTCATCTTAGATGCCATAGTACGTACAGAGAAGCTATTGTAGTACTTATCAAAATCTTCAGCCGACACACCTTGTGAAACAAAGATGTCTTTCATATCTGCAAGTTCGTTAATACGAGCACGCTTACCGTGAATATGATTAAACACAGCGGCTACTAACGCGTCTTTCTGTGGTAACACATTAGCCGTCGCATAACCTTGCGCTAAGATAGTCTGAATTTCTGGGTCACGAGGACCTGAAAAATCAACATGACTCTTTTTGAATTTAACGCCATCTTTAAGAAGTGTTTTAAGCTCTTTCACTACTGGCTCGAAGTTATTACAGTGTGGGCAGTAGAATGAGAAGAACTCTTTTACTTCAGGCTTTTTAGAAGCGCGTGCATCAATCGTTTCATAATGCTTACCTTCTTCATATTGAGCAGCTGAGGCATTTGCCGCTAAACCTAGCGTGGCAGCCATTAATACAGCTTTTACTAACTTGATCATTACTTCTTACTCCAAAATTATTGTTTTAATAAAAATTCGACTAACTCATCAAGCATCTGCTGGCTCTTGATGGTGTTTAAATTGATTTTATATTTATCATTGACGATAAAAGTTGGTACACCAGTAAGGGCGCCCATATCTGAATATTTTTGCTGCTTATCTTGCATCGCTTTTTCAGCACTAATCACTGGCATGCTTGCAATTTCAGCGTCAAACACATCGTTGCTAATACCATTGGTCGCAAGTAATGCTTTCACGTCTTTTATATCTTTTAGTAAAGCGCGCTGTCTGTGGATGCTATTAAAGATTTGATCAGCAACTTGCTCACCTTTGCCATGTTGCTTAGCAATTAAGTAGGCATAGCTTAAGTTACTTTGCGTTTGCTTAGATACACCACCTAAAAAGTTAACATGGCTTTTTACAAATTCAGTCCCTTCAGGAAGACTTGCCGTTAATGCTTTTGCGACCGGTTCAAACTGAAAACAGTGTGGACAATAAAACGAAAAGAACTCGGTTACTTGAGGTGTTGCACTTTTCTCAACTTTTAATACTTCGTATTGATTGCCTGCTTCAAAATCAGCAGCAAGGGCCGCAAAAGGTAAACATAAAATGAGTAGACTTAACTTTAATTTTTTAAACATTGTTTTCTCGTCTTTCTTAACTTTAAAAATTTATGGTAATAATTTTAATGGTGCTTCCTGTAGCGCTGCAAGCTGTTCTTTTAGCGCTAGTATTTGCTGCTCCCAGTATTTGTCTTCAGCAAACCATGAAAAGTTCCGTGGGAACGCAGGATCATCCCACCTTTTTGCCAACCACCCCATGTAATGCACCATTCGCATTGCTCTAAGTGGTTCAATCAACTTTAATTGGCTGTGATCAAAGTCGCAAAATTCTTCATAAGCAGCCACTAAGGTGTCTAACTGTAACAGTTGGTTGTTACGATCGCCACTGAGCATCATCCAAAGATCTTGAATTGCAGGCCCTTGTCGGCTGTCATCTAAATCAACAAACATTAACGCGTCACCAGACCACAATATATTACCGGCATGGCAATCGCCGTGCAGGCGGATGGTTTCAACATTTTTATACTGCTCTGTGGTTTCTTTAATCACCAAATCTAAAATAGTATAAAAGGCGTTCTCTAATGCCATTGGCACCAAATTACTTGCTTGTAACTGAACTTTAGCTGTCTGAAGGTATTCTTCGCAGCTGATTACAGGCCTATGTTCAAATGGCTTTGCCTTAGCTACTTGGTGCATTCGCCCAATTAAGCGGCCAAGTACATCGAGTTGATCTAAATTATCAACTTCAAAAATGCGCCCGCCCACACTTGGGAATAACGTAAATAAATAACCATTATGCTCAAATAAGCTTTGCCCTTCGATAATTACAGGCGCAACAACCGGCACTTCAGCCTCGGCAAGCTCAAATGCAAACGCATGCTCTTCTAAGATTTGCGCCTTACTCCAGCGCTCTGGGCGGTAAAACTTAACAACATAACGATGGCCATCTTCTGCTTTAAATTGATAAACACGGTTCTCGTAGCTATTTAATGCCAGCAGCCCTGATTCAGCATAAACACCGATACTTTCAACTGCATCTAAAATTGAATCGGGTGTAAGGTCAACAAAACTAAATTTACTCATAATGTCTCATCATATAAAAAAAGCGGGAAAATCCCGCTTTTTATTCATTCGCTCAGTGTACTTAATTATCGCGCCTTAAAGAAGTTACTCGGCTGCGAAATCTGCACATCAGGCTCACCATCGACAGAAAGTACAAACTCAAACTTCGTCATGGGCTTTTTCAAATCATAAGGATCAACAACTAATGACAGTGGCACATTATAAGATTCACCAGAAGGTACTGTGAATGTTTGTTTGCCGATGTACTCAAAGTTATCGAGTCCTTCAACACGAATGTTAAAGGTTTGCTCATGTTGAGCTTTGTTAATTACTTTTAGTGTATAGGTGTTTTCGACTAAACCATTAAAGTCAACACGATATAGCTGATTACGGTCACGAATAATATCGAGTTCCATCGGTTTGCGCATCGCAATATTTGCTACTAGCGCCCCTGATAGCACGACTAAGATAACTAAATAGCCAATTAACTTAGGGCGCAGTGCATGTGTTTTGTTGTCTGGCGTTTCTAAGTTACGCTCTGTGGTGTAGGAAATTAGCCCGCGTGGGTAATTCATTTTATCCATCACCCCATCACACGCATCGATACATGCACCACAGTTAATACACTCGTATTGTAAGCCGTTACGAATATCGATCCCCGTTGGGCAGACCTGCACACATAAGTTACAGTCGATACAATCACCTAAGCCGAGCTCTTTTGGATCTTGCTTACGTGAACGAGGACCACGGCTTTCACCACGTGCTTCGTCATAGCTCACGGTAAAGGTATCTTTATCGAACATAGCTGACTGAAAGCGAGAATAAGGGCAAATGTGTAAGCACATAATCTCGCGCATCCAACCGGCATTACCATAGGTACACACAGCAAATACGGCTAGACAAATATACGAATACGCGGTTGCATCAAGGGTAAACAGATCAGGCAGTAGCTGACGGATTGGCGTAAAGTAACCTACAAAAGTAAATGCGGTATAAAGCGAGAATAACCACCAGCTGCCGTGTTTAGCACTTTTGCGCCAAAACTTATCAAAGTCCATTGGGCGTTGATCTAGCTTCTTACGCTGATTTGCACTACCTTCGAATTTTTCTTCAAACCAAATAAAAATGAAGGTCCAAACGGTTTGCGGGCATGTATAACCACACCAGACCCGACCATAAAAGGTCGTTACTAAGAACAACGCAAACGCTGCCAACATTAATATGAAGGCTAAGATAGTCAGATCTTGTGGCCAGAGCGTTAAACCAAAAATGTTAAACTTTTGCCCCACCAAATCAAACAACACAGCTTGTTGGCCGTTGAAGTTAATCCAAGGTAGTAGCATAAATGCAAGCATGCCGACAAAACCAATCCGTTGTCTCAACAGTTGGTGCAAACCTGTTACAGCTCGGACATAAATACGGTTACGTGGATTAAATCTATCATCGAGGGAAGCGTTTTCCGGTTTCTGGATTTTTACTTCCGTTGGGATATTTTTAACCTTAATCTGTTTATCCATTAAAATTCCTCAACGCCACTAGGAAATAATACTCAAACATATGTTTGCAGTAAGAGATTCTCTGTGCCAATAAGCAAATCAGAATACATCTCATTACGTTCAAAGATTTCTGAAACTTTAAATCTATAGAGCATTATACTCAATCTATAGAAAATTTCAGGGATTGATCGAAAATACGACGTTTTAATTATTTAAACTTATCTGCTTGCTTTTAAAACGACCATTTTATTAAACTTGCACCTATACCGTATTTATTTAGATCAAAGATTATTGTGCTATGAAAAAATTTCTTATTTTAGTGCTTATTATTTTAGCACTTTTCACGATTGATCATCCTTTGATCAAAGAGCCAAGAGAAAGGTTACTAGGTGAAGGCGTAAGCCTTATTTCTGATGCCAGTAAAGTCAACCGAAGTCCTGCGGCAAATATGGCTAAGAATAATATTAAGTCACAGCTGAATTTATCTAATTCAGAGCTTGAGTATATTGAAGAGACATTTACCACTGACGATAAACTACAAGTTTTTCACTTACACTACTGCCGTGAAAAAGATATTAACTTATATTTTTATGGCGAACGCTTAAACCGCGTATGCAGTATTGTCTCGAACGCACTTGAAGAAAGGCTAAACAAGTAATGGACTTTTCAGCTTTAAACAAAAAAACCAGCGACTCGTTTGCCAAACAACGCAATATGCTAAAAAAGCTGGGCAAAGGGCAAACCTTATACTGTGAAGTATGTAAAGGCGCCCTTACCTTAGATTTGAAGACTGATCAGCCAGGTAAAGGCGTTGTAAGCTGTGCCAAAGGTTGCACAGACATCCTATTAGAGCTGGGTTAGTTCCAGCCCTCATCATTATATAGCTGGCTATTTACAGCAACGACTTCAATTAGCTCAGCAAAGCCAGCGGCGAATTCATTCATAACTTCATACTGCTGCTGGCATAGTTGCCCTTCAGATAAACCATTATCAGTTGCAAGGGCTGCAATTTCACTCGTTTCAAGGGTAAAAAAGCCTAAGCTTTGTAGTGCACTAGCCAACGCCTCTTTAAGCTCATCAGCTAACTGTGGCGCGCTTAATAGCTTGTTAACGTAACCTTGTGCACCATGCATAAAACCTTGGCTCCAATGCTGACATTCTTGAATGTCTAAGTATTGCTGCCCTTGAGAGCTCAGCTGTAGGCTCACAGGTAATGCAAAACCCGTTTCGAATACTTGTTCGCTGATCTGTTGATATAAAGCCATAAATGCAAACAGCACTTGCTCGTCCATTTTCCCATCAGAGCCAGGTGCAACCTCTTCTAACCACTGATGAACATCAAGCGGCTCAGGAGCACAGATCACCGCAAATAAGTAGCCTTGGGTTTGCGACAAGCTAAGCGCATCTTGATGCTGCGCTAAAAACTGACTTAAAAGCTCACTTTGCTGCTTTGAAAACTCAGGTAATTGCATACTGTTCGATTAATCCAATTTAAAAGTTAAGCGGATAACGGCCTTCGTTATCAGGACGACCAAGAAACTTAGCTGCATCATGCACTTCTTTTGGCAAGCTTGCTTCAGGTTTAATATAACCAGCTACTTTAAAGTCTAGATTCGCTTTTAATACTGCATCAGCTTCAAGCCCTAAACGGTTTTCTGGGTCAACAAGCACTGCTACATCACCGGATTTACAGCTTAAACGACCGCTCAGAGGACCAATGCTAAACCAGTTGTTCATTCCTTTAACATCAATGCTAGGGCTCGCAATTTCGCCGCTTAGGCTTTCACAGTATGGCTCGCCTGAGCTGTACTCGTCTAAATCAACTATTACGCGGCCTTGTGCACTAATCGGTAAAGGGAGTTGTAAACGCTCCATGGCACGTTCAACCGTCAAGCGTAAAGTAGTCTTTTTCACAGTGATGGCTTGGTTAAAGAGGCCATATGTAAAATCACCATGGCCTGAAATACCCGCTTTATCACGAGGATCACCAAAGCGTACCGTACCCACTAATTTACCTGTGAACAGTGACCAGCCCGATAACTGCCAACGCACATTATTTAATTGCTCACCATCAAAACGTACCTGCATAATGCGGCCGTCCAATAGCGAGCCACTGGCTTTACCTAATTGTAATTGCTTTGGTAAATGTGGCTTAGCTAAATCAAGTGCAACGGCAGCGGGTGTTTTTACCAGCGTAAACACCAAAAAACACATCACAAACACTGTGATTAATAAAATAACTCTTTTCATCGTTTACTTCTCTAGTACCAAACGACTTACACGCACAAAGCCTGATTTGTCATCTTTACTTAAATCTAAATTCTCAATTAGCACGCCATGTGAATTAACCAGTTCATCTAACCATTCAACAAGGTTATTAAACTCAACAGAATCAATGGTTAAACGAAGTGAATTGTCATTTGGCTGCATTTTGCTAATGATAATTTGATAACGATTGCGGGTGCTATTAACGATTTGGCTTAAGCTACGGCTGCTCGTATTACGCGCGTTACCACTCGCTTTAAGTTTAATAATACTTTCATCAACCCACGCTAGCAGCTCTTGCTGTTTTATTGTGTCTTGCTCTGCTTTTTCGATAGCTGCGTTAAGTGGACGAAAGACCCCCATAACCAACACAAAAATAACAAACACACCACCTGCAACCATTACAAGTTGCTGCTCTTGTTCTTTTAACGAGCGCCAATAATTGATTATTTGGTTTTTCATGCCGCACCTCGTAACTTAATTTCACCAACGACAAAATCACCATCATTATTTAGCGAGCCTTGATCTACGGTTAAGCCACGCTGCTCTAAAATTGCTTTTACTTTACTAAATGACTGGAAATCTTTGCCGCGCGCACGAATACGTAATTCGTTACGACCTTGATCATAGCGAAGCGTTTCTGGTGTGAAATCTTTTACTTCACTAAAAATAGCAACCAGATCGTTAGTCAAATCTAAGAAGCCAGCTGTACTGCCACTTTCTATCAATGCAAGTTCGCTGCGAATTTGGCTACGAATAAGCTGAGGACGCACTTTTTTATTTGGAAAAGCACGCTGATAATTAGCAACCACTTCAGCTTTTGCGGCTTCAAGCTGGTTATTTAACTTATAAAGCTCAAGCGACTTAACACCTACACTGCAAACTAATGCAACACCTGCTGCAATAGCTGCTTTTTGCCAATAGCCCCACCAAATTGCTGATTTCTTCTTAAGCTGATAAACACCTTGGCGAAGGTTGAATTTCACCTCAGGTAACTGCTTAGCAAATAAGGCTAAAGGTAAATCGTATTGCTGCGTTTGAGCACTAAGGTTAACCGTATCAGGAAAAGCCGTTGCAGGGCTAAAGTGTGCAACATCAGGGTTACCTAATGCTGTTAAATAGCCAGCAAGCCAACTTGTCTCTACAGCGGCAATATGCCAGTTACCCTGCTTACATAGCCACTGACCATTAAGCTCAATAGCGCGTAACTGAGTGTTGTCATCGACATCAGGTAACAATAAAGCATCCGGCAGTATTTTATATACTTCGATGCCATGCTCATTAAACTCAGCCAGCCATTGCTCAAACCATTCACGATCGGTCATCGCGATGTTAATCGCGTGCTTCTCATCAATAAGTGTTGGCTCTGCAATCGCTATGAATAAGTCATCAACATCACAGGCTATTTCTTCTTCTAGCATGTAAGGAAGTGCTTGCTCTAACTTGCGGCTCCACTTGGTTGGCAATGCGACCGTTTTTAGTTGTACTTGATCACTTGGTAGTAGTACAACCACTTCCCGTGATTGTGCTCTCTCTGTTAGCTCACCAAGTTGTGTTGCATTGGCAATTTCGCCGCTAGCAATTATTTCTTGTTCTGTTGGTGAGTAAATTAGCCAGTTAAGGCTGTCTTTTAATGTTTGACCCGTACGGATCAACAATATCTCTGTCACTGTACGCCTCCAAATTTTCGCGCCAGTATCGTTACTGTACCATTAGTGGCATGGAGTAAGGTGGTCATCGAAAAACGCAGTTCTGCAAATTCAGCCTGCGTTTGTAGTTTAAAATATTCACTGTTGATACTGAATAAGTCTTCAACGGCTTTCACATTTTGTGCGCCTTGTTGATTAACCTCTTCAAAAAATGCCTCTAAATCATCATAACCATCTTGAGGACGTGATGATAATACCGCTTCAGCGCCTGAAAGACTTAAGCCATCAATAAGCGAGCTTAATATAATGGCACTTTCTACAGGTAGTGTATTAACGTTGATTTCTAATAACTCACTACCTGGAATAACACACACAAATGGTAAAATTTTCTCCATAACGAGTGGGTTAAAGCCTTTTACTAAACGAAGTTCTGACGTCGAAGCAAAATAGCTATTTGCCGTCATATATGGGTATTGTCGAGATAAGTACTCATCTTCTTCTGCACCTGAACGATAGGTAATGCTATCAGCGTCTAACCAATCAAACACGCTATCGGCCATGGCTTCTTCAGACTCATCGGTTGGCAAGTCTTCAATATTTTCTAATAATGCCAACAATGCCTTATGTGCTGGGTTCGTTTTATTATTTGGATCCGTTTGTTGATCTGGCTTTACATGCAATGCATTTAAATTCAAACATGCTTGTAAGTCTGTAATTGTGCCACTTAAGGTACCATTATCAACCGGGTAAGGGACTCCACCCTGCTGTGCCCAGACTTGCTCTAAATGCGTTTTATCAGGATCATCTTTTTTAGTTTGTTTTAGTGCTTTAATTGCCAGCTCTTCAGCTGCAAAGGCATACCATTTAGCCTGTTGATGGTTTTGAATATTACTGCTGCGCTGCACTTGCACCATTAAATTAGCACTCATCTCAACGGCTAACATAGCTGCTAGCGCCACAATAAATAGCACAATAACAAGCGCAGCACCTTTAGAACGTTTAATAGTAGTCATAGCTAACCACCCGTTCCGTTATTATTACCATTATTTGCTTGGGCAGTGACTTTGCCTTCACCTGGCACTAAAAACACTCGACGAATGGGTTCCTGTTCTATTTTTTGAATAGTGACTGCCACCGCTTTTGGCAGTGCTTTAATTTGCCACTGTTCTTGCCATTCGTCTTTATCATCTAAAAATTCAAATTTAAGGTCTTCAATGTCTTCTAAAATGACTTGTGAACGCGGTTCCATGTTATCTAGTTGATCAACATACACCCGATACACTCGCTCAAGCTTGTCATCGATAACGCGGTAACCAACCGCTTGCAGTTCAGAGCGCGGCAGTAGATTAATTGGGTTGACCCAACCATCACGAACAAAGCCAATGCCATCGTATTGGCTATCAAGAACATAACGACCAGCTAACACATACGTTTCTTGAAAATCACCGGCTTCGTTTCGAACCTGACGCTTAGTCATTTGACTAAAATCTTGGTCCATCAAACGAAATAAGGTTTGAAAGCCATTTAACTCAGCAATTGTCTCGTCTGAGGCTTCTTTTGCTTTGGTTGTCGAATCCAGTATTTGATGGGTCGATAACACCACAAAGGCTAAGATGCCCATGGCGACAATCACTTCAAGTAAGGTAAAACCGCGTTGCTTCACTACTTATCACCTTTATTCAAATAAGTAGAAAGCTCATAAACTGGGTATTCAAGCTTTTCATCGGCAAACACGTTAATGGTGACCTTTACAAAGGTTTTATCAGCAGTAGGAACCACGTCCTGACGCCAATACCATTCAAAACCAGCGAGCGTTTCAGTACCTTTAACGCCATTTTTGCCTGTCCATTTATCGCCTTTGGCGCGTTGCTCAACCATTACATTCTCAGCAACCCAAGAAGCATAAGTTTGTTCTTCAATCGACGAAAGATGATTAATATGCTCACCAGTTGCCTGCATTGCGGCAATACCGGCCATTGCACAAATAGCCAGTGCAACCATCACTTCAAGTAAGGTAAAACCTGCTGACTTATTCATTATTCAGGCTCCATACGAAACTTTACCGGGGCCATAAATTCGCCTTCGATAAAATATTGCGGTTCACGCTCTTCTTTAAGCTCGTAAACCAATTGAAACGCACTGACTTCGCCAGAAGATAAAATAAGTACCTGCGGTATTTTGAGCTTTTGTAGCTCAAGTAGGCTGTCTTCGTCACCACCGCTCATTAATTCACGCCAGTTTGACTGCTCTAATAAGTTATCTTGTGCCCAGGCTAAATCATCAAGGTTAAGAGTGAGCTTAAAGCGTTCATCAACCTTAATTGGGGCAAACAATTTTTCACGGTCAAACGTAACCCACTTATCACCGTCAAAAACTAAAAATTCAAATGTATCTTGGTCAAGATGAAAACCCAGCTCAACCTGATTTAAAATCGCAAACTCAGACGCCATATTAATCGTAGTATGTAATCTGAGCGCTTGTTTTTCGAGTTCTTCTTCAGCACCACCATCAAAACTGTAGGCAACCATTTTGGTGACAAAACCAATCACCACGAGCACCATTAATATTTCGATGAGGCTAAACCCTTTCGCGTGCTTAGCACGGCCAGCCAAACGCAAACGACCAAGGCTTACCATAATAGTAAGCCTTGATGTGTATAAGCTTTGTTCAGTTGGCTGAATTTAGGCATTATTACTTTTCTTCATCCCAGTTACCGATGTCATCATCAGTACCAGCTTCACCATCAGGACCCATTGAAAAGATATCAATTTTACCGATTTCTCCTGGGCTGATTAGTTGGTAAGGGTTACCCCATGGATCTTCTGGTAATTTCTCAAGGAAACCACCATCAGGAAAACGCTTTGGAATTGGCTCAATGCTTGTTTTATTTACTAGCGCTTCTAAGCCTTGCTCTGTGGTTGGATACGCTTTGTTTTTAAGCTTGTATAGACTTAACGCATCTTCAATTTGTTGAATATCTAAGTGTGCTTTATCGATTGCAGCTTCTTCTTGCTGACCCATGATATTTGGCGCCACAATTGACATGATCATACCGATGATAACCAGTACTACCATGACTTCTAGTAATGAGAAACCTGACTGTTTGTTCACAAAAATACCTCTAACTTTCTTCAAAAATTTATTATAGAGCGGCAGTGTTAGCTGCTAATTGCTCTAGTGTTCCCTAATTTAAAGACCTACAGCCTTATTCATTGCCATAATCGGCTGTAGTATTGCCATAACAATAAACAATACAATTACCGCCATTGAAGCAATCATCGCGGGCTCTAATAGTTTCAGAGACACGTTTACCATGCTCTCAAACTCACGATCTTGGTTATTTGCAGCACGCTCAAGCATTTGCTCAAGTTCACCTGATTTTTCACCACTGGCTATCATGTGTAGCATCATAGGTGGGAAAAGTTTGGTTTGCTGAAGTGAAGCACGAAGACTCGCCCCTTCACTCACACGTGTTGCAGCATCTTGCACTGACTTTTTCATTTTTTCGTTAACCAGTACACCACCTGAAATACGCATCCCTTCAAGTAGCGGCACTGAGCTTGACGATAAAATACTTAAAGTTCGAGCAAAACGCGCCGTATTAACACCGCGTGCTACCTTACCAATACCCGGTAAATAAAGCACTTTTTCGTCATACCAGTAACGAATATGCGGCTGCTTAAGCGCTTGCTTAATAGCCACTGCTAACACGGTTATAATGACTAAACTTATAAACCAGTAATTTTGTACAAAATTACTCGCAGCCATTACCCATTCGGTGGTCCAGGGTAATACTTGTTTTGATTTTTCGAAGGTCTTCAAGATTTTTGGTACCACAGTACCTAACAATACAGAGACAATGGCAATAGCAAATACCACAAGTATGGTTGGATAAACCATCGCCTGTGTGATTTGACTACGCATATGCTGACGTTGTTCCGTGTAATCAGCTAAACGATTTAAAACTTGGTCAAGGTGACCTGATTTTTCACCGGCTGCCACCATGGCGCGATACAAATCATCAAATACATGCGGAAACTCACTCATGCCATCTGCTAAGGTATAACCTTCAACAACCTTTGAGCGCACGGCCATTAGCATGCGCTTTAAACGCGGCTTTTCACACTGCTCAGCCACCGCCATGACAGCCCCTTCAACAGGTAATGCTGACTGGATTAAAGTTGCGAGCTGGCGAGTGATTAATGCTAAATCTGAAGTCGAAATTTTTGGTTTAAAGAAGCTACCAAATAGAGAGCCCTTTGCCCCAGTCGCTTGCTTTTCACCTTCTGCAGCAGCAACGACTTCTAAAGGCATTAAACCTTGATCGCGCAAGGTTTGGCGGATTTGCTTTACCGTATCAGCTTCAAGAATGCCTTTTTTCTCTTTACCTCTGCCATCGAGGGCTCGGTATTCAAATGCTGCCATAATTAACCTTCCTCACGTGTTACACGCAGGACTTCTTCTAAGGTAGTGCGACCTGCAAGTACGCGATTACAGCCATCTTGGCGAATACTTGGGCTATGTTTGCGAATGTATTTTTCAACACTTTGTTCGCCTTTACCGCTGTGGATCATTTCGCGAATTGTTTCATCAACAACCAGCAATTCATGAATACCAGTACGACCGCGATAACCATTAAAGTTACACTCTTCACAACCAACTGCACGATAAATTGTTGGCGGCTCAGCAGGATTAACACCTAATAACTGGCACTCACGCTCATCAGCAATGTGACCTTCTTTACAGCTATTGCATAAAGTACGTACAAGACGTTGTGACAATACACCGAGTAACGATGATGACAGTAAGAAAGGCTCCACGCCCATGTCTTCCATACGCGTGATAGCACCAGCAGCTGTATTAGTATGCAGTGTCGACATAACCAAGTGACCGGTTAATGACGCTTGCACACCAATTTGTGCCGTTTCAAGGTCACGGATTTCACCCACCATTACGACGTCAGGGTCTTGACGAAGGATGGCACGTAAGCCTCGGGCAAAGGTCATATCTACCTTGGTATTAACCTGAGTTTGACCAATACCTGGGATCTCGTACTCGATTGGATCTTCAACAGTAAGAATATTGCGGTCTCGTGAGTTGATTTGGCTCATCCCCGCATACAAGGTGGTACTTTTACCAGAACCCGTAGGGCCAGTTACTAAGATAATACCGTGCGGCTTACTGATTAAATCAGCAAACAATTCACGGTTACGCTCAGTCATACCTAAATCTTCAAGGTTCAGACGCGCGTTGTTTTTATCAAGTAGACGCAATACAACACGCTCACCAAAGCTTGATGGCATTGTCGATACACGCACATCAACAGCACGACCAGCAATACGTAAACTAATACGACCATCTTGCGGAATACGTTTTTCAGCAATATCTAGCTTTGCCATAACCTTAATACGCGACACCAGCAGTGAAGCGAGTTTACGGTTCGGCTTTAACACTTCTTTTAATACGCCATCAACCCTAAAGCGAATTACCAGCTCTTGCTCAAAGGTTTCGATATGAATATCTGAAGCACCTTCTTTGATTGCTTCGCTGAGCATTGCGTTGATCAGTTTGATGATTGGTGCATCGTCATCACCAGCAAGAAGATCTTCAGTTTGCGGTAATTCATCTGCAAGCGAGAATAAATCAACCTCGTTGCCGATATCTTCCATCATTTGCTGTGTTTCAGAACTATCACGCTGATAAGAAGCCTCAAGCAACAGCTCAAATTTGTCATCAGGTAATTGTTCTAGCGAAAAACCATGACCCGCAATGCGGCGTACTTCAAGTAAAGCATCAACATCTAACTCACCGCGGTAATACACAGTCCAGTTATCCTGATCTTTACTCAATAATACGCCTGTACGACGCGCGTACGAGAATGGCAAACGCTTGGTTGGCAAGCTAACAAGATCATCACTTGTTAGCAGCTCATCATGACTTGCCGGCGCTTCTGACGCTAACTCATCATTGATTTCTGTAATTGCATTAGTCATCGTTGCGCTCATTCGCGTTTTGTTGTTTTAGGTACTCTTCGTACGTTGGCGGTAATATCAAAGCATCATTCCATTCAGGAAGAATTGGTGCATCCGTCAACGGCATTAAATCAATACCATCTTCTTTTTGTTTGTGTTGTTCGCCACGAATAAAGTTATATTTCGAGTGGCTCAATTTATTCATGCTGATGCCATCGCGAACAATGGTAGGACGAATAAAGACAATCAGGTTACGCTTGCGCTTACTCGTGCTGGTTGAGCGGAATAAATGACCAAGTACCGGAATATCACCTAATAATGGTACTTTAGAAACACTTTCTTGCACGTCTTCATCAATCAAGCCGCCAAGTACAACCATGCCGCCATCATCAGCCATAACCGTAGTTTTAATAGCACGTTTGTTTACTGAAATATCAACCGCAGTCGCACCACTTACACTTGAAACCTCTTGTTCAATCGTTAATTGAACTGCTGAGCCATCATTGATCTGTGGTGTTACTTTCAGTTTCACACCCACTTCTTGACGTTCAACTGTTTGGAATGGGTTAGCGTTATTTGAGCCTGTTTGCGAACCTGTGATAATAGGTACTTCTTGACCAACAATCATTGATGCTTCTTCGTTATCCATGGTCGTTACAGACGGCGTAGCAAGAATATTAGAGTTAGTGTCCGTTGAAACAGCTTGGATAATTGCACCCCAGTCATTTTTAACAATACCCATTGCTAGACCATTAATACCACCAAGTAGTGAAGCAAGTGCTGTTAAGTCACCTTCTTGTGTTTCAGAGGTACTTGTCACAGTGCCAGTTTCAGTACCGACTACCGTGCCTTCAATCGTTTTATCACGCGCTTGTTCAGCAGCAACAGCTAACGAACCAACAGGTACTGTGGTGCCATTGTTGAACTGCATCATGCCGCCTTGCTCTGAAATCCACTGTAAGCCTAAGTTGATACCATCGGCTTCTAACACCTCAACGATAATAGCTTCAACTAAAACCTGAGCACGACGAACATCAAGACGTTCAATAACTTGCTCAAGCGAACGCATGGTGTCAGGCTGTGCAGTGATTACGAGTGAGTTTGAATCTGGGTGTGCTTCAATGCTTGTTTCGTTTTGATTACGTGAGCGAGTTTTTGTTGCACCGCCTTGCGCGTCTTCTGCTAATGTCTTGCTTACGCCCTGCAATACTTTTACAAGGTCTTCTGCTTTGGCGTAATTAAGATAGATAACCTTAGTATTACCTTGGTTTTCTAGCTCACCATCTAAACGGCTAATCAATTCAACAGCACGTGTACGCGCTTGTGCTTCACCACTGACAATCACACTGTTAGTACGACCATCAGCAACAACTTTAGGGATTAAAAACTCAGGAACACTCCCTTTGCCACCATCTTTGTAAATATTCTCAACAACCGACACTACATCGTCAGCGGTAGCAAATTTAAGTTTTACGATATCAACGCGCTTATCACCGGCTTGGTCAACCGAACGAATGATTTCAACTAAACGGTTAACTGACGCGGCATGACCGGTCAACATCATCACGTTTGCTGCATTGAAGTTAGCAACGTGGCCGCCATCTTTTTGATCACTAAATTGACGAACTAGCGGGCCAAGCTCTTGTACGCTTACATTTTTAACACGTACAACACGTGTCACCATCATATCGCCACTGGCTTGGTTATCTTCAGTGATCAGCGGTACGTTCGACTTTTTAGCGTCAGAACTTTTTTCAATTTTGATAATACCGTTATCCATCTCTACAGCTGAATAACCATAAACCTCAAGTACATTTAAAAAGAACTGGTAATAAAGCTTCTCGTCCATTAGCTCGTAACTGCGCACATTGACTTTGCCGCGCACATTCGGGTCAATAATGACGGTTTTATTTAGATTTTTACCAACGATATTAATAAATTCATTAATATCAGTGCCTTTAAAATTAGCCGCATACTCAACAGCAGATACTGAAAGCGATAATCCTGTTAATAAAAAAAGCGCTGCATATTTAGCTAACCCTTTTTTGATTTTTGTGAGGTGTAGCGCGTGAACCATTCTATAAAAACTCCAAAGCTAGTTATTGCAGGCTAAATTGCACATCAATTTGCTCACCATCGCGTTCGATAGTGATACTTGCGTCAGTACTATTTCGTAATTCGTTTATTGCTGACATTGCCTGTTTCAAATCATTTAATTGATAGCCATTAATCGCAATAGCTAAATCATTATTCATTAGTCCCATCTGCTTGAATAGAGCAGGATCTTTACCTGGGCTTAAGCGATAACCCACTAACTCGCCATCAACCATCGCTTGAGAGACGCGAATGTAGTCAAATAGTTTACCGGGATCGTCTAATACTTCTTCACGCGTTTCGATAAGCGCTTCTTTTACATCTTCATCTTCAGTCGCATTTATTTCATTATTTTCGACAAGCTGAGGGCCTGCGGTTAATTCTGACTCTTTGCGCTCCGCCAATACAGGCATAGAGACTTTTTTAGTAAAGTCGAGGCCATCCAGCATTAAGGTTTCAAAGCGGCCGCTTACATCTAAAATTACTCGGTCAGGTAATACTTGAGCAAGCTTGGCACGAGTGCCTTTAATTGCATCATCGACAACATAGGTTTCTTGCTTGCCTTGAGATTCAATAATAGCAAGACCCGCTTGATCATTTTGGCTGACCGCAACAATACCAGTTAGGTTAATACTTAGACGTGTTTCAGGGGCGTTGTTAATGACTTGATTTTGTTTCGCGGCAGGTTTCTTAGTTTCGACAACAACTTTGCCGAATAGATTTTGTTCAATAATTTGGCGAGAGCTGACTGTCTCAACTCGTTTAGCCATGCTGTTAACACCGGTTACTGGCAGTGCTCTTGTATCGGGTTCTGGCCACACAAGCCAAAACAGCTTAGATGACAAAAAAGCAATGTAAACAAGAACTAACAGCACTACAAATGCACTTAGCTTGGCATGAGGTAAGCCGTTTAAAAACTGTTTAACTTGTTGTAAGTGTTGATCCATAAACTCTATTTCTTATTTTAATTTACTGCTTGATAGCTGGCCTATAGTACCTTTTCATTTTTCATTCAACAAGCGCACGTATATTAAACTTTGTAAACAAGGTAATTTCGACAAACAGGGGCTGCAAGGAATAACTATGACTATTTCTTTGTGATTAAGTTTCATGGTAAATTTTGCCTATATATAAGCAGCTTTAAAAGAGCACAATTGTGTCAAAAGGTAACACTCAAAAGTCGCAAGACAAACAAGACGAATTAAGCGTGCGCCTTGATAAATGGTTATGGGCTGCCCGCTTTTATAAAACCCGCTCAATAGCACGAGACATGGTGCAAGGCGGCAAAGTACATTATAATGGACAACGTACCAAGCCCAGCAAAATTGTCGAAGTAGGTGCAGTGGTAAAACTGCTACAAGGGGTCGACGAAAAGGTTGTGACAATCGAAAAGATCCTTGAAAAACGTCAAGGTGCCCCCATTGCACAAACCTTATATCAAGAAACTCAAGCTAGTATTGAGAAACGCGAAGCAAATGCTATCGCCCGAAAGAACAACAGCTTCTTTGCTCCACATCCTGATCGTAAACCAGATAAGAAGCAAAGACGTGAACTGTTAAAAATGAAATCAAGTTAGGTAATGCAACTCATGCAACAAGATTTACTTCATCGTTATATATTTGATCAGCTCGATGTACGTGGCGAACTCGTACAAATTGAAAACACTTATCAAGAGATGATCGCAAACCATAATTACCCAGCACCTGTGCAAACCTTATTAGGTGAACTACTTGTTGCTACCTGCTTATTAACAGCTACTTTAAAGTTTGAAGGCGAAATTGCCGTTCAACTACAAGGCGACGGCCCTGTTAAATATGCGGTAATTAATGGTGACGATAAACAAAACATGCGAGGCATCGCACGTCTACAAGGTGAAGTAACCGGTAGCTCAATAAAAGACTTAATTGGTAATGGCTATATGGTTATTACAATTACGCCAACTAAAGGTGAGCGATACCAAGGTATTGTACCGTTAGAGCACGATAGCTTAGATAAATGCCTTGAAAACTATTTTGAGCAATCGGAACAGTTAAAAACACGTCTTTGGTTTGCGACTGAAGTAACAGCAGACACAGCCAAAGCTGCTGGCTTATTCTTGCAAGTATTACCTGTAAATAAAGACAAGTCAGTTGAAGACTTCACTCATCTTGAAGCGATCAGTAACACGATTAAAGATGAAGAGTTGCTAGGTTTAGATGCCAATACTGTGCTGACTCGACTTTACCATGAAGATAATCCTCAGTTATTCGAACCACAGTCTATTAGCTTCCGTTGTGGCTGTAGCAGAGACAAAACAATTGCTGCATTAGTAAATGTAGGTCAAGACGAATTACTTGCCGATGTGCAAGCAAATGGTGAAGTAAAAATTAGCTGTCATTATTGCTTAAAAGATTACATCTTTAACGAGCAAGATATTAAAGCCATATTTAATTAATACACCATAATAAATATTATTATATTAAAAGCCGCCATCAGTGCGGCTTTTTTATTAAAAAAAATATCAAAACTAATGATACCGGTGTCATGAAAAAGCGCCATTTTATGACACCGGTATCATTGAAATTATTCATGTTTTTTGCCAAATATATGCCTTTTTAAGCCCTTCAGACACTCGAATATCCCTAATCCTTCTGTTACTATTATTTTAGCAAAAGGGAAAACTAAGAACCCCAGAGCTATCCCGTTCAATCTCTCACAATTTAGGTATAAACATGACTGCAAACGCTACTAGTTTTGTTGATCTTACAGCAGCTGAACTTGTCGAACACGCTATTCGTCGTGGCGAAGGGACTCTAGCCGCTAATGGTGCTTTTGTTGCTAAAACCGGTGTGCGCACTGGCCGCTCTCCAAAAGATCGTTTTATTGTTCAAGAGCCAAGCACTGAAAACGAAATCCAATGGGGCAACGTAAACCGCCCATTCGATGCAGACAAGTTTGATGCGTTATGGGCCCGTGTAGAAGAGCACGTGAAAAGCAACGACCACTTCATCTCTCACCTAGAAGTTGGCGCTGATCCTGAGCACTATTTACCAGTTGTAGTTACAACAGAAACTGCATGGCATCATATTTTTGCCAAAAACATGTTTATCGAACCTCAAACATACAATACTGCTGATTTCCCTGAGTGGCAGGTAATGAATGTACCTTCATTTGTATGTGACCCAGAGCGTGATGGCACTAACAGTGACGGCACTGTAATCATTAACTTCGCACAACGTAAAGTACTACTAGCTGGTATGCGCTACGCAGGCGAAATGAAGAAATCAATGTTCTCTGTACAAAACTTCCTACTTCCTGCAAAAGGTGTATTACCAATGCACTGCTCTGCAAACGTAGGTGAAGCAGGCGATACTGCGTTATTCTTCGGTCTATCTGGTACAGGTAAAACAACATTATCTGCAGATCCTACTCGTTTCCTTATTGGTGATGACGAGCACGGTTGGGCACCTGGTAGCGTATTTAATATCGAAGGTGGTTGTTACGCTAAATGTATCGACCTTTCACAAAAGAACGAACCAGTTATTTGGAATGCAATTCGCTTCGGTACAATCTTAGAAAACGTGGTACTTGACGAAAATCGTGTACCAGATTTCCATGATACAAGCCTGACACAAAATAGCCGCGCAGCTTACCCGCTTGAGCACGTTGAAAAACGTAAAGTAGAAAACCGTGCTGGCGAGCCAAAAGCCGTTGTGTTCTTAACATGTGACGTAAGTGGTGTATTACCACCAGTTTCAGTACTAACTGAAGAAGCTGCTGCATACCACTTCTTAAGCGGTTACACTGCGAAAGTAGGTTCAACTGAAATCGGTTCAACAAGCGACATCGAGTCTACGTTCTCAACATGTTTCGGTGCTCCGTTCTTCCCACGTCCTGCTGGCGTTTATGCAGAGCTTCTAATGAAGCGTGTACGTGAATTCGGCGCTAAAGTATACCTAGTTAACACAGGTTGGACAGGTGGCCCTTACGGTACTGGTCAACGCTTCGATATCCCGACTACACGTGCTGTAGTTGATGCAATCGTATCAGGTAAACTGGCAGATGTTGAAACTCAACACATCGACGTTCTAAACCTAGATGTACCAGTTGCAGTTCCAGGTGTAGACAGCCAACTTCTTAACCCAATCAACACATGGGAAGATAAAGAG
The DNA here is from genome assembly GCF_036680945.1 of Pseudoalteromonas sp. P80D2. Classification (NCBI taxonomy): domain Bacteria; kingdom Pseudomonadati; phylum Pseudomonadota; class Gammaproteobacteria; order Alteromonadales; family Pseudoalteromonadaceae; genus Pseudoalteromonas; species Pseudoalteromonas sp. P80D2. The sequence goes on from NZ_JAZDAR010000020.1 coordinate 24,454, forward strand.
AAGTACGCAGAATACGCAAACAAGCTAGCTTCTGACTTCACTGAAAACTTCGCTAAATACGATGTTTCAGAAGCAATCAAATCAGCAGGTCCAAAAGCTTAATATCAAGCTTACCCTCAGATTAAAAAACGCCAGCTATATGCTGGCGTTTTTGTTTTTGGGGGATGAGTTTGAGTTACGAGTTGCGAGAGTAAAGTTAGCGAGGGGAAAGTTTGAAGGTCTGGCGTAGGTTGGGTAGAGCGAAGTGAAACCCAACACATCACAGGGCTATCAGCTTTCAGCCGTCAGCGATCAGCCGCGCGGTGTGGGTGATTGTTGCTGCGTCTTCCT
>NZ_JAZDAR010000020.1:24834-25417 GCF_036680945.1 Pseudoalteromonas sp. P80D2
TAGGCTCTAGGCTCTAGGCTCTAGGCTCTAGGCAAAGTGTACTTGTAGGAATGGCTTAGCCGTGAATGTTTTTGTAAAGGTCTGAATTCGGCACAGAAGTGCCTCCTACGGGGTTTTGTTACTGAGGGTAACTCAGTTACATAACAACCCGGTAGATCAACTAACATCTATTATCTGACGTTTGAGATTCTTATCACGTAGGAATGGCTTTAGCCATGAATTTGTTTGTTATGGTCTAGATTCGGCACTGAAGTGCCTCCTACAGGGGTTTGTTGCTGAGGGAGACTCAGTTACCTAACAACCCGGTAGATCAACTGACATCTAATATCTGACGTCTGAGATTCTTATCACGTAGGAATGGCTTTAGCCGTGAATGTGTTTGTTAAGGTCTGAATTAGGCACTGAAGTGCCTCCTACGGGGGTTGTTGCTGAGGGTGACTCTGTACTAAACACCACACAGTTCAACTGACATCTGAGATACGTATCACGTAGGAATGGCTTTAGCCATGAGTGTGTTTGTTAAGGTCTAGATTCGGCACTGAAGTGCCTCCTACGGGGGTTGTTGCTGAGGGAGTCTCTGTAC
>NZ_JAZDAR010000003.1:0-10874 GCF_036680945.1 Pseudoalteromonas sp. P80D2
TCTAATATCTGACCTCTAACGACTAAAAGCCAGCGATTTTACATCGCGTCCTAGCGCCTAAAACCTAGCGCCTGATGTTTCCCCCGTAGGCGTGAAACTTGTTTCGCGCGTCTGACCGCTGAAGGCGGAGTAGGTCGTCATTTATGGCGACACAAAACCGTTAACATAAACAGGCTAAAGCCCGACCTACAAGTTATTTTAGTGGTTTAAATACTCCTCCCGCGAAATAAATTTCAAACATTTCACTTTAATTGTCGCGGCATAAAGCCGCTGCTACAGGTCGTCTGACCGCTGAAGGCTGAAAGCTGACAGCTTCTTTCCCCTTTCCCCTCGCTAACTTTACTCTTTCTAACTTCCCCCCACAAAAAAGCAGCCATAAGGCTGCTTTGAAGGGAAATCACATTTTAATGATGGGCATTAAATGTGGTTATTACACTTAAAGTGCTTTCCATACATCCGCGACACCTGGCTCGTCTCCTTGAGTCCACCATTTCGCTTCGTATTTATTACCTTGGTAAGTGACTTGGTCGCCACCGTTGTAGATACCCGCAGCTTGCCACACAACATCACCGTTCCCATCGGTTGGTTGTGAAGTTGCTTCCCATGGGCCGCCTAAATCAGGGCGCTCACCTTGTGTCCACCACTTAGCGGTGTACTCTACGCCGTTATAAATCACCGTATCACCACCAACATAAGTCGCCGCTGCATCCCATGTGGTTTCACCATCTGGCGGAGTTGTTGTACCAGAATCTGTCACGGTGACATTAAAGCTCACTGCTGTTGCAGTTTGACCATCACTTACCGAAACCGACACAACATAACTTGTATCTGCATCAACGCTGCCCGCTTGTAAACTCACATCAGCACCAGAGCCTACTAACGTTAAGCCTGCTGGCACTGTCCAGCTGTATGAAAGCGTATCTCCATCAGCATCAGATGCCGAAACAGCCACGTCCACACTCGCGTCTTCTGCCACTGTTTTATCAGTAATTGCCGCAACGACTGGTGCTTGGTTCTCGCCTGTCGTTGGTGCTACTACATTCACTGTAACGTTACGGCTTACACTTGCCTCGCCATCGCTCACACTGACAGTAACCGTGTATTGCGTATCAGCACTCACTGATGGCGCTGTGATTACAAGGGTATTTGAATTTTCACCGCTTACTGTTAACGCACTGTCAGCTGTCCAGCTAAAGCTTAGCGGATCGTTATCAGCATCTGTTGCCGATGCACTAACAGATACACTTTCGCCAGAGTTAACAGATACAGTGCTTGATACAGATACCACTGGCGCTCTATTGCTAGGCTCAGTGACGGTACCACCAAGTGCCTCGTGCATGGCATTAAGAATATCGCCATTATCAGCATCAATTTCCCATGCAAACAGACCACCTAAATTATATTGATTAACATAAGCACCTTTTGCCAAAACAGAACGACGGTTATCGTATGTAATTAATTTACCGTTGCTACGGTTCCATACATAAGCGGCTTCGGCTTGTTCGTCATAACCTGTTTCAAACCCATTGATGCCATTTTCTGCAGCGCCCAACATGTAAGTTTTGATGCCTTTGTAATCAATAACACCGTCTTCCCATACGCCTTGCGCTGTAGTGCCTTTAAGTTTGCCGTTTCCTGGTGCTGTCATAGGGTTATCAGCGATAGTCGCGTTTTCTGGATAAACACCTTCCCAGCCACGGCCATACATAGCAGCACCTACCACGATTTTCTTCGATGGTACGTTTTGCGCAAGTAGATTTTGCACTGCATTATCAGTTGTATAAGCAGGGCCTTTATATGGAACGCCTTCTTCATCAACACCCGTGCCATCACACTGACCAACACGGAAATGCGATGAACAATAAAGCGCAGCCTGATGGCCAGTTACATTGCTCCATGCACCATAGTAGTCGTAGCTCATTAAGAAAATGTAATCCATATATTGCTGAGCTTGTGAGTAGTCGACATCTTCAATTTTGTCGTAACCAGCACCAATCGCTGATGTTAACTCATACTCACGACCTGTCTCTGCTTCAAGCTTATCAAGCATCGCGCGCAGCTCTTGCATTAACGCAACGTATGCTGGGCCGTCAGCAACTGGGTCGCCTAAGTTTGGATTAGCCCCCTGACCACCTGGGTATTCCCAGTCAATATCAACACCGTCGTAGAACTTCCACGTTCTTAAAAACTCTTCCATTGATGCCACAAATGTGTCGCGGTTTGCTTTATCGGTAAAGTAGGCAAATGGGTCTGATAAAGTCCAACCACCCACTGATGGTAAAATTTTCAGATCAGGGTAGCGCTGCTTTAACGCCATTAACTGCGAATACGTACCACGAATTGGGTCATTACTATCAACACCCGGTAGCGCTTTTTGAATCGCAGCCCAAGGGTCGTGGATCACCACTTCAAAATCTTGCGAGCCTGCACAGGCAGTATTTAACGCGTTTTTAGGCCCACCTGTTAACGAGTCATTAGGTCCACAAATTGGAATAAATCCATACAAGATATGACTGAGGTTTTGCGCTGGGATATTAGTTACGTCGAAATCGCGACCATAAATACCCCATTCAACAAAGTAGGCACCGGTTACAAGGCCATCTTTAGTGCCAATATTTTGGTTATTTGGATCATAATCCATCGGCAATGGCGCTAAGTGTCCACCATCTGTATCGGCAATAACAATTGGCTTACCTTCACTGCGAGCACAGGTGGTACCGCCTTCACATAGTTCTACATATAATGTGTGACGACCTGCTTTATCATACGGGAAGCTAATAACACCACTTTTAGTGCCTGCTGCCAGCGAGCCTTCATTAACCAACATATCATCGAAATACACTTTATAGCTGTCGCCGCCATCCCCACTCCATGCGTTCCATTCAATGCTGATAGTGACTTCATCAACGCGGTTCACCAAGCTCTTATATGAACCTGTGCCCTCAAGATCAACCTCAACAAATGAGTATTCTTGTGGCTCCCAAATAATGGTTGGTGTTGAAGGTGCTGCATTCGCTGCACTTGCAAAGAGTGCAACACCAATGGCTGCGGTTAATTGTTTTATATTCATGATTCTCTCTTATCTGTTTTTATATAGCGTTACGCTGTTATTGATAAAGTTTGAACTACAAAACTTTAGATTTCTGTCCATACTTGGCTGGCACCCGGTACATCTCCTTGGGTCCACCACTGCGCTCGATAGCGCTGTCCTTGATAGGTTACTTCGTCGCCGCCTTGATAGGCTTTGCCGCTGTTCCATTCGATTGATGCACTGCCAGATTCAAGCTGCCATGCATCACTACTGTCTGGTTGTGCGCCTTGGTTCCACCATTTCGCGCTGTAGATTCCACCGTTGAAACTCACTTTATCGCCCGTGTTGTATTGGCTTGTGCTATTCCAAGCAGGCACGCTCGGATCAACTGGATCAGGGTCGACCACAGTGCTATTAAGCACAGTCACGGTAAAACTTACTTGGCTTGTGAGCTCGCCATCTGACACAGATACACTTACGGTGTAACTTGCATTAGCATCCACAGCAGGGGCGTTTAGCGTGATGTTGGCATCATTACCCGTAAAGCTCAGTGGTGCCGGTACATCCCAGCTATAAGTTAAGGTGCTTTGCTGATCATCAAAGGCGTGCAGGTGTATCGCAGTGCTGCTTTCTTCTTCGACTTGAAGGTCATCTGGTTGATGAATTCTCGGCGCGGTATTGTCAGGAGCTGCTTGTATGCTTAGTGCAAAGCTGTAGTTTGCATTCGTTGTAAAGACTTGATTAGTCATTAAATCAGACGCATCAAAGGCAATATCTCCAGTGCTATTTTGCACGCCAATATTAACTAAGTGCGCGTAATTAAGGTTTAACAGCGCTGCAAATTCAGCCTGCCAATTAGCCTGATTATCAGCTGTGATCTGCATTTGTTGAGTAAGTAACTCTTGGCCATTTTCATCAAATAACCGAGCTGACACACTACCGCCAACCTCAGCGTCTTGTCCTTGACGAACAAAGTAGCTGATTGCTGTCCAATCGCTTGGCTCTGTCGGGGTCGCATCGCTAACGATATTAATATCGCTACAGTTGTAGAAGCCTTCGCCACCGGCATCATCTCGTTGCCAACGCGTGTATAAAATGGCATCGCCACTGCGCCCTTGTGGAATCGATACGCTCATTTCATAGTAACGATCGTTGTTAGCGTCAATGCTAAAATCAAGATTGCCGTACTCTTCAACAAGCTCTAGATCATCCCAAGTAAGCACTTGAGTTGCACTATCAAAGCCCGGTTTTGTTAAATAAAACTGCCAAAAACTCGGGTTATGCGGCGTACTCGCTAAAAAGCGCACTAAAATATCGCCATTTGCATTAGGAATAACCTCACTGCGCTGCCAATGTGCTGAAGGTAAATCCATACCGCGTTTTTCTGGGTCGCCTGCGGCACATAATCGGCCATCAGGTACACTTTGTTTTACTGCTTCAAGGTCAGTGTAGTTAACCGTATTTGCCGAGTATTCAATGTCTTGCACAAACTGCACATGTCCTGCTTCAACAAACGCTGCGCGACAAGCAAGATTAGGGATCCCTGTACCATCAGCAGGCCACCAGTACCCGCCATCGGCATTACAAAATGCTTGGCGTGCCTTTGGGCTTTCTAAGAATCCGTGGGCATTCACATGGCTTGATGCACAGGCAATCAGCATGCTGGTTGCCACTGCCGATAAAGACAATGCCTTTGATTTCATTACTTTCATTGTTGTTCTCGCTGTAGAAATGCGGAGCAAAGTCCTTGCTCCGCTTAGTTGGTTAAAGCGTGCAACTCACCGTCCAGTCAGCAGATGTGCCTGGCTCTGTGCTCGTCCACCACTTTGCTTCGTAAATCACGTTGTTGTGATTCATTAGGTCGCCGCCAACAGCATGGCTTGGATTACCAGCCCAATCAGTTTGCGGCCAATTTGGATACACAGGGATGCTTGCTACATCAACACCATTACAGCTTCCCTCGCCACCCGTATCACCACCGGTATCACCGCCAGTATCACCGCCAGTATCACTACTACCTGCAGTGCCATCTGGTAGCATTGGGTATTCGTATTTGAAGGCGTAGGTTTTGCCATTTTTCTCAATTGTGAAGTTAGATGGGCCCGTAATTGGCATGTAGTACATAACTTGCGCCTCAACGGTTTCACCTGTGTTAAACGACTTTTCGATACCGCCCCACTCATTCACTAAGGTGATTGAAAAACGATGGAACTCATTTTCAAAGCCGCCGATATTATCGCCAGCTGCATTCGAGCCATTCGCTTCAACAGCCATGCCGAGCTTTTCTTGTGCATTCCAATTTGATTTGAAAATTGCCGAGGTAGAAACGGGCACATCAAAGCTGATTTTCGCGCCGCTTAAGTCGATACCTGAGTTATTGGTGAATGCGAATGTAGGTGAAATTGGGTAGTTATCATCACCAATTGGGAAGTCTTTCACTGTAAAGCTTACGTCAACCGCTTCGCTTGGCAGGGTGAAATCGACATTGCCTTGATGAGTGTTGTAAGCCACACCACTTTGGTTAAATTTATCGTAAGCAAGTGTGGTTAAGCTTGAGCCCATGAAGTACTCACCTTTCGCTGAGTCATAATCATAGTCACCAGCAAGTTCCCAGAACATGATGCCGCCAAGGCCATTGTTGATAACATAATCAACTTTGGTTGCCATTGATTGCTCATCTTCAATTGATAAGAAAACCTTTTTCTCTGCATTCCAAAGCCATGGAGCAACTGCTACATCATCGTAAAAACGTGTATAAGTACCTGTTAACACATCATCTGCATCGGTTTCTGGCGTTAGACCATAGATTTCAAGGTAAGAAGGGTTAATGCCGTTTTCGAGATTTTTCGCATGCCATAGTGGGTTCGAACCTGCAGGCATTTCTTCACCAACATCGTTCTTATCGTGCCATAGGTTATCTATGCCAAGTGCGCCATTACCGCATTGGTTTTTCTCACCAACGCCTGTCCCTTTAGCACATTTTGATTGATCTGGCAGCGCTGCTTGGCCCCATAAACCATTAGTACCACCCGACACATCTTTAAAGCCACGAGTGTAATATGGAATACCAATATTGATTCGACCCGCAGAAACCGCACCGCGGAAGTAACGCACAGCCCAATCCGTATTTAAGTAACCGATTCCTTCAAACTCAGCGGTGGTATAAACGCCCCACTGCGCTAATTCAGAATCAAGACCAGTATCAAACAAGGCTGCGTTGTGGCCTACATGTGAATTCCATGCACCATGTAAGTCATAAGACATAATGTTAACGTAATCGAGATACTTCACGCTTTGGAATGTTTCCATGCCACGTAATAAGTAACCTGAAGATGGTGAAGCAATCGTTAATAAGTAATGCTTACCAGCCTTTTCACCTGCAATATCAAGTTCTTCACGTAGTTTTTGCATCAATACACGATACGAGGCATTAAGACCTGCGCGACGTGCATTAGAGATAGGAAAATCATCAGGGTGGCCTGAGTCATTCATTGACGATGGGTATTCGTAATCAATATCGACACCATCAAAACCGTAAGTTTCAATAAATTCAACGGCGCTTTTCGCAAAAGCATCAATCCCCGCTTGGTTTACTGAGCCATCAGCATTGGTTGTCATCGTGTAGAAACCACCGCTGTTTACGCGAGTACCGTCTTCACCAAAATAACCACCGGTTTCAGCCCAGCCACCTACAGAGATTAAGGTTTTTACATCTGGGTGTTGTTTTTTGAATTTATTGAGTAAGTTAAAGTGACCTGTGTAACTAAAGCTTGGATCCATTTCAGCGCCTGTTACGCCCGGCCAAGTCATGTTTGTCGCTGGGTTGCCAGCGGCATTTGGATCACCAATCGAGACCTTGTTATTGCCATCAACATGCGCAAAGGCATAGTTGATATGGGTGATCTTGTCCCAAGGAATATCGTTAACTAAGTAGCTTGGCTGACCATTGGCACCATTTCGCCAACTCGTAAAATAACCAATAACTCGGCGTGGATGATCGGCGCCCATTTTCTCGCGGCCATTTGTATCATACACACTACAGTATGGGGTATTCACACCCGGTGTTTGGTATAAGCCTTGCGGTTTACAATCGCTACCAGGTTCTGTTGCTTCAACAACATTAACAACTTTGCTTTGTGTATCCGTCGCGCCTTCGTTATCGGTCACCGTTAAGGTAAATGAAAATTGCCCAAGTGCTGGAGCCTGCCACGTATAACTTGAAGAAGCGGCACTTGCTTGATGAACTTCAGTGCTGTTTTCAGTTAACGATAACGCAGTCACTTGGCCATCGCTATCAGTGCCAGAAAGCGCAAACACCACACTGTCACCCACAGTTACTTGTGATGGCAGTGAGCTAAATTCAATGCTTGCCACTGGCGCTTGGTTAACCGGCTCAACGTCATCAGACACACTCACTGAATGTGCAACCGCTGTAGAGGTTAGCCCCAAATCATCCGTTGCGACCGCGCTTATCACATGGCTGCCTTGCGTTGCTTGCCAGCTCGCTGAATAAGGTGCGCTTGTCACTACACTCAGCGATGTACCATCAACAAAAAACTCTACACTTGCCACGCTACCATCAGGATCAGCGGCGACAGCGCTTATGACAACGCTGTCACTTGTGGTAAATAAAGAACCCTCTGCGGGTGTTAAGCTGCTAATTTGAGGTGCTTGATTCTCATTGACAACGCTGTCACAAACACCCAATAAACGCCACTCTTGATCGACACCAGAAGTCTCCACAGGGTTGGTTTGCGTCCACCACTTCGCTTCATAAGCGCTACCTTGTGCCTGAACCTGATCACCACCAACATGTGTTTGCCCTTGTTGCCACACTTCTAAGTTGCTGCAATCAATCGCAGCCTGTGCTGTAAAGCCGTATAAACCTAGTGACAGCGCACTCAGTTTAAAGGCATTTCTTATTAATTTATGCGAGCTCATTCGCTCCCTCCGCCCAAAGTTTTAATAACATTTATTTTACAAATTCAACTTTAAAGTAACACAAAGCGCTATTACGTCAAGCTTGTATTTACCTTTAAAGGGTAAAATAAACACACTTTTTGATGCGAGATTCAGTTAAAACCACTAAAAAAGAATTAATTATTTTTATCAACAAGCAAAAACGAGGATGATTCTACCGAGTAAGAATGAACATAAAGTTAACAATATTTTAACCATGGAAAGCACGGCACTTCTGGCTTGTATAAAAAACAAGCAACGTTTGTGTGAGGGTAGGCGAAAATAATTACCGTATCGATTATGGGTATATAACGAATAAATTAGTTTTCAGGTAATAATTTCTATAAAAATAGAGTGAAAATTATTCTTAACACGAAATTTAGTCATAAAAAAAGCAAACACTCAGTGTTTGCTTTTCACAAAAATCCTATTTGATCACAACTTAATTAAGCAGCGATTAAATAGGACTCTCGTCCTGCATGTTTTGCCTTACGTTGATATGCACCTTTACCTTTTTTAGGCTTCTCTACTTTTGCTGTGAACAGCTTAGATGTCACCATTGCGGCGTACACATTATCGTTAATGACACCGCGACCAGTATCTACTTGGCCTTGTGTGCGTTGTTTCTTTTTGCTCATTTTTTGCTCCTATTAAATGTGTTGCGAGTATATACCTAGCCTAGCGCTACGCAAGTATTTTTAAGGAAAAATCGATGATTTTTTACCCCTTACTTTGTCTTACTCGTTTTGACTAAACACCATGCCTTGTTGTCATTTTACTGACTAAATTCGTATTTTGATTGCATTCACTACCTAACTGCTGGCAAAACTAGCGAAAACAACCATAGTTAATTAAAAACAAACAGGATTACGATGACTGACTTTCTCTTAATCGCCTATATATTCCTCATTGCAGGCATTATCGCCGTGCCTATTGCCAGCAAATTTGGGCTTGGCTCTGTGCTTGGCTATTTACTCGCAGGTATTGTTATTGGGCCAACACTGACATTTTTAAATGTTGATGTGATTGCCATCCAGCATTTTGCTGAGTTTGGTGTAGTAATGATGCTGTTTATTGTTGGCTTAGAACTTGAACCCAAAGCGCTTTGGTCAATGCGAAAACAGCTTATTGGCCTTGGTGGCGGACAAGTGATTTTATCAGCTGCCGCGTTTACTGGGATTGGTTTAGCATTTGGCCATGCTTGGCAAACAGCACTTACAATAGGCTTAATTTTATCGCTTTCATCGACCGCGATTGTGCTGCAAACGCTTTCAGAGCGCGGGCTATTAAAATCAGATGGTGGCCAAGCCTCATTTAGCGTACTACTCACCCAAGACATAGCCGTTATTCCTATGCTTGCGTTTATTCCCTTGCTTGCTTTACCTGAATTAGCACCCGCCATTGCAGGTACAGCCCATGCAAGCGAAGACGGTCATGGTGGTTTGAGTTTGGTAGCAAACCTTGAGAGCTGGCAAGCAGCGCTGGTTACTTTAGGTATGATTGCGCTCGTCGTTTTTGGCGGTAACTACTTAACCGCACCGATTTTTAGATTTGTTGCACAAGCACGGCTTCGCGAGCTATTTACCGCTACAGCCTTATTCTTCGTGATTGGTATCGCTTTGATGATGTCATTAGTTGGCTTATCACCTGCACTTGGCACCTTTTTAGCGGGTGTTGTGCTTGCAAATTCACCTTATAAACATGAGCTTGAAAGTAATATCGATCCCTTCAAAGGGCTATTACTTGGATTATTCTTTATCACCGTTGGCGCAAGTATCAATTTTCAATTACTCGCAGATAACCTAGCTACCATCGTGCTATTAACCGGCGCACTGATTGCAACTAAAACAGTTGTGCTATTAATTTTAGGCCGCATTTTTGGCTTAAGAGGCGCCGCACTTTGGTTGTTAGCACTAGGGCTTGCACAAGCTGGTGAGTTTGGTTTTGTACTACTGGCTTACAGTGTGTCTAATAATGTTTTAGCCGCAGCCGTTGCCGACCAACTATTACTGGTTGTGACCTTATCAATGCTGCTTTCGCCGGGGTTATTTATTCTCTATCAACGTGTGATAGCACCGCGCTTTATTTGTGAGCAAGCAGGAAAAGAAACAGAAGAGTTCCCTGATGATAGCCATGTGATCATCGCAGGCTCAGGCAGAATGGGTGGGCTGGTTGACCGTATTTTACAAGCTGGCGGCTATAAAACCACCGTGATTGATTACAACTACAAACAACTTGAGGCCCTTGAGCGTGTTGGTATTCGTAACTTTTTTGGTGATGCCACTCGACCAGATCTACTCAGTGCTGCAGGCATTGAAGATGCAAAACTGCTGGTTGTTGCGCTTGATGATGCCGAACAAATCACTAAATTAGTTCGCTATGCGATGCAAAATTACCCGCATTTACATGTGGTTGCCCGCGCCGTAGACCGCCATCATGTATACGATTTATGGGCTTACGGCTGTCGAGATATTATTCGCGAAACCTACGACAGCACCATGCGCATGGGCCGTTCATCATTTGAAGCACTCGGTATTGAACGAGAAAAAGCCCAAGAAATGGTCAATATTTTCAGTGAGTTTGATAAAGAAATGCTACGAGAAGCTGCCGACGTCTACGAGATCGGCGTGCCATTCGAAGAAAACCATGCCTATATCGAACGTATCACCAAATTATTCGATGAAAAAGAACCCGAAATAAAACAACAAATGCGCGAGATATGCGAGCGAGTTAAAAGTAACTAGGTTCGAGGGGCTAGGGACTAGGAGCTAGGTGCGAGGTGAGAGATGCGAGGTGAGAGATGCGAGGTGCTAGGTGCGAGATACGAGATACGAGATACGAGAGTAAACGCGATATAAATCTGATGCGTTCGTAGGAATGGCTT
>NZ_JAZDAR010000021.1:0-1013 GCF_036680945.1 Pseudoalteromonas sp. P80D2
CTAGGACGCGATGTAAAATCGCTGCTACTTGTTCGGCGTTGAAACGCCTCCTACAAACTTCCCCTTGTATCTTATAAACTAAAAAATCATTACTTGTCATACAAAATAATCTATTGTATTTTCAAGGAATTAAGGTTTAAAAATAAAAGGATTTTAGTAATGGTTAAACTAAATGGATTCACAGTTTTAATTTTGATTGCTATCAGTTCGCTAATAACTTATTTGGTTACTTCATCGAGCAACAATAGTGAGGTGACGGCTACCGTAATAGAGAGTCAAGTTAACAGTGATTCTAATAAAGAAGTGATCTCGGCGAATAACAAAGATACACATCAAAGCACTATTCAAGTTAAACAATTAGCCAGTTCAGATCCTGAAGGTAATAAGGTGAGTGAAGAGCAAGGTCAACAAACGAATTTAGCTGATAGACATTTTTCATCATCAGAATCTGTTACCAATTTATTCATCACTGATAATGAGCAAATTAAACAGCAAAGCGTATTTGGCGCAATCACAATTCCTGAATTTCATGACTTTTTGAATAATGTACGAGGTGCAGAAGAAACCGATAATTCAATAGAAAGAGAAGTTAAGCTGCTCGAGATGTTGAATCAAATTCGCACAAACGATGTTTATGCTGAAGACTTTGCTTGCAGAGGTAAAGTCTGTGCTATGTCATTTCACCATGAGGCTAACTCTGATTTTGATCTTGATAAGTTGAGTACTTTTGATGAAAACTACCTTTTCACAAACACATCAAAAGACGAATCAGGTTCAACAGTGACAAGAGTCTTGTTTATTCAAACAGACAACCCATCTCAATTAGTTTTTACCAATGGCTAGTCTTTGTAAGTCGCTATTTATGGCGACAAAACCTTAAACATTTTTATGTAGGAACGGCTTTTGCCGTGAACCATAAATGTTTGGCGTTTGAAACGCCTCTTATAAACAAACGCGCGAAACAAGTTTCACGCCTACGAAAGAAAACATTAGGCGCTAGGATTAAGGCTCTA